>NZ_JBKQWU010000001.1:0-371362 GCF_047275745.1 Amaricoccus sp. W119 | reverse complement strand
CCCTTTCATCGGCAGTGAGGTGGGCATAATCTGACATGGCAGCACCGTTATCTGTTTGGCGACAGACGGATACCTCATCCGTCAACGGTGTTGCACTTCACGATGGAACTCACCCAGAGCGAACAGTGGCGCCGCCATCCGCCCCGCTCATACCATCAGGGCTCAGGAATGCCGGTAAATCGAGGTCCTCAGCTTCTTCTCGACTCCGCCTGAGGCGCGGAAATTCACGCTCCAGCGTCGCCCTCCCGATGGCGTGACCTGAAGGTAGCGCCCCTTCTCATCGCCGACCTTGCAGGGCCGCTCGCGGGGCCCAGGGCGCGGATAGCGGAATCGTGAGGGATATCCTGGGGGCCTTTCGTTTCCGGTCATCGGAAAGGCCCCCAGATCGACCCTCACCTTGGCCCGGCTTGGGGCGAACGCAGGCGATCACTGGGTGACCAGCTAGATCCAGATTATGCCTTGTTTTCTGGACTTTATCAATCAACCACGACGATCGGCGGACAGGAAAGTGGTGCCGCGTGAGGGAATCGAACCCACGACCTTCGCTTTACAAGAGCGCTGCTCTACCTGCTGAGCTAACGCGGCGCCGGACCGTCTTATAGCGGCGGAGCGGGACCGCGTACAAGCCTTCGCACCAACCGTCCCGCCGTGCCTGGGCCGGTGGGCGCCCTCGGCACCTCCGTTCTCCCCGGGGGTCTGCCCGGCTTCATGGCGAGCCTTCACCCACGGAGATGATGGCGTCGATCACGGACGGGGTGAGTCTCGCTCCCTGCCCATCGGCCATTGTTCCTGGACCTCTTGGCGAGCCGCCTGACGCATGCGTTTCGAGAATTGCTGCTTGATGCGTTTCAGCGCCCCGCGGCGCCACTTGTACATCCGCCGGGTTCGGCGCGAGAACACGTCGTCATCGATCCCGTTTGATGATCCGCGATTTCCCATCACCGCCGTTGCGCTCCCTCATCCTTCCGGCCGATCCACGGCTGGGACCGCGCGCGGTGCCCGCGGCATTGGACCTCAGCCTGCGACCCGAACCACGCGATCCGCCCGCTCGGGCGGATCCGGCTTACCGAGTTCATCGCCCGAGCACATCCTGCACGCGCGCCACGCCGTCGTCGATCACGAAGCGCATCGCGTTGGCGGCGCGCTCGGGATCGCGCGCGGCGATCGCATGGGCGATGCGGAGGTGGTTCGAGGCGCAGGTGGAGATCCCGCCCGGGGTCACGGCGGGCGAGGAGAGGTGCAGCGATACCGCCAGCGCCGCTTCGATCAGGCTCGAGACCGAGCGCATGAACGGGTTGCGCGAGGCGTTGGCGACGGCGATGTGGAATTCGAGGTCGACCTTGGCGAAGGATTCCTCGCTGTGCTCGGGCCGGTCCATGCGCTCGGCGATCGCGTAGAGCTCCAGGATCTCGTCATTGGTCGCATGCCGGGCGGCGAGGGCGGCGGCCGAGGGTTCGAGCGCCAGCCGCATCTCCGCGAGATGCACCACGAATTCGAGATCGACCCCGGCGCTCAGCCGCCAGCTCATCACGTCGGAATCGACGAAGTTCCAACGCCGGTCCTCGAGCACACGCGTGCCCACCCGCGACTTGGCCTCGATCAGCCGTTTCGCCGCCAGCGTCTTCATCGCCTCGCGCAGCACCGTGCGCGAGACGCCGAAGCGTTCCATCAGGTCGTGGTCGCCCGGCAGGATCGACGCCTGGGGGATCTCGCCCGAGACGATCGCGCGGCCGAGTTCTTCGACGACGTGGCCGTGGCTGCCGCGCGGGCGGGGGCCGTGTATCCGGTTGTCGAGGATGCCCATGGTCCTAACCTCCGGCGACGGCGCGCCCTTCCCCGGTTCCGCCCGCCCGCTCGTGGAACAGCAATATGACGCGGCGCAGCACGATGAAGAGGAAGAGCAGCAGGCCGATGACGATCTTCGTCCACCACGATGACAGGGTTCCGTCGAAGACGATATAGGTCTGGATCAAACCCTGGATCATCAAGCCGAAAAACGTGCCGGCGACGAGGCCGGAACCCCCGGTCAGCAGTGTTCCGCCGATGACGACGGCGGCGATCGCGTCGAGTTCGACGCCGACCGTCGCGAGCGAATAGCCGGCGGAGGTGTAGAGCGTATAGGCGAGCCCGGAGAGGCCGGCGAGGAAACCCGAGAGCGCGTAGAGCCCGATCGTCGTGCGCCGGATCGGCACGCCCATCAGCTCCGCCGACTGCGCGCCGCCGCCGAGCGCATAGACATTGGCGCCGAAGCGTGTCCGCCCCGCCAGCAGCGATCCGGCGATGAAAACCAGCAGCATCAGCATCGCGAGGAAGGTGAGCCGCCCGCCGCGCCCGGGCAGACGGAAGTAGAGGTCGGTCAGCTGCTCGAGGAACGGATGCGAGATCGGTACCGATTCCGTCGAGATCAGGAAAGCGGCGCCCCGCGCGAGGAACATCCCCGCCAAGGTGACCACGAAGGGCGGCATCGAGAGCCCGTGGATCATCAGACCCATCGCCGCCCCGAAGGCGGTCGAGAGTGCGAGCGCCAGCGTGAAGGCGAGCGCCGGATGCACGCCCTCGCGCACGAGAACCGCGACGAAGACGCTCGTAAAGGCGATGACGGAGCCGATCGAGAGGTCGATGCCGCCCGAGAGGATGACGAAGGTCATGCCGACCGCCGCGATGCCGAGGAAGGCGTTGTCGGTGAGGAGGTTCCCCGCGACCCGCATGGACAGCATGTTCGGGAACTGCGCCACGCAGAAGGCATAGGCTGCGAGGAAGATCAGCACCGTCGCCGCGAAGGGCAGGTTCCGGGCGCGAATGAGCGGTGCGCGGGTCATGTCCGGGTCCCCTTCGGGTCGCGGAATCCGGCGCGGACGCGGGCCGCGGCCGCGAGGCTGTTCGCCACGACCGGCGATTGCAGTGCGAGGATCACGACGATGACCACCGCCTTGATGATCAGGTTGAACTCCGGTGGCCAGCCGGAGATCAGGATGCCGGTATTGAGCGACTGGATGATCAGCGCGCCGACGAGCGAGGCGGAGATCGAGAACCGTCCGCCCGAGAGCGCGGTGCCGCCGATCACCACGGCGAGGATCGCGTCGAGCTCGAGCCAGAGCCCGGCGTTGTTCGCATCCGCGCCTCGGATGTCCGCGGTGACGATCATCCCCGCGATCGCGGCGCAGAGGCCGGCGACGGCGTAGACGAAGACGATCAGGAACCGCGCCTTGATCCCGATCAGCATCGAGGCGCGCCGGTTGATCCCGACCGCCTCGATCAGCAGGCCGAGTGCCGAGACGCGGACCAGCAGCCCGACAGCGATGCCGGTCATGACCCAGAGGATCACCGGCATCGGCACGCCGAGGACCGCGCCGGAGCCGAGGAAGGCGAAGCCGGGATCGTTGAAGGTGAGGATCACGCCCTCGGTGATGAGCTGCGCGATGCCCCGGCCCGCGACCATGAGGATGAGCGTCGCGATGATCGGCTGGATATCGGCGATCCCGACGAGAAGCCCGTTCCAGACGCCGCAGACGAGGCCGACGCCGAGCGCCGCGACGATCACCACCGGCAGCGCATGCCCGGCGGCGACCATCGAGGCCGCCACCGCGCCGGTGATCGCGATCGTCGCGCCGACCGAGAGGTCGATCCCCTTCGTCGCGATGACGAGCGTCATGCCGACCGCGAGCAGCGCCACCGGTGCCGCGCGGACCAGCACGTCGATCGGGCTGCCGTAGAGGCGGCCGTTCTGGAAGGTCACGTCGAGAAACCCCGGCGCGATCAGGGAAATCGCCGCGAGAACGAGTGCCAGCGCCACGAGTTGCGGCGCGAGGCGGCGGAGGCGGGAAGTGAGCCAGGTCACGCGGCGGTCTCCTTTCCGGTCGCGGGATCGGCGGCCATGGCACCCATGATCGCCTGCGCCGAAATCTCCGCGCCCTTCAGCTCGCGCACGTGGCGGCGGTCGGCGAGCACGATCACGCGGTGCGAATAGGCGACCAGTTCCTCGAGCTCGGACGAGATGACGACGAGCGCCATGCCCTCGGCGCAGAGCTGCTCGATCAGGCGGATGATCTCGGCATGGGCGCCGATGTCGATGCCGCGCGTCGGCTCGTCGAGGATCAGGAACCGCGGCTTCGTGGCGAGCCAGCGGGCGAGGATCACCTTCTGCTGGTTGCCGCCGGAGAGAAACTTGATCGGCCGTTCCGGCACCGGCGGGCGGATGTCGAGCGCGCGGATGTAGTGGCGCGCGAGGTCGGACTGTTCCCGCGGCGAGAGCGGCTTCGCCCAGCCGCGATGCGCCTGCAGCGCCAGGATGATGTTCTCGCGGATCGACAGATCGCCGATGATGCCGTCGCTCTTGCGGTCCTCGGGGCAGAAGCCGAAGCCATGGCTGACCGCATCGGGCGGGGAGGTGATCGCGACCGTCTCGCCGTCGATCTCGGCGTGCCCGGTATCGGCGCGGTCGATCCCGAAGAGCAGGAAGGCCGTCTCCGAGCGCCCCGAGCCGAGCAGCCCGGCGATGCCGACGACTTCGCCCGGGCGCACGTCGAGGTCGAAGGGCGCGACGCTGCCCCGCTTGCCGTAGTCGCGGAAGCGGATTGGGGCCGGTCCCTCAGCCGCGCTCTCGGCCATGTCGGGCCGGTGATGCGTCTCCTCGGCGAGTTCGCGGCCGAGCATCATGCCGATCAGGTCGCGTTTCGGCAGATCGGCGATGGCGCGGCTGCCGACGAATTCGCCGTTGCGCAGCACCGTCACCCGATCGGCGATCGCATAGACCTGATCGAGAAAATGCGTGATCAGCACGATCCCGAGGCCGCGCGCCTTCAGTTCGCGCAGGATGCCGAAGACGAGCTCCACCTCGCGCGCGTCGAGGCTCGCGGTCGGCTCGTCGAGGAAGAGCACCTTGCCCGAGAGATCCGCGGCGCGGGCGATGGCGATGATCTGGCGCACCGCGACGGAGTAATGCGCGAGCGTCTCGCCCGCGTCGAGATCGAGGCCGTAACCGGAAAGCAGCGCCTTGGCGTCACGCTCCATCCGCCGCCGGTCGATGAGCCCGAAGCGGCGCGGCTGGCGCCCGAGATAGAGGTTCTCCGCGACGGTCAGGTTCTCGAGGAGATTGACCTCCTGATAGACCGTGCCGATGCCAAGCTCCTGCGCCTCGCCCACGTCGCTCGGCGAGACCGGCTGACCTTCGAGCGCGATTGACCCCGCGTCCCGTCGGTAAGCGCCGGTCAGGATCTTCACCAGCGTCGATTTCCCGGCGCCGTTCTCGCCGAGCAGCGCGTGGATCTCGCCCGCGCGCAGGTCGAAATCGACGTTCTCAAGCGCGCGGATGCCGAAGAAGGATTTGGAGATCCCCCGCGCTTCGAGCAGTGCGTGAGCCGCCATGCCCCGAACTCCCTCAGATGGCTTCTCAGTCGTGGCCTGCCTGCGATGGCGCGCGCCGGCCGCGGTCGGCGGCGCCGAGGGCGGGGCGCGAAGCCCCGCCCGGACGGATCAGTAGCCGAGATCCTTCTTGGACTCGTACACAGCCTGCGGATCATCCTCGGCCGTGAAGAGCTTCGATTCGGTCTGGATCCACTTCTCCGGCTCGGTCCCGTCGCTGAGATAGGCTTCGAGCACGTCGAAGGCCGGCCCGGCCATGTTCGGCGTCAGTTCCACCGTCGCATTCGCCTCGCCATTCGCCATCGCGAGGAAGATGTCGGGCACCGCGTCGATCGAGACGATCTTGATGTCGGTGCCGGGGTTCAGCCCGGCTTCCTTGATCGCCTGAATCGCGCCGACCGCCATGTCGTCGTTATGCGCATAGACGGCGCAGATATCGGCACCGCCGCCCTCGGCCTTGATGAAGCTCTCCATGACTTCCTTGCCCTTCGTGCGGGTGAAGTCGCCGGTCTGGCTCCGGACGATGGAAATGTTGGCGTGGCCGGCGAGCGCCTCCTCGAACCCCTTCTTGCGGTTGATCGCGGGCGAGGAACCGGTGGTGCCCTGCAACTCCACCACCTTGCATTCCGCGTCCCCCACCGCGCCGACGAGCCAGTCGCCCGCGACCTTGCCCTCATGGACCTGATCGGAGGTGACGGCGGTCAGGTAGAGATCCTCCGAAGCGTCGATCTGCCGGTCGAGCAGTATGACCGGGATCTCCGCCTCCTGCGCTTCCTCCAGCACGCCGTCCCATCCGGTCGCGACCACGGGGGCGATCAGGATCGCGTCCACGCCCTGGGCGATGAAGCCCCGGACGGCCTTGATCTGGTTCTCCTGCTTCTGCTGCGCGTCGGCGAACTTGAGGTCGATGCCGCGCTCCTTCGCCTGCTGCTGGGTGACAGTGGTCTCCGCGGCGCGCCAGCCGGATTCCGAGCCGATCTGGCTGAAGCCGACGGTCAGCGCGCTGGCGGCGACGGTGCTGGCGAAAGTGGCGAGAATGGCGGCCGCTCCGGCGGTCGCGACAGTGCGGAACATGGTATCCTCCTTGGGTGCGCGAGGTCTTGTGGTGCCTCTGTCGTGCTGGATATAATAGTACAAATTACCGATCAACGGAAAGATGGAATCCGATGATGCATCGGCTTCGTGCTCCGGAACAATGAGATGGTATCAGGGCAATATACTGAGAATATGAGATTAATATTGATTCTAGGGTGCCGCGCACAAGCGATGCCGATATCCGTCGATCACGCTCCGGTGGCATAATAGTATGATTTTTAAGCAAATTGACGCGGCCTCGGATCGCGGGCCAGACTGGTCGGGGCGAGAGGCCGCGCGGGGCCTTCGCGAATCGCCCGGGTTCGGGCGCCGGCAAGGAGGGGATCGGGGAAGCAATGGCATTGAAACTTGCGCTCGTGGGGCTCGGGAAGATCGCCCGGGACCAGCATCTGCCGGCGATCGAGGCGACGCCCGGCGCGCGCCTCGCCGCGATCGCGAGCCGGAACGCCGGGCTCGATGGACTGCCTTCCTACGCGACGATCGAGGACCTGCTCGCGGCCGAGCCTGAGATCGACGCGGTCACGCTCTGCACCCCGCCCGAGGGCCGTTTCGGCCAGGCGATGGCGGCGCTCGGCGCGGGCAAGCATGTCATGCTGGAGAAGCCGCCCGGCGCCACCCTTGCCGAGGTCGAGGCGCTGCGCCGCGCGGCGGAAGCCGCGGGTCTCACCGTCTTCGCGACCTGGCATTCGCGCGAGGCGGCGGCTGTCGCGCCCGCCCGTCGCTGGCTCGCCGAGCGCGAGGTCCGGAGCGCGCGGATCATCTGGAGGGAAGACGTGCGCCAGTGGCATCCGGGTCAGGCCTGGATCTGGGAACCGGGCGGGCTTGGCGTCTTCGATCCCGGTATCAACGCGCTCTCGATCGCCACCGCGATCCTGCCGGGGCCGCTCGCCGCGATCCGGAGCGCACTCTACTTCCCCGCGAACCGCGCCACGCCGATCGCGGCTGAGGTCGATATGGTGATGGCCGGGGGTATCCCCGTCACGATGGAACTCGACTGGCGCCAGACCGGTCCGCAATCCTGGGACATTCTCGTCGAGACGGATCGCGGGTCGCTGCGGCTCTCGAAGGGCGGGGCGGAACTCGCGATCGATGGCGGCGCGCCGGTGGCGGAACCGGACGAGGAGTACCGCCGGCTCTATGCCCGTTTCGTGGAGCTCATCGCCGCCGGGCGGTCGGATGTGGATCTCTCGCCGCTGATGCTGGTCGCCGATGCCTTCATGATCGGCCGGCGCCATGAGGTCGAAGCCTTCCACGACGCAGCGGAGGACCGGTCATGACCGCCGCGGCCGAGCGGGTCGAGGCCGGCGACGGTGTCGAGGCGGTCACGCTGTCGCTCGGGCCGGTCCGCGCACGGCTCCTGTCGCTCGGCGCCACGCTCGCGGCGCTGGAACTGCCGGATCGGGACGGTCGGCCGGACGACATCCTGCTTGGCCACGACACGGTGGCGGAATACCGCGGCCATCGCGGTTTCCTCGGCGCGACCGTCGGCCGCTATGCCAACCGGATCGCCGGTGGGCGGTTCGCGCGCGACGGAAACCAGTATCAGGTCGCGCCGAATGACGGGCCGAATGCGCTGCATGGCGGCGCCGACGGCTTCGACCGGCGAAACTGGGAGATCAGCGAGGTCACTGGCGGGAGCGGGCCGGCCGCCCGGTTCCGCCTCGTCAGCCCCGATGGCGACCAGGGCTTTCCGGGCCGGCTGGAGGCGGAGGTGATCTACAGTCTCGCCGACGAGGGTGGCGAGATTGTGCTCGACATCGAGATCTCCGCGCGGAGCGACAGGCCGACGCCGGTCAACATGACCAACCACGCCTTCTTCAACCTCGAAGGCAATCTCGCGAGCCCGGATCTGATGCGCGACGTGCTGGATCACCGGCTGACGATCCATGCGAGCCGCTTCCTTCCCGTGACCGCCGAGGCCATTCCCGAGGGCGGACCCGAACCGGTCGCGGGGACGCCGTTCGACTTCCGCGCGCCCCGGCGCATCGGGGACGCGATCCGCGCCGGAACGCCGCAGCTTCTGCGCGGGCGGGGCTACGATCACAATTTCTGCCTCGACGGCGTGATCGGCGGGGCGGAGGGCTGGGTCGGGGCGGGTCCGCTGACCCTGGCGGCCGAGGTCTGGGCCCCGGTTTCGGGCCGGGTACTGCGGCTCTGGACGGACCAGCCCGGATTGCAGTTCTATTCTGGCAACTTCCTCGACGGAACGGTTCCGGGCAAGGGCGGGGTGGCGCCGCGGGCGGGCGATGCCTTCTGCCTCGAGCCGCAGGCCTGGCCCGACAGTCCGAACCGGCCGGATTTCCCCTTCGCCTGGCTGGAGCCGGGGCAGGAGTACCGGCACCGGACGCGGCTCGGCTTCTCGACGCGCTGAGGCCCGCGACGGCCCCGCGACGACTGGGGTCAGGGGACCCGCGCGCGCGGCGGGGCGATGCCGATCGCGCGGACGCGGCGGGAGAAGGTGGCGCCGGCGAGCGGCTCGGCGGCGCGCGCCGTCTCGGACAATCCCTCCCAGGCCGAGGTGACGACCAGCTGCGAGAGGTCCGGCCCCGAGAAGGCGGGGCAGGTGACGCGGCTGGCGGGGAAACCCTCGGAGAACAGCAGGTGCCCGTCTGGATCGTAGCAGGCGACCCGGCCCGAACCCCATTGCGCGTTCCAGAACCGCCCGGCGGTGTCGATCACCGCGCCATCGGGGTGCAGCTTCTCGTCGCGGAGGTCGAGGAACACCTGCTTCTCCCCGGTCGGCCAGCCGGTCACCGGATCGAGCGTCTGCTTCCAGACCGTCGAGGTGGGCGTGTCGGCGAAATAGGCGCGCGCGCGATCCTCGTCGAAGCAGATCGCATTCGGGATGCTGATCGCCTCGTGCAGCTTGCGCAACTCGCCCGCGTGATAGCGCCAGATCGCGCCCTGGCCGCGTTCGCCAGTCTTGCTCATCGTGCCGATCCAGAAGCCGCCCCAGGGATCGGCGCGGCCGTCGTTGGAGCGGATATCCCGCCGATCCGCCTCCAGCGGCGCGAGAAGCCGCCGCTCGCCGGTCGCGAGGGTGAAATCCCAGAGCCCGGTTTCCGAGGCGAGCAGCAGCCGGTCATGGTCGATCCAGCCGGCGGCGGAATGCATCTCGTCGAAGTCCCAGACCAGTTCCTCATCGTCCTGCCGGCTCAGGAGCCGCTGGCCGAGGATGTCGAACCAGAACAGCTGGCGGCGGTCCGGGTGCCAGAGCAGTCCCTCGCCAAGCTCGCAGATCCTCGGGTCGAAGACGTCGGCGGTGTCGGGGCTCTCTGTCATCGGGCCTTCTCCAGCGCGGCGTCGTAGGCGGCGACGATCGCCTTCGCGGCGGCGGCCGTGTTCTCCGGGCTCTGCCCCGGCCGGTAGAGCGCGGTGCCGATGCCGAACCCCTGCGCGCCCGCGTCGAACCAGTCGCTGAAGTTCGATGCGTCGGCGCCGCCCACCGCGTAGATCAGCGTCTCCGGCGGCAGGACCGCGCGGATCGCCTTGAGCCCGGCGGTGCCGATGAGGAAGGACGGGAAGATCTTGAGCGCCGTCGCTCCGGCGCCGAGCGCGGCGAAGCATTCGGTGGGGGTCAGCACGCCGGGATAGGACGCCATCCCGGCGGCGCGGGTCGCGGCGATCACGTCGGTGTCGCAGTTCGGCGAGACGACGATCCGGGCGCCGATTCCGGCGAGCCGCGCGACCGCCTCGGTGTCGAGCACCGTTCCGGCGCCGATCTCGGCCGCCGATCCGAAGTCCCGGACCAGGACTTCGATGCTGTCGAACGGATCGGGTGAGTTGAGCGGCACTTCAATCAGGGTGATCCCCGCGTCGATGAGCGCTTGCGCATGGGCGGGCGCTTCCTCGGGGCGGATGCCGCGCAGAATGGCGACCAGATGACGGGCCATGGTGATCACTCCGTATCGACAAGACGCGCGCGGGCGGCGCGGAGGCCCGCGAGCGTGGCTTCGGTGGCATGCAGGCGCTTCGGCTCGGGCGCCCCGGCGATGGCGAGCGCGGCGGCGTAGAGCTCCGACAGCCGTCCCGCGCCGATGATGACGAGGGACCGGCCGGCCCAATCCGCGCCGCCCCGCGCGGCGAGTTCGGCGCCGATCAGGAGACCGGAGAGCCTTCCCGCCCCGCTGTCGGGCCGCGATCCCCCGAGCAGCCCCTCGGCGCGGATGCCGAAGAACGCGGCGGGCACGGCATCCGGATCGGCGAGCGCCTCCGCGACCGCCGTCGCGAAGGCGGCGTCGAAGCCGGCCGCGTCCTCGCCCGCACCCGCGAGCCCGTGGCGCAGGACCGAGCGGGTGGCGAGAAGCTCATAGAGTTCGCCGGTCAGGAAGCTCTGGAAGCCGGTGACCTCGCCGCCCGCGACGGATGCCCATTTGCAATGCGTCCCCGGCAGGCAGATCTCGCCTTCGAAGCCGGGGTCGCGGGCGAGGGCGCCGGCGATCTGGGTTTCCTCGCCCCGCATCACATCCGCCCGGGGCGAGGTCTGGCTCAGACCCGGCAGGATCAGGACCTTGAACCCTTCGGGCGCGTCCGGCGGGCTCACGGCGCCGGGTCCGAGCGGCGGCGTCGGGACCGGGAGGTAGGGCGCCTCGCACCAGCCCTGCCGCGCGCCTGCCATGCCGCAGACCAGCACCGGCAGCGGCCGGCCCGCGTCGCGCGGCGTCCAGCCCCGGGCGAGATCCCCCAGCACCCCGGGATAGTCGGAGGCGGCGAGCCGCCCCATGCCGCGGTCGGAAGCGCGGCAGCCGAGCACCTCGCCCGCGTCGGTCATCGCCCAGGCGCGCAGGTTGCTGGTCCCCCAGTCAACCGCGATCCAGTCGACCACCGCGGGTTCGAGAGGCGCGGCTTCGGCCTCCCTGACGCCCGCGCTCGCCTTCACGACCCCACCCATCAGTGTCCCGCCCATCAGTGACTGTCCTTGCCCACGGGCGCGCCGCGGCAGCCCTTGAGGAAGTCGAAATCCGCTCCGGTATCGGCACCCTGCACATGGGTATGGAAAAGCTGCGCGTAGCCGCCGTTCGGCGCGGCGACATGGGGCTTCCAGCCGCCCAGGCGGTCGGCGAGGTCGGTCTCGGTGATGTCGAGATGGATGCGCCGGGCCTCGACGTCGATCTCGATCATGTCGCCGTCGCGCACGACCGCGAGCGGGCCGCCGACCGCGGCTTCCGGCGAGGTGTGCAGGACGACCGTGCCATAGGCGGTGCCAGACATGCGCGCGTCGGAGATGCGCACCATGTCGGTGATCCCCTTGCGGAGCACCTTGGGCGGCAGGCCCATGTTGCCGACCTCCGCCATGCCGGGGTAGCCCTTCGGCCCGCAGTTCTTCAGCACCATGACGCAGGTCTCGTCGATGTCGAGCGTCTCGTCGTTGATCTTGCGCTTGTAGTCGTCGATGTCCTCGAAGACGACGGCGCGGCCCCGGTGCTTCAGGAGATGGGCCGAGGCGGCGGAGGGTTTCAGAACCGCGCCGTTCGGGGCGAGGTTGCCGCGCAGGACGGCGATGCCGCCATGCTCGGTCAGCGCGCGTTCCGCCGGCAGGATCACGTCCTCGTTGTGGTTGCGAACGTCCTTGACCTGATCCCAGATCGACTCGCCCGCGACGGTCAGCGCCTCCTTGTGCAGCAGCCCCGCCTCGCCGAGCCGCCGGATGACGACGGGCAGGCCGCCGGCGTAGAAGAACTCCTCCATCAGATACTTGCCCGAGGGCATCAGGTTCACGATCGTCGGCACGTCGCGGCCGAGCCGGTCCCAGTCATCAAGGGTCAGGTCCACGCCAACCCGCCCCGCGATGCCGAGCAGATGGATGACCGCGTTGGTCGAGCCGCCGATCGCCCCGTTGGTCCGGATCGCATTCTCGAATGCGTGTTTGGTCAGCACATCCGAGGGTTTAAGATCGTCCTTCACCATCTGGACGATCCGTCGCCCCGTGAGCTGCGCCATCATCCTGCGCCGCGAGTCGACCGCGGGGATCGCCGCGTTGCCCGAGAGGGCCATGCCGAGCGCCTCGGCCATCGAGGCCATGGTCGAGGCCGTGCCCATCGTGTTGCAGGAGCCGGGCGAGCGGCTCATCGAGGCCTCCGCCTCGGAGAATTCCTCCGGCGTCATCTCGCCCGCCTTCACGGCTTCCGAGAATTTCCAGAGATGCGTGCCCGAGCCGACCCGCTCGCCCCGGAAATAGCCGTTCAGCATCGGCCCGCCGGTCACCACGATCGAGGGCAGGTCGCAGGAGGCGGCGCCCATCAGGAGCGAGGGCGTGGTCTTGTCGCAGCCGACCATCAGCACGCAGCCGTCCATCGGCTGGCCCCGGATCGCCTCCTCCACCGCCATCGCGGCGAGGTTGCGGAACATCATCGCGGTCGGCCGGAAGGCGCTCTCGGAGGCGGAGAAGACCGGCACTTCGACCGGGAAGCCGCCGGCCTCGTAGATGCCCCAGCGCACCCGCTCGGCGAGATCGCGCAGATGCGCGTTGCAGGGGGTGAGTTCCGACCAGGTGTTGAGGATGCCGATCACCGGGCGGCCGTCGAAGAGATCCGCCGGGAAACCCTGATTGCGCATCCAGCCCCGGTGATAGATCTGGTCGCGGCCGGTGCCGCCGAACCATTCCTGCGAGCGGAGACGGCGGGGCCAGGGTTTCGGGGTGAAGGCGGTCATGGCAGGGCTCTCCGTGGTCTGTCCGGGTGATCCGCTCGGGTGATCCGTTCGGCTCGACGGTCCGGCGCCGGGGCTGTGGCTCCGTCAGGGTGGTCACAAGCGGGCGGCGGTGACAACCGTCTCCGCCCCGGTGGCCGCCCTGGCTCGTCCCACCGCGTTTTCACTCGGCATGACATATCAATCAAATTACATTGTTGGCGATAGTCTTGCCATGAATGGTATGTCCCATGCCGCCCGAACCGGTCCTGAACCTCAAGCTCAGCCAGCTTCGCCTGATCGCGGCGATCGCGGAGCACCGACAGTTGCGGGTCGCGGCCGATCTGCTGGCGATCACCCAGCCCGCGGCCTCGCGCATGCTCGCGGAGATCGAGCGGATCGTCGGCGCGCCGCTCTTCGAGCGGCATGCCAAGGGGATGGCGCCGACGCCGATGGGGCGGGTGATCGCCCGCCGGGCGCATGGAATGTCGGTCGAGATGCGCGATCTGACGCGTGAAGTCACGGCACTGCGCGAGGGGCGGGCCGGGCAGGTCGCGGTGGGCGCGGTGACCGGGCCGGCCGTGGGCTATGTCGTGCCGGCGATCCGCAAACTCCGCGCCGAGGCGCCGGAGGTCGAGGTCCGGGTCGATGTGGCGCCCTCGGCGGCGCTGGTGCGCGGGATCGGCGCGGCGGACTATGATTTCGTGCTCGGTCGCCCGCCGCCGGGGGCCGATCGCGGGGCCTTCTCGCTCCGGCCCGCCTGGCATGAATCGGTGAGCTTCCTGGTGCGGCGCGATCATTCGCTGGCGGGCCGTGACCGTGTCGCGCTCGCCGACATCCGGGCCTTCGACTGGATCATTCCCGAGCCCGGGACGCCGATCCGGACCACGGTCGAGGACGCGCTCTCGCGTGCCGGTTTGAGGCCGCCGCCGAGCATCGTCTCGACGTCCTCCCTGGTGGTGATGATCGCCTTCCTGTCACGGACCGACGCGGTCGCGCCGATGGCGCGGGAGGTGACGCGGATGATGACGCGCCCACCGGTCAGCGCGGGGTTCGTCCAGCTCAGGCCGGAGAGCGATCTGCTGGTCTCGCCCTATTACATCATCCGCGCGCGGGGACGATCGCTCTCGCCGGCGGCGCTGCGTCTTCTCGCGCTTGTCGAGGAGGAGCTCGACGCCCGCGCGCCCGACGAGGACGCTGATGTGGCGGAGGCCCGGAGAGGGGAGGGCGGTGCGCGCGACGCGCCCGCCGGAGGATCGTTGGGCTGATCGGCCCGCTGGACAGGCGAATTGGCGGGTCAGCCTGATGGTCGGGCCAGCCGAATGGTCGGGCCAGTCGGCCCGGATCGGTCAGGCTCGATTATCCAGACGGATCGGGCAAAGTCGATCCCGTGCGACCGGATCAGTCGGACTCGACGATGCGCAGGCGCGGGCGGGGCCTCTCCCGGCCGCCGGATGCATCGGGGTTGCCCTCGATCGCGCGGAGCTTCGGCGGCGCGCCCGCGAAGGCCGGCTGATCCTCCGCGAAGCCGGGCAGGGCACGGCGTGTCGTCTCGGCCCGCGGCTGGACGCTGGTCTCGACCGGGCGGACCGTCGCGTCGCGGATCGTGAAGGAGAGCGGCGGAGTGAAGTAGTCGCTTTCCGCGCCGAGGCAGCCGAGCACGCGGTTGATCTCGCCGAAATCCCCGCGCAGCGGCATCAGCAGCATGCTGCCCCGGAAGGCGCCCGAACGGGTCCGCGCCTCGAGCTGAAGCTCGACCACCGCGGGCTCTGCCATCGCGACGTTGAGCAGCCGCTCGAACCGCGCGCGGTCGGGTTCGCCGATCAGGAACGCCGCCTCCATGCCGCGGACTTCCATGTCCATCATCTCGCAGATCTTCATGCCCGCGAGCCGGACCCGCAGGTTCTCCGGGCTGAGCCGCTCGAGGATGAACATGTTCTCGAGCGCGGATTCGAACTCGCGCGGATCTATCTCCGCGCGATAGGGCGCGACGCGCCCGGCACGCAGGCGGTCCCAGTAGGAGTGGAGGGAGGTGAGCATCGCATCGTTCATTTCGAAACTTGACCCGGCCTGACCGCCTGTTTACCTCTCACTCGGATACACGCGGTCATTGGTTAATGAATTCCTCACAGCCTAGCCGGGATCGCGGTCCAAGTCGCGGAATTCGCACTCTTGTCGTTAATGCACGCCGAATTTGCCTAAATTTTGAGCGCGGTGGTGAGGTCAGGCCCGCGCGGGGGTTCGACAATGCCACTCGCTTCCATGACGGGATTCGCGGACCTATCGGGAACGGTCGACGACGTCTCCTGGGCCTGGGAGGCGCGAAGCGTCAATGGGCGCAATCTGGACCTGCGACTGCGGCTGCCGGAAGGTTTCGAGGGGCTCGAGGCGCCGCTCAGGCTGGCGCTCGGGAAGGTCCTGAGCCGGGGGTCGGTGACCGTCGGACTGCGCGTATCGCGCAACGGCTCCTCCGGGACGCCCCGGATCAGCTCCGCGGGGCTCGCGATGGCGATCGAAGCCGCCGAGGTCGCCGGCGAGGCCGCGGCCCGGCGCGGCCTGCATCTCGCCCCGATGACGGCGGCGGATCTGCTTTCGGTGCGCGGCGTGCTGGAACCGGACACGTCTCCGCCGGCCGAGAACCCGGAGGTGATCGCGGTGCTCGGCGGGACGGTGGAGCCGCTCGCCGCGAAGCTGCGCGCGGCGCGGGCCGAGGAAGGGGCCGAGGTCACCCGCATCGTCGGCGGACGCATCGACCGGCTCGCCGAATTGGTCGCCGAGGCGCGGACGGTGGCGGAAGCTCGGGGACCGCGGACCGCGGCGCTGCTCAGGCAGCGGGTCGACGCGGTTCTCGGCCAGACCGGCCAGATCGACGAGGCGCGGCTCGCCCAGGAACTGGCGCTGATCGCGGTCAAGGCGGATGTGACCGAGGAACTGGACCGGCTCGACGCGCATGTCGTCTCCGCGCGCAAGCTCCTGGAAAGCGATGGCCCGGTCGGGCGCCGGCTCGATTTTCTCACGCAGGAGTTCAACCGCGAGGCCAATACGCTCTGCGCCAAGGCCGGCTCCGCGGATTTGACAGCGATCGGGCTGGAGATGAAGGTGGCGGTCGACCAGTTGCGTGAGCAGGTTCAGAATGTGGAATAGAAGATGAGCGTCGCGCCGACCCGGCGTGGCCTCCTGATCATCCTCTCCTCGCCATCCGGGGCGGGGAAATCGACGTTGTCACGCCGCCTGCTCGCCAGCGATCCCAATGTGCGGTTCTCGATCTCGGCGACAACACGGGCGCCCCGGCCGGGCGAGGTGGAGGGCGAGCACTACTATTTCACCGACCGTGCCGAGTTCGAGGCGATGGCCGAGGCGGATCAGATGCTCGAACATGCCGAGGTCTTCGGCAACCTCTACGGCAGCCCCCGCGCCCCGGTGGAGCGGGCCATCTCGACGGGGCAGGATGTGCTCTTCGACGTCGACTGGCAGGGCGGCCAGCAGATCCGCAATTCGAGCCTGCGCGACGCGGTGGTGACGATCTTCATCCTGCCGCCTTCGATCGCCGAACTCGAAGCGCGGCTCCGGGCGCGGGCGCAGGACAGCGCCGAGGTGGTCGCGGGCCGGATGGCGAAATCGCGCGACGAGATCAGTCACTGGGCCGAATACGACTACGTGCTGGTGAACCGCGATCTCGACGCCTGCGAGGTGGAGCTTCGGGCGATCATCGCGGCCGAGCGCCTGAGGCGCGACCGGAGGCCGGAACTGCTCGGGATCGTCGCCGGGCTCAACCGCGAATTCGAGGAGAGGATGACATGACGGTGCTCTACACGCTCGACGGGATCGCTCCGGAGGTGCCCGAGGACGGCGACTACTGGGTGGCGCCCGGCGCGCGGCTCATCGGCCGGATCATCCTGCGCCGGGGCGCTTCCGTCTGGTTCAACGCGGTGCTGCGCGGCGACAACGAGCCGATCACCATCGGCGAGGACAGCAATGTCCAGGACGGCTGCGTGATGCACACCGACATGGGCTTCCCGCTCGAGGTCGGCGCGCGGTGCACGATCGGGCACATGGCGATCCTGCATGGCTGTACCATCGGCGAGGGGAGCCTGGTCGGCATGGGCGCGACGGTGCTGAACGGGGCGAGGATCGGCGCGGGCGCGCTGATCGGGGCTGGCGCGCTCGTCACGGAGGGCAAGGAGATCCCGGACGGCGCGCTGGTGATGGGGCGCCCCGGCAAGGTCGCGCGCATCATGTCCGAGGACGAGATCGAGAAGATGCGCGGCGGCGCGGCGCGCTATCGCGAGAACATGCGCCGCTTCCGCGACGGGCTGTCCCCGGCCTGACAGTCCCCGAGGGTATCCCGTCTCCGGGCCAGCATCGTCGGGGCCGTGCGGAGACCGCCTCGGGCCGGTATCCGCACGGGCAGTATCGGCCCGGCCGTTATCGCTCAGGCCGGAATCGCGCGGGCGAGGCCGGGACCGATGAGGCTGAGTTCGGCCGTGTTCGCCGAGAACCGGCGCTCGGCGTGGTAACCGCGCGCCGTCAGGGCGCGGCGCAGGAGCTGGAACTGCACATTGTCGGGCCGGGGCTCGGGAACCGGCGCGCCGCTCGTGACATGCAGCCAGAGCTCGGCCGGGGCGTTGACCCGGCACTCCTCGGCGCGAAGCTGGACCCGGTCGTCGGCCAGGGACACCACCACGTCGCCTCCCATCGGCAGGCTGCGCTCGAAGCAGAGGATCGCGAGAAAGGCGATCTGGGCTGCGGTGCGGGACATCGTGGTCGCCTCGCCGTCGATCCAGGTCACGCCGAACCGGCCCGCGTAGAGCGCATCCGTGATCTGCCGCGCCTCGTCGACGGACTGCCGGGCCCTCTCGTCGGCCGGTCCGAAGGCGATCCGGTAGAAGCGGAGCCGGGCGAGGGCGGTTCCGAGGCTGTCCGAGATGAGAGCCAACTCGGGACCCCCGCCCGCGTTCCGACCGGTGCTCTCCGTCATGCGCAGGAGTTCGAGCCCGTTGCCGATGGCCCCGATCGGGCTTATCAGGTCATGACAGAGACGCGCGCTGACCAGCGCCGCGAGTTCGGGCGCGTTTCCGGTTGCGAGTTCGGGCGCGCTCATGCCTTCAACTCCCGTGCCTTCAACCGCCACGCCCTCAACCCCGCGAATGGATGGCCGGTCATGAACGAATTCCTCGAGCCCGGAAACCTCGTACGCCATCCCCTCCAGCCCGATTGGGGGCTCGGACAGGTGCAGTCGAAGATCGGTGACAGGATCACCGTGAATTTCGAACACGCCGGCAAGGTGGTCATAGACGGCTCCCGTGTTGAGCTCTGGCCGGAATTCGGGTCTGGCGATAGTCACTAGCAGGTCGCAGTGGACTATTAAATATTTGTGAACAGGGCCGGATTCACCCCTGATTCACTTGATCGCCCGGGGTGAGGGTTTGAATGACGGCCCCCGACCGGGTAAGCAGGGAGAGGCGGGTCGAAGGGGAGCCCGCGTCGCCGCCGGGGCGCTCATGTCGGTCAACCTCAGTCGGTATCAGGTGAAGCTCGCCGATTGCGCGGAGGAGGTCGCCGCCGCGCAGCGTCTGCGCTATCGCGTCTTCGTCGAGGAGATGGGCNGCCGGGGCGCTCATGTCGGTCAACCTCAGTCGGTATCAGGTGAAGCTCGCCGATTGCGCGGAGGAGGTCGCCGCCGCGCAGCGTCTGCGCTATCGCGTCTTCGTCGAGGAGATGGGCGCCGAGGCGACGCCGGATCAACGCGCCGCGCGGCGCGAATGGGACGCGTTCGACGGCTGGTTCGATCACCTGCTGCTCGTCGATCGGGCGAGCACGGCCGGGGACCCGCTCGACCGGGTGGTCGGCGCCTACCGGCTCCTGCGCGACGAGGTGGCGCGTTCCGGTCCCGGCTTCTATGGCGCCAGCGAATACGATCTCGGCCCGATCCTGTGCGATGGCCGGCGCAGCCTGGAGCTTGGCCGCTCCTGCGTGGCGAAGGAGCATCGCGGCGGCCCGGCGATGCATCTGCTCTGGAACGGCCTCGCCGAATACGTGCTGGACCGCCGGATCGAGATCCTGTTCGGCGTCGCGAGTTTCGCCGGCGCCGATCCCGCGCCCTACGCGGAGGCGCTCGCCTATCTTCACCGCCACCACCTCGCGCCCGAGGATCTGCGCGTGCGCGCGCGCGCCGAGGCGTACGTAGCGATGGAAACACCCGGCGAGATCGACGAGAAACGCGCGCGAAAGATGATCCCGCCGCTCATCAACGCCTATCTGCGGCTTGGCGGCTGGGTCGGCGAGGGTGCCTTCGTGGACAGGCGCTTCAACACGGTCGATGTCTGCGTGGTGATGGACACGACGCGGATGACCGAGCGGTACCGTTCCTTCTACGAGCGGGGGCGCGCGGCGTGAGAGCCGGCTGGAACGGCGCCCGGCCTCCGGACCTCGGGCCGCTCACCATCGCCGAGCGGGCGCGGCTCTGCCTCAGGGCGCCGCTCGCGCTCCTGTGGCTCCTCGGGTCCTTCGCGATCTTCCTCGTGCTTCGGGGTTTCGACCGGCTTCTCTCGCGGCGGGGGGACCGGGCGGTCGCGCCGGGAGTGGTGCGGGTCTGGGCCCGCGGGGCGCTTCGCCTGCTCGGGCTCCGGACGGAGGTTCGCGGAACGCCGATGCGAATGCCGGGGGCTCTGGTCGCGAACCATTCGAGCTGGCTCGACATCGTGGCCCTGCAAAGCGCCGCGCGGGTGAATTTCGTCTCCAAGGCCGAGGTGGCCTCCTGGCCGGTGATCGGCTTCATCGGCCGCGCCATCGGCACCGTCTTCATCGAACGCCGCGCGACCGAGGCGCGGCGGCAGGCCGAGACGCTCGGCGCGCGTCTCGCCCGGGGCGACCGGCTCTGCCTGTTCCCGGAAGGGACCAGCAGCGACGGACAGCGGGTGTTGCCGTTCAAATCCTCGCTCTTCGGCGTCTTCCTGGAGCCGGAGATCGGCGAGGGGGCACGAACCCAGCCGGTGACGCTCCGCTATCACCCGAGGCCGGATCTGCCGGCGACGCTCTACGGCTGGTGGGGCGAGATGGAATTCGGCGGGCATCTCGTGTCGCTGCTGGCCCGTTCGGCGGGGGGCCGCGTCGAGATCACCTTCCACCCGGCGCTCGATCCCGCGGCGCTGGGCAACCGGAAGGCGCTGTCCTCGGCGGCGGAAACGGCGGTGCGGAGCGGTTTCGGGGCGGTGGAGGTCCGCGAAGTCGCGCGCGGCTGAGTCCCTCCACCCCGGCCAAGCCTGGGCGCAAGCCCGGCTCCCTCAGCCGCCGGTATGGCTCATGTGACGGCTGACCTGCCCGGAGACCTTCTGGCGGGAATAATCGAAATCGTGCCCCTTGGGCTTGCGCGCGATCGCCGCGCGGATCGTCTCGCGGAGCGGCGCATCGTCATCGGGATGGGCGCGCAGGGCGGCGCGGAGATCGGCGTCGTCCTCCTGGCCGAGGCACATGTAGAGCTGTCCCGTGCAGGTGACCCGGACCCGGTTGCAGCTTTCGCAGAAGTTATGCGTGAGCGGCGTGATGAAGCCGATGCGGCCGCCGGTCTCCGCCACCCGCGCGTATCGGGCGGGGCCGCCGGTCCGCTCCGCCGTATCGGTCAGCGTCCACCGCGTATCGAGATCGGCGCGCAGGTCGCGCAGCGAATAATACTGCTCGAGCCGGTCCTCGTTGCCGAGATCGCCCATCGGCATGACTTCGATGAAGGTCAGATCGTGCCCGCGCTCCCCGCACCAGGCGACGAGGTCGTGGATCTCGCCGTCGTTGATGCCCCGAAGCGCCACGGTGTTGATCTTGACCTTGAGGCCGGCCTCGGCGGCGGCGTCGATCCCGTCGATGACCTGCGCGAACCGCCCCCAGCGGGTGATCTCCGCGAAGCGCCGCTCATCGAGCGTGTCGAGCGAGACATTGATCCGTCGCACGCCGACCGCTGCGAGATCGAGGGCGAAGCGGCGCAGCTGGCTGCCGTTCGTCGTGAGCGTCAACTCGTCGAGGGCGCCGCTCTCGAGATGGCGCGCCATGCCTTCGAAGAATGTCATGATCCCGCGCCGGACCAGCGGCTCGCCGCCGGTGATCCGGAGCTTGCGCACGCCGAGCGAGATGAAGGTGGAACAGAGCCGGTCGAGTTCCTCGAGCGTCAGAAGCTCGGCCTTGGGCAGGAACTCCATATGCTCCGACATGCAGTAGACGCAGCGGAAGTCACAGCGGTCGGTGACCGAGACGCGCAGATAGGTGATCGCGCGCGCGAAGGGATCGATGAGTTGCGCTGGCATGCCTGAAGACGCCCCTCCCCGGCGTTACCCTGGATCTAGACGCCGCGGTGCGCTGTTTCAAGGCTCGGCCGCCCCCTCGGGCCGCCCCAGGCGCCGGATCGCGGACAGGGTTCGTCCGGCGTGACTCCGGGGGAAGGAGGTGTTTTCGCCGCGCGGCCTGGCGCGTCGGAATGTCCATCCTGAACGATGCCGCGCCGCGGCGAGACGTGCCCCGTGCGCGATGCGCGATCCGCATCCGATGCGGTGGAAGGACGCGCGCCAAACCGGGCTGTTCACCGCGTCCGAATGGCCACTTTCCGCTTTGCTCCGCGGCATCGGCCGGGTTTCGCTGCCCGTGACGCTTCGCCGGCCCGACATGGCCACGACATTCGGCATGTCGAAGCCGGGCATGTTGCGCCGCGACAGCTTCCGGACCGGCGCCGCGGATCATGACTGGCCAGTCGGTGACCCGCGCGGCCCCGTGGCCCGATGGACCCGCGGGCGATGCGGGGCGCGGCGTGTGGCCCGAGTGGGTGTCCTTTTGCCGCGGGCCGCCCGCCCCCCGCCACCGCCGCGTTCCCGGTCATACGGCGCGATGCGCTTGAGCCCGCCGTCGGACCTTCGTAGGAGGGGCCCGCGTCGCCGAGAGCACTTTATTAGCCGGTCCGGGTGCTGCTATAAGCGGCTCGCGCGATTACGGGACAGATGAATGGACGTCGACAGGTTTGAGTCCTTCGTTCAAGCCGTCCTCAGCACCGATGAACTCTGGAGGGCATTGGTGCGGTTTGCCAGGGCGCGGGGTGTTGACAAGATCGGATATCACCACATGCCGCCGGTCGGCGCGCCGGACGACAGCGTGTCGCGCATCCGCAACGCCGGTTTCCCCGCGGAATGGGTCGAATACTATTTCGCAGCCCGTCAGGCCGGCACGCTGCCGATTACCGATCATGCCCGGCGCCATGGCAAGCCGGTCTACTGGGACGACATCGAGACGCTGCGGGAACTGACCGCCGACGAGCGCGCGCATCTCGCCAAGCTTCGCGCGGCGGGGTTCGTCTATGGTCTCGCGGTCCCCGCCTATGGCCCGAACGGCCGCAACGGCATCTTCGAGGTCGCCCTCGCCGCCGGGGTGGAGCGGCTCGATCCGCCGGTACTGGCCGAGTTGAACTGGGCCTGCCAGGCGACGCATCTGCGCTACTGCGCGCTGATCCTGCCCGATATCGGCGTGCCGCCTCCGCTGTCGCGGCGGGAGAAGGAGGTGCTGACCTGGGTGGCGCGGGGCAAGTCCAACGCGGCGATCGCGGCGATCCTCGGCATTTCCGCGCATACCGTCGATGCTCATCTGCGGCGGATCTACCAGAAGCTCGGCGTCTTCGACCGCATCAGCGCCGCGCTCAGGGGCATCGGCTACGGTCTCATCACCTCGGAGGCCTGAGCGACGGGGGCTGGTCTCCAGCATCGGAGCCCCGGCCGGTCAACCGGCGCATGGCCTCCTTCCGCGCGAAGGCCTTCAACTCCCGGCCCGGCCCGTCGAGGAAAGCGATGACCCGGTCGGGGTCGCGCGGCGACAGGCTCCGCAGCCAGGTGCCGATCGCCTTCTGCGTGAACCAGTCGCGATCGGCGACCAGCGTCTCGGCCCAGCCGAGAATCCGTTCCCGCGCCGCGCGATCCGCGGGCGTCGGATGCGTGGTCTTGGCCCAGGGCAGCGTGACGACGAGCGCCGCGCGGCGGACCCAGGGGTTCGGGTCGGTCACCCAGGGTTCCACCACATCGAGCCGGGAGGGTTCCGCCGCGAGCCGCCGCTCGCCCACCTTGCAGGCGTGGTCGGAAATCGCCCAGGCGTCGAACATCGGCGCCCAGCGCAGGAATTCCGCCCAGACCAGCGGATCGTCCGCTCCGAGCCGCGCCTGGGTGAGCAGTTTCGCCGCCGCGATCCGCGCCTCATGGATGTCGCTGTCCCAGAGCCCGGCGGCGAGCGCGACGCGCCCCGGCACATCGAGCGCCGCGCGCCATTCGGCGACCGCCGCGTCGATGCCGGGGTTGGGCAGCCCGAGGTAGCGGCGCGGCGCCTTGTGGTAGGCGGCCATCGCCGGCGCCTCGGCCGGGTCCGCGTCGCGGGCGAGCCGCGCGAGCGCCGCCGGGAGATCGGGGCTCGCAAGATCGAAATCGGACATTGATCGCCGTTCCACCGTCTGTTCCGCCAGTGGCGTCCCATCGGAAAACCGGGACGCGCTGTCAATCCTCGCGCAGGCATGCCGACGGACCGCGACGGGCGGAAGGCCCGCGCGGTCCATCCGTCTAGGTCGATCGCCGGGGCGATGGCGTCACGCTCGCCCGGCGGTCCCCGGATCGGTATATCTGTCTGGAAGCCGCTCGGTGGCGCGCGATCAGGGGGTGCGTCGTGAAGGCGGGCGAATTCTGGGGAGGAATGCATGACGCGGCCATCGGTTGAGGAACTCGTCGATCAGATGACGCTGGAGGAGCAGGTCTCGATCCTGTCGGGCGAGGATTTCTGGTCCGTCGCCGCCGTGCCGAGGCTCGGGATCGGCAGGCTCAGGGTGACGGACGGCCCGAACGGGGCGCGGGGCTCCGGCTCGCTGGTCGGCGGGGTGACGGCCGCGGCCTTTCCGGTCGGCATCGCGCTCGGCGCGACCTGGGATCCGGAGCTCGTCGCCGAGATCGGCGGCGCGCTGGCCGAGGAGGTGAAATCCAAGGGCGCGCATGTCTCGCTCGCCCCTACCGTCAACATCCAGCGCAGCGTGACCAACGGCCGGAACTTCGAATGCTTCTCGGAGGACCCCGAACTCTCCGCCGCGCTGACGGCGGCCTATATCCGCGGGATGCAGGCCGGGGGCGTCTCGGCCACGGTCAAGCATTTCGCGGGCAACGAATCCGAGATCGAGCGCACCACGATCGACTCGGAGATCGACGAACGCGCGCTCCGCGAGGTCTACCTCCGCCCCTTCGAGGCGGCGGTCAAGGAGGGCGGCACCTGGGGGGTCATGACCTCCTACAACAAGCTCAACGGCACCTATTCGGCGGAGAACGCCTGGCTGCTCGGCGAGGTGCTCCGGGGCGACTGGGGCTATGACGGCGCGGTGATGTCGGACTGGTTCGGCTCCCGCTCGACCGCGCCGACCGTGAACGCGGGGCTCGACCTCGAGATGCCGGGACCGACGCGGGACCGGGGGGCGAAGCTCGTCGCCGCCGTGGAGGCGGGCGAGGTCGGCCGCGAGACCGTGCGCGAGCGAGCGCTCAACGTGCTGCGCCTGATGGAGCGGGTCGGGGCGCTCCGGGACGAGGCGCCGTTCGAGGAGCGCGCCGAGAACCGGCCCGAGCATCAGGCGCTGATCCGCCGGGCGGGCGCGGCGGGGGCCGTGCAGCTCAGGAACGAAGGCGTCCTGCCGCTGGCCGGGACCGGAAAGGTCGCGGTGATCGGTCCGAATGCCAAGGTCGCGCGGATCATGGGCGGCGGCTCGGCGCAGCTCAACCCGCATTACCGGGTCTCGCCCTGGGACGGGCTCGCCGCGCGGCTCGGCGAGGCGGCGCTGGTCCACGCCTCCGGCTGTTCGAACCACCGTTTCGAGCCGGCGATCGCCGGGCCTTTCACGGTCGAATACCGCGCCGGCGACGACCTGTCGGGACCGGTGGCCGCCACCGAGACGATCGACACCTCCGAGACCTTCTGGATCGAGCCCGTCGCAGGCGGCGCCGTCCCCGCCGCGCGGTTCTCGGCGCGGCTCGCGGGCCGGTACAGGGCGCGCGAGACCGGCCCCCACAGCTTCGGCCTGCACAGCGCGGGCTACGCGCGTCTCTTCGTCGACGGAGAGCTCGTGGTAGATTGCCGGGACGGTTGGACCAAGGGGCGGACCTTCTTCGAGGAAGGCTGCGACGAGGTCACCGGGACGATGGATCTGACCGAGGGCCGCGAGGTCGAGATCATGGTCGAGTTCACCACCCGGCGGAGCGACAATCTCGTGGTCTCCGGCCTCCGCTTCGGCGTGTCGCGCCCGCTCGGCGACGCGGCGATCGCCGAGGCCGCCCGCGTCGCCGGCGCGGCGGAGACCGCGCTGGTCTTCGTCGGCCGATCGGGCGAGTGGGATACCGAAGGGTCGGATCTGCAGGGGATCGCGCTGCCCGGCCGGCAGGACGAACTGGTCGAGGCGGTGCTGGCCGCCAATCCGAATACCGTCGTCGTGCTGCAGACCGGGGGGCCGGTCGAGATGCCCTGGGCCGATCGCGTCCCGGCGATCCTGCAGGCGTGGTACCCTGGACAGGAGGCGGGCAATGCCATCGCCGACGTGTTGCTCGGCGATGCCGAACCCGGCGGGCGCCTGCCCCAGACCTTCCCGAAGGTCTGGCGGGACAATCCGACGCATGCCAACGATCCGGAGATCTATCCGGGCGTCGCGGGCAAGGTCCGTTACGCCGAGGGGGTCTTCATCGGCCACCGGCATTACGATCGGGCGGGGATCGTGCCGTTGTTCCCTTTCGGCCACGGCCTCGGCTACACGAGCTTCGAACTGGGCGACCTCGCCGCCGAGGCGACGGAGGCCGGGGCGAAGGTGACACTGACGGTCAGGAACACCGGCGCCCGCGCGGGCTCGACCGTCATCCAGATCTATGTCGGCGACGACGAGGCTTCGGTGCCGCGGCCCGAACGCGAGTTGAAAGCCTTCGCCAGGGTCACGCTGGAGCCGGGAGAGGCCCGCGGGCTCGACTTCGATCTCGGCCAGCGCGCCTTCGCCTTCTTCGATACCGGGACGGGCGGGTGGCGTGTGGAGGCTGGCGGCTTCACGATCTGGGCCGGGTTCTCGGCGACCGACCTTCGCGCCGAGGCGAGGCTCGAAGCGCGGGACGCCGAGATCGCCCGATAGGGACCCGCGCGGATGTATGAGGGCTGGGGTCCGGACCCGGCCCGGTCGACCGCCTCCGGCACTTGGGCGTCAAAACGACGCGGCCGATCCAAGGCGCGGGATAATGGTTGCAAATGAAACGATACCGATGTAGACAGGGTCTCGACGCGAGAACGCGTGCCCGTCCGCGACAAGGCGCACGGGCCAGACCCGAGGAACCCGATCTACGAGGAGGCACATGATGCCGGCGGTGGAGATGCCGTTGCGGAGCCGGATTGCGGCTGCGAACGACCCAGCTTGTGAATTTCCGATCCAGAACCTGCCCTATGGCGTGTTCTCGACGGCCGACAGCGCGCCGCGCTGTGGCGTCGCCATCGGCGACATGATCGTCGATCTCGCCGAATGCGAGGCGCGCGGCCTGCTCGACGCCGGCGGAACCTTCGCCGAGCCGCGTCTCAACGGTTTCATCGCGCTCGGCCGGGCGAAATGGGACGAGATCAGAAACCGGCTGACCGAACTGCTCGCGGAAGGGGCGGAAGAGCCGCTGCCCCTGATCGCGATGGCCGATGCCACCTCGCACCTGCCGATCCGGGTCACCGAATACACCGACTTCTACGCCTCGAAGAACCACGCCTTCAACGTCGGCGTGCTGTTCCGCGGGCCCGAGAACGCGCTGCCCGCGCAGTGGACCCACATGCCCATCGGCTACAACGGCCGTGCCTCCTCCGTGGTGGTCTCGGGCACGCCGATCCGCCGGCCGATGGGCCAGCTCAGGGGCGAGGACGGCCCGGTCTGGGCTCCCTGCCGCCGTCTCGATCTGGAGCTTGAGCTTGGCGCGATCGTCGGGGCCGACACGGCCATGGGCGACCGGGTCAGCGTCGAGGAAGCCGAGCAGATGATCTTCGGCTATGTCCTGCTCAACGACTGGTCGGCGCGCGATGTTCAGGCCTGGGAATACCAGCCGCTCGGCCCGTTCCAGTCGAAGGCGCTCGGCACGACCATCAGCTCCTGGATCGTGACGCAGGCCGCGCTCGAGCCCTTCCGTTCCGAAGGCGCAGAGCGCGCGAACCCGCTGCTGCCCTATCTGCGCGAGGAGCGTCCGGGCCTCTACGATCTCCGCATCGGCTGGACGATGAACGGCCAGACCATGGCGCGGACCAACTACAACGTCATGTACTATTCGAGCGCGCAGCAGCTCGCGCATCACACCTCCTCGGGCTGCCCGATGCGTGTTGGCGACATGCTCGGCTCGGGCACGATCTCCGGTCCGGCGCGCGATCAGACCGGCGCGCTCCTGGAAATGACCGAGAACGGCAAGACCGCGGTCACGGTGAACGGCGAGAGCCGGACCTTCATCGAGGACGGCGACGAGGTCGGGCTCTACGCCTTCGCCGAGGGCGACGGCTACCGCGTGGGCTTCGGCCCCTGCGTCGGCCAGGTCCTGCCGGCGGAGGAATGACGATGCCGGAACAGGGGCCCGAGGCGCGCGGAATCGTGCTGCGCGACTACTGGCGATCCTCCGCGTCGTATCGCGTGCGGATCGCGCTCGCCCTCAAGGGCATCGACTATGATCGAGTCTCCGTCGATCTGGTCGCGGGCGAGCAGCGGTCGGAGGCGCATCTCGCGCTGAACCGGCAGGGGCTCGTGCCGGCGCTCGCGATCGACGGGCTGGTGATGACGCAATCGCTCGCGATCATCGAATATCTCGACGAGACGAGGCCGGGGGCACCATTGCTCCCGTCCGATCCGGCGGCGCGCGCGCATGTCCGCGCGCTGGCGCTCGCGGTCGCCTGCGAGATCCATCCGATCTCCAACCTCTCCGTTCTGGCGCGGGTCGAGGCGCTGGCCGGGCGCGAGGCGCGGGCGAACTGGAACACCGACAACATCGCCGCGGGGCTTCGCGCGGTCGAGGCGATGCTGGACCATCCGGGCTTTACCGGAGGGTTCTGCCACGGCGACACACCGGGCATCGCCGACTGCGCGCTGATCCCGCAGCTCTACAACGCCGACAGATGGGGCGTCTCCTACGCCGATCTGCCGCGCATCACGGCCGTCGCGCGCGCGTGCCAACCTGTCGCAGCCTTCGCCGCCGCGCACCCGGATAATTTCAAGCCGTAGAAGAAATACCAAGAAACTTAGGGAGAGATGTCATGAAAACCTGGAAGCTTGCCCTCGCCGGCCTGCTGGCCTCGGCCGCGCCCGGCTTGGCGGAAGAACTCATCATGTCGTCCTGGTTGCCGCCGAAGCATCCGATCGTCGTCAACGCCTTCGAACCCTGGGCCGAGGAGGTCGAGAAGGTGACCGAGGGCCGGGTCACCGTGCGGATCATGGGCAAGCCGCTCGGCAGCCCGCCCGCGCATTTCGACATGGCGCGCGACGGGATCGCCGACATCACCTACGGCCTGCACTCCTTCACCGAGGACGACCGTTTCGCACGCGCGCGCCTCGGCCAGTTCAGCTTCCTCGGCGACGACGCGATCGCCAATTCCAAGGCTTACTGGAACGTCTACGGCGGCGATCTGGACGCGGCCTCCGAACATGAAGGCACGCATCTGCTCGGCCTCTTCATGCATGGGCCCGGGCTTCTGCACAACAATGTCCGCAAGATCGAATCGACCGCCGACATGCAGGGGCTGAAGGTTCGCGTGCCGGGCGGCTATGTCGCCGATCTGGTATCGAGCCTTGGCGCGACGCCGCTCTTCATGTCCTCGCCCGAGGTCTACGAGAAGCTGTCGCGCGGCGTGATCGACGGGGTCGCCTTCACCTACGAGGCGGTCACCGCCTTCAATCTCACCGATTACGTCAAGTATTCGATGACGGTGCCCGGCGGCATCTACAACACCACCTGGTTCTTCGTCATCAACGAGGACCGGTGGGAGAGCCTCTCGGAGGAAGATCGCGCGGCCATCGACGCGATCTCGGGCGAGGCCTTCGCCGAACGCGTGGGCAAGGCGTGGAACGATGCCGACGTCGCCGCGAAGGAAGAGATCGGCGATGCGATCGACTTCTATGCCGCGCCCGACGAGGTCGTCGCCGCGCTGGGCGAGTCCGCGTCGAAGCTCGAAGGAGCCTGGTCCGAAAGCCTCGGCGAAGGGTTCGACGGCGCCGCCGCGCTCGCGGCGTTCCGTCAGGCCACCGGGGTCGAGATCGCCGGTTCCGCCGGGGATGGGGCCGAATGAGCGGTTCCGGCCGCTCGCCAGATGGCGAAGGCGCGGCCCCGGACATGATTCCGGGCCGCGTGCCGCATCGCGACGCCGGCTGGTACCGCGCGCTCGCGACCATCGCCGCGGTCCTGATCGTGCTCCTGATCGCGGTGACCTGCGTCGATGTGATCGGACGCTACGCGATGAACCGGCCCTTCGGCGCCGCCTATGAGCTGACCCAGATCCTGCTGGCGGCGCTGGTCTTCATCGCGCTGCCGCTGACCAGCGCCGATGGCGGTCATGTCGAGGTCGATCTCGCGCTTCATCTGTTCCCGCGACCGCTCCAGCGCCTGCTCGGACGGATCGCCGGCGCGGTCTCGGCGGTGGTGCTCGGCTATTTCGGCTGGAGGCTCGTCCTCATCGGCATGACGCAACTGGAGGAGGGTACCCGCAGCGCATCGCTCGCGGTGCCGATGGCGCCGCTCGCCTTCATCGCGGCGGCGGCCTGCCTGGTCTCGGCCGTGATCATGATCGCGCGGCGGGAGGAAAAATGACCATTTCACTGATCGCCCTCGTCATCCTTCTCGCGCTCGTCTTCGTGCGCGTGCCGATCGCCTTCGCGATGGCCATCGTCGGCGGGGTCGGCTTCGGGCTGCTGCGCGGCTGGGGGCCGGCGGGCTCCATGGTCGGCAACGCGGTCTTCGAGACCGGGCTCAACTATTCGCTCTCCGTGGTGCCGCTCTTCATCTTCATGGGCAATGTGCTGGCCGGGTCGGGGATCGCGCAGGGGCTTTTCGCCGCCGCCGACCGGATCTTCGGGCGGATGCGCGGCGGGCTCGCCATGGCGACCATCCTCTCCTGCGGCGGCTTCTCCGCGGTCTGCGGCTCATCGCTCGCGACGGCGGCCACCATGTCCAAGGTCACGATGCCCTCGATGCGGCGCTTCGGCTATTCCGACAGCCTCGCGACCGGGGCCATCGCCGCAGGCGGCACGCTCGGCATCCTGATCCCGCCCTCGGTGGTGCTGATCATCTTCGGCCTGCTCACCGAGGCCGATATCGGCAAGCTGTTCCTCGCCGGGATCATTCCCGGCATCCTCGGGATCGTCGGCTACCTGCTGGCCGTGATGGTCGCCGTGCGGCTCCGGCCGGAGCTCGCGCCGAAGGTCGGGGAGACCCATCCGATGACGCGGCGCGACGCGGTCAGCGTGGTCGCGGTGCTGGGTCTCTTCGTCTTCATCATGGCGGGGATCTACGGCGGCTTCTTCACGCCGATCGAGGCGGCGGGCATGGGCGCGGCGGCGGCGCTCCTCATCGCCTTCGCGACCGGCGGGCTGACGCGCGAAGCGCTCTGGACCGCCTTCCTCGACAGCGCGACCGCCTCGGCGATGATCTTCGTCATCATCATCGGAGCGGAGATCTTCAGCAATTTCGTGACCTTCGCGGGCCTGCCCGACAGCCTGTCGAGCATGGTCGAGGATCTCGGCCTGTCGCCCTGGGCGGTGCTTCTCCTGATCGTTCTGATCTACATGGTGCTCGGCTGCTTTCTCGAAAGCCTGTCGATGATCCTGCTGACGGTGCCGGTCTTCTACCCGGTGATCGCCGATCTCGATTTCGGACTGGAGATCCTGAGCGACCCGGAAGCGGCGCTGATCTGGTTCGCCATCATCGTCGTCGTCGTGACGGAGATCAGCCTGATCACGCCGCCGATCGGCATGAACGTCTTCGTGCTGCGCTCCGTCCTGCCGGACGTGCCGCTGGGGACGATCTTCCGCGGTGTCTTCGCCTTCTGGGTCGCCGATATCGTACGCCTCGGGCTGATCATAGGCTTGCCGGTGATCTCGCTCTATCTGGTCGCATGATGATCCCGGGGCGGCCGTTCGTGGCCGCCCCGGTACGCTTGAATCGGGCCGGTTGACCACCCCCCGCGGGGGACGGCCGCATCGCAGACGGAAACACCGGATGCATATCGAGACCTTCTTTCCCTATCGCCTCGCCGTGGTGGCCGAGGCCTTCTCGCGTCAGCTCGTGGCGGTCTACGGGCGCGAATACGGGCTCTCGCGCGAGGAATGGCGGCTTCTGTTCCTGCTGGAGGACGCCGGCAGCCTCAACTCGTCGCAGCTCGCGCAGCGCACCACGCTCGACAAGGTGCAGGTGAGCCGCGCGGCTTCGCGGCTGGAAGCCAAGAACCTGATCACGCGGGAGGTGCTCGGCTCGGACCGGAGGTTGCGCGATTATGCGATCACCGAGACCGGGCGCGGTCTCTTCCTCCGCGCTTTCGGCCAGGTCGAGGCGCGGGCGGAGGAGATTTTCGCGGCGATGCCCGCCGCCGACCGCGAGGCACTGGAACGGGGGATCTCGGCCCTCGACCGGGCGATCGCCGCCGTCACCCGGCCCGAGGCCGGGCATGGCGCGGCCTTCCCGCGTCCCCCCGACGCACCGGGCGAGCCAGCGGAATGAAGGTTCAGACCGCGCCGGCGGTGAGCTTGCGGAGGCCCCGGTCGATCGCGGCCGCGTCGTCGCCAAGTTCCGACACCAGCTCGGCCTGAAACTCGCCCGCGATCCGGCTCAGCCGCTCCATCAGCGCCTGGCCCTCCGGCGTCAGTTCCAGCACGATCAGCCGTCGGTCGGTCTCATGGCCGGATTTGCCGATCAATCCCACCTCCGTCAGCCGCGACGCCGCCCGGCTGACGATGGACTTGTCGAGATGCACCTGGGCGTGAATGTCACGCACGCTGACCGCGCCCGCCTGGCTGAGATGCGCGAGCACGCGCCATTCCGGCACCGTCAGCCCCGCCTCCGCCGAGTAGAGTTCGGCGAACCGCCGGCTCACCCGCGCGGCGGCGACGGACAGGCGGTATGGCAGAAAATCGTCCAGATTGAACGGCATGGCGGGTCCTCCGCTTGTCAGATCAACAGGATTTCATTGCGATCGCAACAAAAAAGCGACGTGAAGCCCGCATGGCGCTTGACATCGTTGCGTTCGCAACGGTATATTCGTTGCAACAGCAATGAATCATCTGATGGAGGATTTGGAATTGACGACCCACGACCTTCCGAGCGGTATGGTCCGCGCGGCCATCACCGCTGGCACCGTCGAAGGCTACATGCCGGGCTTCGGCAATGACTTCGAGACCGAGGCGCTGCCGGGCGCGCTGCCGCAGGGGCAGAACAGCCCGCAGAAATGCGAATACGGCCTCTATGCCGAGCAGCTTTCCGGTACCGCCTTCACGGCGCCGCGCGGCCAGAACGAGCGGACCTGGTGCTATCGCATCCGGCCCTCGGTGCATCACACCGGCCGGTTCAGCCCGATCGACGTGCCTTACTGGAAGACCGCGCCGAACATCCTCGAGAACGTGATCAGCCTCGGCCAGTACCGCTGGGACCCGGTCCCGGTGCCCGACGAGGACCTGACCTGGATCACGGGGATGCGCACGATCACCACGGCGGGCGACGTCAACACCCAGGTCGGCATGGCGAGCCATGTCTATCTGATCACCCGCTCGATGGAAGACGAGTACTTCTTCTCGGCCGACAGCGAGTTGCTCGTCGTGCCGCAGGAAGGCCGGCTTCGCTTCTGCACCGAGCTTGGCATCATCGACCTCGAGCCGAAGGAGATCGCGATCATTCCGCGCGGCCTCGTCTACCGCGTCGAGGTGCTGGAAGGCCCGGCCCGCGGCTTCGTCTGCGAGAACTACGGCCAGAAGTTCGACCTGCCGGGCAGGGGGCCGATCGGCGCCAACTGCATGGCGAACCCGCGCGACTTCAAGAGCCCCGTGGCCGCCTTCGAGGACAAGGAAACCCGCTCCCGCGTCGTCATCAAGTGGTGCGGCCAGTTCCACGAGACCTGGATCGACCATTCGCCGCTCGACGTGGTGGCGTGGCATGGCAACTATTGCGCCTACAAGTATGATCTCCGGACCTATTCCCCGGTCGGCGCGATCCTGTTCGACCATCCCGATCCGTCGATCTTCACCGTGCTGACCGCGCCCTCGGGGCAGGAGGGGACGGCCAATATCGACTTCGTGCTGTTCCGCGAGCGCTGGATGGTGGCCGAGCATTCGTTCCGCCCGCCCTGGTACCACAAGAACATCATGTCCGAGCTCATGGGCAACATCTACGGCGTCTATGATGCGAAGCCGCAGGGGTTCGCGCCGGGCGGAATCTCGCTGCACAACTGCATGCTGCCGCATGGTCCCGACCGCGACGCCTTCGAGGGTGCCTCGAACGGTGAGCTGAAGGCCGAGAAGCTCGACAACACCATGTCCTTCATGTTCGAGACCCGGTTCCCGCAGCACCTGACCCATTTCGCCGCGAAGGAAGCGCCGATGCAGGAGGAGTACATCGAGGTCTGGGATCAGCTCGAGAAGAAGTTCGACGGTACGCCCGGACTGAAGTGAACGCCTCGCCCCCCGGACATGATGTGACGGGGGGCAGGCGCCCGAATGCTCAACTGAATGGTCAGCCGCGGCGCAACCGCGGCTGACCGGCGACATAGACCTCCGCCACGGCGCGGTCGTCGCCCATGATCTGCAGGATGAAGAGCTCCTCCGACAGCGTCTCCGCGCGCTCCATGCGGAGCGCCATCGCCTCCGTCGCCCGGGCGTCAAGCACGACGATATCGGCCTCGGTGCCGGGATCGAGCGTCCCGATCCTGTCCTCCAGCCCCAGCGCCACGGCGTTGCCGCGCGTGATCCAGTGGAAGGCGCGCAACGGGTGCAGCTTCTGGCCGCGAAGCTGCAGGATCTTGTAGCCCTCGTTCAGCGTTCCCAGCATCGAATAGCTGGTCCCGCCGCCGACGTCCGTTGCGATGGCGTTCTCGATCCCGCGGCCGCGCAGCCCTTCGTCGTCGAAGAGCCCGCTGCCGAGAAAGAGGTTCGATGTCGGGCAGAAGACCGGCTTCGCCCGGCTCTCGGCCAGAAGCGAGATCTCGCGCGGCTCGAGATGGATCGCATGGCCGAGCAGCGTCTTCGGGCCGACGAGCCCGTAGCGTTCGTAGACGCCGAGATAGTCGGGGCAATCCGGGTACAGCCGCGCCGTGAAGGCGATCTCGTCGCGGTTCTCCGAGAGATGCGTCTGGATGTGGCAGTCGGGATATTCGGCGGCCAGCGCGCCGGCGGCTTCGAGCTGTTCGGGCGTCGAGGTGATGGCGAAACGCGGCGTGATCGTATAGAGCGCGCGGTCCCGCCCGTGCCACTTCTCGATCAGCGCCTTCGAATCGTCATAGCCCGCCTGGGGCGTGTCGGTCAGTGCCTCGGGAGCGTTGCGGTCCATCATGACCTTGCCGCCGATCATGCGCATGTCGCGCCGCGCGGCTTCCTCGAAATAGGCCTCCGCCGAGCCCTTGTGAACCGAGCAATAGGCGACCGCCGTCGTGGTGCCATGCGAGAGGATCAGGTCGTAGAAGGCGCCGGCCATGCGTTCGGCATGGGCGGGATCGGCGAAGCGGGTCTCCTCGGGGAAGGTGTAGTTGTTGAGCCAGTCGAGGAGCTGCGCGCCCCAGGAGGCGATGACCTGGACCTGCGGGAAGTGGATATGCGTGTCGATGAAGCCCGCCATCACGAGATGTGGGCGATGATCGGCGACCTGGGCACCCTCGGCGCGCTCCTTCAGCTCGTCATGGGTGCCGAGCGCGGTGATCAGGCCGTCCTCGACGAGCAGGGCGCCGTCCTCCAGATAAAGGTAGGCGTCCTTGTCGCGGTCGTCCGCCGGTTCGCCGGTGAAGGTCAGAAGCCGGCCGCGGATGAGGGTTCGGGTCTCGGTCATGTCTGTCTTGTCCCTGATTTAGGTATCCGGGGCGCGCGCGACGGGCGCCGCGCCCGCCCCGGATGGGGGTCACGCGCCCGGCGCGATGGACGGTTCCTCGACGACGACCTTGCGGTTCTCCAGTTCTTTCCCGGCATGGAACATCGGGTAGAAGAACAGGAAGCCCGCGGCGATCAGATAGCCCCCGGAGACCGGCCCCAGCGTCGGAACCTGCAGGCTCGCGGCGTGGATGATGCCGACCGAGGACATGAGCGCGGCGGCGAGGGCGAAGCCGGCGGCGTTGCGGAAGTTGCCGTCGATGGTGCTGGCGACGATCGCACCCCAGATCAGCCCGGTCAGGATCGCGCCCTGGCTGAGCGCCAGATGCCCCTGGTAATGCGCGCCCTGCTGGAGCATCGCGGCGGTCAGGGCCGGATCGCCGAGGCTCGGCAGCCCCTCGACCCCGCTCGCGGCGAGCGCGCCCATGAGCGAGCCCCATTTGGTGACGAGGAAGCTCGACACATGCGGCATCATCGCGATGGTCACGGCGGCCATGTGCTCGGTCCTGATCGAATGGGCGGTGTTGGTGATGAGGCTCAGCGCGACGAAGACCAGGACGGGCGCGGCCGCGGCCACCGGGATCAGGTTGTTGAGGAAGGCGAGGAGGCCGAAGAAGGCCGCGGCCGGGATGATCGTGCCGACCCCGATCACATAGCCCGCGTGGGCGCCCATCCGCTTGTAGGCCGGGTGGCCGATATAGGCCGTGGTCGGGAAGGGCGAGCCGAAGACTGCGCCGATCATCGTGCCCACGCCATCGGTGACCTGGCAAAGCCCGACCGGGTACTTGTCGCCGACCGCCTCCGCGCTCTCGACGTTGTTCATCGTCTCGATGAAGTTGTAGATCTGCACCGGGACCAGGACGAGGAAGAGTTCCGGATTGGCGAAGAGATGCTGGATACCCGCGATAAGGTCGCCGACATAGGGCAGCGGCGGGTAGAAGCCGACGCCTTCGAAGCTGATCGACGCCTTGCCGAGCGAGAAGGCGACCGCGGTGCCGATGACGAGGGCGAGCAGGCCGGCGGGGATGTCGAAGGGCAGCCGGAAGCGCCCGATCAGGCCCCAGAGGATGATGATCATCGAGGCGAAGCCGACGAAGGGGTCCTCGAAGATTATCGCGAGCGGCACCGTCCCGATGAAGACCAGCGCGATGCCGCAGAGCGTGCCGAGCATGCCCGCGCGCGGCGTCACGCGCTTCAGCCACGGGCCGACGAGCGCGCCCATCGCGGCGACGATACCACCCATGAAGCCCGCGCCGATCCCGACCTGCCAGGCGAGGACCGCGTCCTGCGTCGACCAGTAGATCGGGCCGATCACGCCGAAGAGATAGACGAACATGACCGGGGTGGAGATGCCATAGGGCAGGGCCGTCACGTCGCGGCCCTCGCGCTCGGCGGTGCGCTTGGCGAGCCAGGCATAGACCGCGACGCCGGCGATGATCGCAACCGCGGCGCCGGGCACGATGCGTCCATAAACGATTTCAGCCGGCATCTGGAAGACGAACTGACAGATGCCGGAAAGGACGATGAGGTTGATGAGATTGTCGGTGAAAAGCGCCCAGAAGGCGCTGAAATCGCTGCGTGAGAACAGCCTATAGGTATAGCTTCCCGTGTTCATTGACGGGTTCCCTCCCTGTTATCGATTGGAGCGCCTGTCAGTGGCGCCGAACTGTCGTTACCGTTCCCGATCCCCGCTCGCGGCGGAGCCGCGCGCTGGCGGGGGCATTGGTCGTCAGCGCCGCCATGAGTTCGGCGGCGACGAAGGCGGCTATGACCGCGGGTCGTTTGTCCGCGGTGCCGGCGGCGCCGATCGGGCAGGTCAGACCGCCGATCCGGAGGCCGTCGCAGACCTCGCGGCACCATTTCGAGAATTTCGCGCGCTTCGACTTCGAGCCGATGAGCCCGACATAGGCGGCGTCGGCCCGCTGGAGCGCGGCGGCGGTGATGAGGAAATCGAGCCCGTGGTCATGCGTTGCGACGACGAAGACGGTTCCGGGCGGAGCGGATTCGACCTCCGCCTCCGGGATCGCGGAGAGCCGCGTCTCGACCTCGGCCTCGCAGAGGTCGAGTTCCTCGCGCCGGGTGTCAACGAGCATCGTGCGGACCGGCAGGTGCTGGGTCAGATTCGCGAGCGCGCGGCCGACATGGCCCGCGCCGAAGATCCTGAGTTCGGGCAGCGCCTTCTCGGACGCGTCTTCCGCGGCGAGGGCGTCGCGCCGGTCCTCCGCGCTCATCCGCGTGAGCGCGATCTCGACCCGGCCGCCGCAGCACTGGCCGATTTCCGGCCCGAGCGGCACGTCGAGATCGGCCTTGTCCCGGCCCCTTGCCAGCAGCGCCCGCGCCTCGTCGATGACGATGTATTCGAGCTGGCCGCCGCCGATGGTCCCGAACAGCCCGTCGCGCGCGACGTACATCTCCGTTCCCTCGTCGCGCGGGGCCGAGCCCCGGACGCGCGTCACGAGCACGCGGACGGTGTCGGCATGGCGCGCGAAGAAGCGCTCCAGCCCGTGCCGGGTCACGGCCGCTGTCCTTTCGACCCCTCCGCCCGAAGGCGTTCGATCGCCATCAGCACGCGCTCGGGCGTGGCAGGAGCGTCGAGCCGCGGGCAGACGGCGTAACCCGCCGTGCTCGCGACCGCCATCGACAGCGCCTCGAAGACCGAGATGCCGAGCATGAAGGGCGGCTCGCCGACGGCCTTGGACCGCTTGATCGAGTTCTCGCGGTTCTCGTTCCAGGTCACGAGATCGACGTTGAAGACGCGCGGCCGGTCCGAGGCGAGCGGGATCTTGTAGGTCGAGGGCGCGTGGGTGCGGAGACGGCCCTTGTCGTCCCACCAGAGCTCCTCGGTGGTGAGCCAGCCCATGCCCTGCACGAAGGCGCCTTCGACCTGGCCCTTGTCGAGATCGGGATTGAGAGAGCGGCCGACGTCGTGGAGGACATCGGTGCGATCGACCTGATATTCGCCCGTCAGCGTATCGACCGAAACCTCGGAACAGGCAGCGCCATAGGCGTAGTAGTAGAACGGCCGCCCGCGGCCCGAGGCGCGGTCCCAGTGGATCTTCGGCGTCTTGTAGAAGCCGGCCGCCGAGAGATGGACCCGCGCCATGTAGGCGAGCTTGACGAAATCGTTGAAGGGGACGATCTCGTCGCGGATCTGGACCGCGTTCGGGATGAACCGGATCTCCGAGGGTTCGGCCTGCCACTTCTCGGCCGCGAAATCGACCAGACGCGCCTTGATCTGCTCGGCCGCGTCGCGCGCCGCCATGCCGTTCAGGTCGGTGCCGGAAGAGGCCGCCGTGGCGGAGGTGTTCGGCACCTTCTCGGTCGTCGTCTTCGTGATCCGAATCCGGTCGATATCGACCTGGAACGCATCCGCGACCACCTGCGCCACCTTGGTATTGAGCCCCTGGCCCATCTCGGTGCCGCCGTGGTTCAGATGGATCGAGCCATCGTTGTAGACATGGATCAGCGAGCCCGCCTGGTTGTAATGCGTGGCGGTGAAGGAGATCCCGAACTTGACCGGCGTGAGCGCGATGCCGCGGCGGATCACGCCGCCCTTCGCATTCTCCGCGATGATCGCCTCGCGGCGAGCCCGGTAATCGGCGCTCGCCTCCAGCTCGTCAACGACCCGGCCGATGACATTGTCCTCCACCCGCTGGTGATAGGGTGTGAGGTCGCGGCCCTCCTCGCCGTAGAAATTGGCCTTGCGGATGTCGAGTGGATCGCGGCCGAGGTCGTAGGCGATCTCCTCGATCATGCGTTCCGCTGCGATGACTCCCTGCGGTCCTCCGAAGCCGCGGAAGGCGGTGTTCGAGACCGTATTGGTCTTCATCGGCCGGCTGGTGAGGCGCACATGCGGGTAGAAATAGGCATTGTCGGCGTGGAACAGGGCGCGGTCCGTCACCGGACCGGAAAGATCGGCGGAGAAGCCGCAGCGCGCGGCGAACTCGCCCTCGACCGCCTCGATCCGGCCTTCGTCGTCGAAGGCGACATCGTAGTCTATGACGAAATCGTGGCGCTTGCCGGTCGCGGTCATGTCCTGATCGCGATCGGGCCGCATCTTCACCGGCCGGTTGTACCGCTTCGCCGCCAGCGCCGCGACGCAGGCGAAGATGTTCATCTGGCTTTCCTTGCCGCCGAAGCCGCCGCCCATCCGGCGAACGTTGACCGTGACCGCGTTCGACGGCACACCGAGCACATGGGCGACCATGTGCTGGGCCTCGCTCGGGTGCTGGGTTGAGCAGTGGACTGTCACTTCGTCGTCCTCGCCGGGGATGGCGAAGGAGATCTGGCCTTCGAGATACATGTGATCCTGCCCACCGACGACCATCCGGGCCTGAATCCGGCGCGGGGCGGCGGCGCGGCCCTGGGCGATGTCGCCGCGCTCCAGCTTGAGCGGCGGGGTGACATGCGGATAGCCGGCTTCGATCGCCGCCACGGCGTCGGTCACATGCGGCAGCGCCTCGTAATCGACCTTCGCCAGTTCGGCGGCGCGGCGCGCGGCGTCGCGGGTCTCGGCCACGACCGCGAAGAGCGGCTGGCCGTGATATTCCACCGTCTCGGTCGGGAAGACCGGATCGTCGTGACGCCCGACGGGGCTGATGTCGTTGTGGCCGGGGATGTCCTCGGCCGTCAGCACGCCGACGACGCCGGGCGCGGCGCGGACCCCGGAGAGGTCCATGGAGAGCAGCCGGCCATGCGCGATCGAGGAGACCCCGAAATAGGCGTGCAGCGTGCCGGCGGGCTCGGCGATGTCGTCGCAGTATTCCGCGCGACCGGTGACATGCTTGATCGCGCTGTCATGTGCGAGCCCGGAATGAACGGCGCCCCGGATGGCTTCGATCTTGTTCATCTTCTCTTGCCTCACGCGCTGAGCCGCACCTGAGCGGTAATGGTGGTGTCATGTTCGAGGTGGAAGCGGCGGAGCAGGTTCCGCGCCGCGAGCATCCGGTAGGCGGAAGTGGCACGCCAGTCGGTGAGCGGCTGGAAATCCGCCCCGAGCGCCTCCGCGGCCGCCTCGAAACTCTCGCGCGCGAAGGGCTGGCCCCGGAGCGCCGCCTCGGCGCCCGCCGCCCGTTTCGGCGTCCCGGCCATGCCGCCGAAGGCGATCCGCACGTCGCCGATGACGCCATCCGCCACCGTCACCGCGATCCCGGCGGCGACCGAGGAGATGTCCTCGTCGCGCCGCTTCGAGATCTTGTAGGCGGCGTGATACTCGTCCGGGCGGGGCAGGGGGATGGTGATGCTCTCCACGATCTCGCCCTTCGCACGATCCTGCTTGCCGTATTCGATGAAGAAATCCTCGAGCTCCAATTCGCGCCGCTTCGCGCCCAGGCGGAGCGTGATGCGCGCGCGGAGCGCGATCAGCGCCGAGGGCGTGTCGCCGATCGGCGAGCCGTTGGCGATATTGCCGCCGATCGTGCCCATGTTGCGTACCTGCCAGCCGGCGATCCGGTTCCAGTAGGGCGCGAGATGCGGGAAATGCTCGACGATGACCGGCTCGAATTCCGAATAGGTGACGCCCGCGCCGATGGTAACCGAGTCCTTGGCGACCTCGATCGCCTTCAGCCCGTCGAGATGGCCGATGAAGACCGCCGGGCCGATCGGGCGCAGGAATTTCGTGACCCAGAGCCCGACATCGGTCGCACCCGCGACGATGGTCGCCTCCGGCGTCCCGGCGAGGAACTCCGCCAGATCGTCGACATCCGCCGGCAGGATCGCGCGATCGCCCTCCGGCCCGGTCACCACACGGCGCCCGTCGCGCATCCGGGCCAGCGCCTCGGTCGTCCGCGCGCGCTCCCGCGTCAGCCAGTCGTCGGCCGGTGTGCCATGGGCGCTGATCGCCATCGCGGCGCGGATGATCGGCTCGTAGCCGGTGCAGCGGCAGAGATTGCCCTGCAGCGCGGTCAGGATCTGATCCTCGCTCGGCCGCGGATGCTCCATCCAGAGCGCGTAGAGCGACATGACGAACCCCGGCGTGCAGAAGCCGCACTGGCTGCCGTGATAGTCGACCATCGCCTTCTGCACCGGATGCAGCTCGCCGTTCCGGGCCGAGAGATGCTCCACGGTGACGACATGGCAGCCGTCGAGCGAGGCGAGAAAACGGATGCAGGCGTTGACGTTCTCGTAGCGCAGCACGCCGTTCAGGAGGCGGCCGACCAGCACGGTACAGGCGCCGCAATCGCCCTCGGCGCAGCCTTCCTTGGTCCCGGTCAGGCGCTTCGCGAGCCGCAGATGATCGAGGAGCGTGTCGGAGGCGGCGACGCGGCCGAGTTCGACATCCTCGTCATTCAGCCGGAACCGGATCGTTGCGCGGTGTTGCATGGCTCTCTCCATCGGCTGTGTCACAGGCACGTTCAGATCGAGAGTAGGATACCGCGGCAGGGACGGCGCTGAATACCGAGCCGGATCTGAAAGAATTTATACGTCGCATGTATAATCCCCGCGCAATCTGCGATCGTGTGATCAGCGAGGAGGCGGTTGGCGCGCGAGATGAGGAGCCCGGCTCATGCCATATATCGAAAGCCTACGCGTTTTCGCCCGGGTGGTCGAGGTCGGCAGCATCACCCAGGGCGGCCGTGAACTGCGGCTGACGCCGGCGGTCGCGAGCAACCGGATCAGGGAGCTCGAGGAGCGGCTCGGCGTCCGGCTCTTCAACCGCACGACCCGCTCCATCGCACCGACCGAGGTGGGCCGGGTCTTCTATCACGAGGCGGTTCAGGTGCTCGAGACCATCGACCGGGCCGAGGCGATGGTGGCCAACTACTCCGACACGCCTCGGGGGACGTTGCACGTGACCGCGCCGCTCGGGCTCGGCCGGAGGATCATCGCGCCGCTCGTGCCCGAATTCGTGGACGCGCATCCGGAGACCGAGGTTCGGATGCGGCTCTCGGATCGGACCGTGGATATTCTGGGGGATTCGCTGGACGTGGCGATCTTTCTCGGCAATCCGAAGGATTCCAACCTCAAGCTCCGCAAGATCGCCGATTGCGACCGGGTTCTGGTCACCGCGCCCGCCTATCTCGCGGCGCGCGGCACGCCGCGAAGCCCGGAGGATCTGATCTCCGGCGGCCACAACTGCCTGCTGCTCCGGTTTCCGCGCTCGCCGGAGTATTTCTGGGTGCTCCAGACGCCCGATGGGCCGCGGAGGCTCGAAGTGTCGGGCAAATACGACGCCGACGATGGCGACATCCTGACAGACTGGGCGCTCGCCGGGCGGGGGATCGCGATGAAGAGCCGGTTCGATGTCGCCCATCATCTCGCCAGTGGCGCGCTCGTTGAGGTCCTGCCCGAGACGCCGCCGCAGCCGGCGGTTCTCGGCTGCCTCTATCCCCACCGCAAGCTGCAGGACCCGAAGGTCCGGCATTTCGTCGATTTCATCGTCGAGCGGACGCGCGCGAAGATCTGGCCGGGCGAACGCCCGACGCCGAAGGTCGAGCCCGCTTCCTGAGGCCGGCGCCGCCCGCGTCGCGCGATCCGCTCAGAGGTCGAGAATGGCCTTGATGACGCCGGCCTCGGGACGCGACCAGTCCTGGAACAGGGCCACGCCGTCCGACAGGTCGCCGCGATGGGTGTTGAGCGCCCGCGTGGGCACGCGTCCCGCCCGCATCTGCGCCACGACCTCGGCGAAATCGTCGGGCTGGGCATTGCGGCTTGCGATCAGCGTCGCCTCGCGCTTGTGGAACTCGGGGTCCGAGAAGCGGATGTCCTGCCGCACGACCGAGAGCAGGACATAGCGCGCGCCATGCGCGAGGAAGCCGAAGCCGCGCTCGATCGGCTGGGCGGCGCCGGTCGCGTCGATCACCACGTCGAACCACTCGCCGCCGGTCATGCGCTCCGCGTTGGCCTCCGCCTCGCCATCGGCGATCAGGATGCCGTCGGCGCCGAGCCCGTCGCGGGCGAAGGCGAGGCGATCCTCGCGCATGTCCATGACGGTGACATGCGCGCCACGCGCCTTGGCGAAGATCGTCGCCGACATGCCGATCGGTCCCGCGCCGGTCACCAGCACCCGGTCGCGCGCCGCGATCGCGCCGCGCTTCACCCCGTGCGCGCCGATGGCGAGGAACTCGATCATCGCGCCGTCGCGCAGATCGATGTCTCCGGTCGGCACCACATTCGCTTCGGGCACGGAGAGAAGCTCGGCCATGCCGCCGTCGCGGTGCACGCCCAGAACGTTGATGTCGCGGCAGGCGTTGGTCAGACCGATCCGGCAGGCCTGGCATGTCCCGCAGGAGAGGTAGGGCACGATATAGACCGGATCGCCGGGCCTGAATTCGCTGCCCTCCGGCGCTTCCTCGACCGTGCCGGAGAGCTCATGACCCATGACGCGCGGATATTCGAGGAACGGATGCTTGCCGCCGAAGATGTGGAAATCCGTGCCGCAGATGCCGACATGGCGGATACGGACCAGCACTTCCCCCGAGGCGCGGACGGGTTCCGAGCATGAGATCAGGGCGAGCCGCCCGGGCTCCTCGCAGATCAGGGCTTTCATCGCTGTTCCTCCCCGGCGAATGTCAGTTGCACCTTGCAGGCCAGGCTCCGGTCCAGCGCCAGTTCGAAGGCTTCGCGCGCCTTTTCGAGCGGCAGGCTGTGGCTGATGATCGGGCGCACGTCGATCTCGCGCCCGCCGATCAGCCGCGCGGCCTCGGCGAATTCGGCCTGCTCGAACCGCTGCGTGCCGCGCCAGGTGATCTCCTTGCCGACCAGCGCGTTCAGCGGGAAGGTCATGTCGCCGGTCACGCCGACCTGTAGGATCGTGCCGCGCGGACGGATGAGCGCGAAGGCGCTCCGGAGCGCGGGCGCCGCCGCCGAGCAATCGAAGATCAGATCGATCCGTCCCTTGTCGGCGGTGAGAGGTTCCAGCGCCTCGGCCTTGTCCGCGACGTTGACCGTCTCGCTGGCGCCCATGTCGCGCGCGCGGGCAAGCGCGGCGTCGGTCAGGTCGGTCACGATGATGTCCCGCGCGCTGGCGTGGCGCGCGGCCGCGAGAACCAGGAGGCCGATGGGCCCCGCGCCCATCACCATGATGCGAAGGCCCGCGAGATCGCCCGCGAGTTCCCGCGCCCGCGCGACCGCGTGCAGGCAGACGGCGAGCGGTTCGGAGCAGGCGGCCTCGGCCTCGGTCGCCTCGGCGGGGAAGGGGTGGAGCTGCGCGGCGGGCACGACGAAGAGATCGCGGAACATCCCCTGTTCATGCGGCATCCGCATGGCCGAGCCGATGAAGCGCATTTCGAGACAATGGATCGGCATGTCCCTCCGGCAGTATTCGCAGGCGCCGCAGGGCTGGGACGGGTTCACCGCGACGAGCGTGCCGGGCGCCAGCCCCTCCACGCCCGGACCCGTCTCGGCGACGCGTCCCGAGCCCTCGTGGCCGGCGATGATCGGCTCGCTGACCCGCACGGGCCCGAAGCCGCCGTCGTGATAGTAGTGCAGGTCCGAGCCGCAGATGCCGCCGGCCGCCATCCGCACCAGCACCTCGCCGGGGCCGGGCGGCGCGACCTCCTGTTCCTCGACCCTCAGGTCCCTGGCCGCGTGGAGGCGGGCGACGCGGGTTCGCATGGTGGGTTCCATGGCGCTATCCTCGTGGAACGAAGCCCGCGCGGTGGCCCCGCGCGGGCGGAAGCTCATCGGATCAGGCCGAATTGCGTCGGCAGCCAGAGCGTGATCGCCGGCACGAAGGTAATGAGCGCGAGCGCGATCATGAGCGGGATGAGCCAGGGCAGGATCGCGAGCGCCGTCCGCTCGACCGAAAGCTGCGAGATCCGCGACAGCACGAAGAGCACCACCCCGAGCGGCGGTGTCAGGAGGCCGATCATCAGGTTCAGGGTCAGGATCAGGCCCAGGTGTACCGGGTCGATCCCGTATCGCGCCGCGACCGGCATCAGGATCGGCACGAGGATCGAGATCGCGGCGATCGTGTCGAGGAACGCCCCCACCACCAGGAGCAGCACATTCACGATGATGAGGAAGGTCCACCAGTTGTCGGTGAGCGCGAACATCGCATCGGAGAAGAGCTGCGCCGCCTGGCTGACCGTCAGGAGCCAGGCGAAGATCGAGGCGGCGGTGACGATGAAGAGGACCGAGGCCGTGGTTTCGATCGTATCGAAGGACGCCTTGGCCAGCGTGCGGAAGGTCATGGTGCGGTAGCGCACGAGGCCGAGGAACAGCGTCCAGATCACGGCGGCGACGGCGGCCTCGGTCGGGGTGAACCAGCCCATGGTCATGCCGCCGATCAGGAGCACGGGCGCCATCAGCGCCATGACCGCGTGCCAGTCGAAATACCAGTCGAGCGCGATCAGTGTCGCGAGCGCGATCAGGACGGCCAGATTGATCGACAGACCGATCTGGACGAGCAGCCAGACGGCGACCGGAAATCCCAGGACGACGAGCACTTCGAGCGTCGCGCCGGCGAGCTGTTTCAGGCTGAAGGGCGTGTCCGAGCCCCAGCCATAGCGGTGGGCGAAGATGTAGACCGTCAGCATCATGAGCGCGGTCATCACCAGCCCCGGCAGGATGCCCGCCATGAAGAGCGCGCCGATCGAGGCATTGGCCATCATCCCGTAGATGACGAAGGGCAGCGAGGGCGGGAAGATCGGCCCGAGCGTCGCCGAGGCGGCGGTGACGCCGACGGCGGCTTCCACCGGATAGCCGTGGTCCTTCATCGCCTTGATCTCGATCGTGCCGATACCGGCGGCGTCCGCGAGCGCGGTGCCCGACATGCCCGAGAAGACCACGGAGCCGATGATGTTGACCTGCGCCAGCCCGCCCTTCATCCAGCCGACGAGCGAGAGCGCGAAGTGATAGATGCGGCCGGTAACGCCCGCGATGTTCATGAGATTGCCGGCGAGGATGAAGAAGGGCACCGCGATCAGCGGGAAACTCTCGACACCCGCGATCATGCGCTGCGCGGCGACGATGTCGGGGGCCACGCCGTAGATCAGCAGATAGGCCAGCGAGGCGACGGCCATCGCGACCGCCACCGGCGCGCCGACCATCATGAGGAGCAGGAAGGCTCCGATCAGAAGCAGCATGGTCTCACACCCCCGCCGTCGGGCCGGATTCGGCCGCCTCTTCCCTGACGGACTTCCTCGCCCTCAGGTCGTGAACGAAATTCTGCGCCGAGCGCAGCGTCATCAGCACGAAGGCGATGAAGACGGTATAGAAGACGAAACCGCGCGGCAGATCGACCGTGACCATGCGCTCGCCGCCAACGATGTCGATGTAGCGCCACATGAGCCAGGCCATGTAGGCGTAGAAGCAGATGCCGATCAGATCGACGATGACCTCGAGCACGCGGCCGGTCTTCGGGGAGAGGAAATTGTAGAGCAGGTCCACCACGATATGGCGCCCCATCCGCACGCACATCGCCGATCCCATGAATACCACGATGACGAGGCAGTTCGCGGCGATTTCCTCGGTCCAGGCGAGGCTGTTGTTGAGCGCGTAGCGGGTGAAGAACTGCAGGAAGATGCAGACCGCCATCGCCCAGAAGACGGCCATGGTCAGCCAGTCCTCGATGGCGTAGTTCGAAAGATCGACGGGGCCGCCCTCCTCCTCGAAGGCATGTGCCATTTCCTCGATGCTGACGGGCGCGTGTCCTGGGTCTGCCATTTAGGGCCTCCGATACGGGGTCATCATGGACGACCCCGGCGGCGAGGGCCGCCGGGGTCAGGCGGCCTTACTGGATGGCGCGGATGGCTTCCCAGTCCGTCTGTTCGTAGCCGAAGTCGTCGAGCGGGGCCTTCTCGATCACGTTCTTCTCGAAATCGGCCTTGTCGACCTCGGTCACGGTGATGCCTTCGGCGGTGAACTTGTCGACCAGCGCCGCTTCACGCTCCTGCACGATCTTGGTGGCGCGTTCCGCCGCCTCGAGCATGACTTCGGAGAAGATCTGCTTGTCCTCGTCGGAGAGGCTCGCCCAGGTCATCTTCGAGACCACGGTGTTCAAATGGTCGACGATATGTCCGGTCAGCGCGATGTTCGACTGGACCTCGTAGAACTTCTTCGCCTCGATCGTGGTCAGCGGGTTCTCCTGCGCCTCGACCGTGCCGTTCTGCAGCGCGAGATAGACCTCGGCGAAGGCGATCGGCGAGGTATTGGCGCCGCAGGCGCGCGGCATCGCGAGATAGGCGGGCACGTCCGGAACGCGGATCTTCAGCCCCTCCATGTCGGCGCAGGTCTTGATCTCCTTGTTCGCCGTCGTGTGGCGCGTCCCGTAATAGGTCACGGCGGTGATGTGGTTGCCGGTCTCCTCCTCATAGCCTCCCGCCAACCGCTGGAAGACATCGCTCTTGGCATAGGCGAGAAGGTGGTCGGCATCGCGGAAGATGTAGGGGTAGTAGGTCACCCCGATCGGCTTGTAGTCGCGCGAGGCGAAGCTGGAGCCGGAGATGATGATGTCGACGGTCCCGAGCTTCAGGCCCTGGTTGATGTCGGCCTCCTTGCCGAGCTGCGAGGCCGGGAAGACATCGATCTTGTAGCGGCCCTCGGTGCGCTTGCCGATCTCCTCGGCCGCCCAGACCGATTCCGTGTGGAACGGTTCCGAGGTCTCGTAGACATGCGCCCATTTGAGCGTGGTCTGCGCCTGCGCGGCGATCGCGCTGGCCATGACCATCGCCGTCGCCCCGATCAGGCCTCTCAATCCGAAGTTCATGCTGTAACCTCCCAGTTTCATTTGCTGTCTCGGGCGCCCGTTCGTCCCGGGGCGCAGGGTCACGTCGCGGCGGATTCCTCCGCTCGCTCGGCGAGAACGCCGTCTATGAAACGCCGCCCGGCTTCGGTCAGATGATGCCGCATGGCGTCGCGCGCGGCGGGGGGATCGGCGGCGGCGATCGCGTCGCGCACGGTGCCATGTTCTTCCAGCGCCAGGCGCCAGGTCCGCGGGTTCTCGAAATAGGCCGAGAACTGCGCGAAATAGGGCGACATCCGCTTGTGAAACGTCTCGGCCGTCAGTTTCGCCAGCACCGCGTTGCCGGTGGCCGAGGCGACCTCGATGTGGAACGCGCCGTCGAGCCGGATGGCCTGCGCGGTATCGTCGAGGCAGGCGGCCATCTCCCGCAGGTTGTCGTCGAGCCGCGCGACCGAGCGCGGCGTCGCATGAGCGGCGGCCTCCTCCGCGATGGCACTCTCGATGACGCAGCGCGCCCTGAGGAGTTCGAGCGGCCCTTCGGCGTCCGGCCGGGGCGTGTCCCCTTCCGCCCGCGGTCCAGCCGTCGAGCCGACGTAGATGCCGGACCCCATGCGGATCTCGACGTGACCTTCGACATCGAGCGCGATCAGGGCTTCCCGAAGCGAGGGCCGCGAGACCGACAGCATCTCCGCGAGCTCGCGCTCGGAGGGCAGGCGTTGTCCCGGCCCGAGCTTTCGCGCGGCCACGAGTGCCTGAATCTGATCGGCCACCTGCCGGTACTGCCGGCGGGGTCGTTCGTTCTGGACCATTGCTCCTCCCGGACCCGCCCCATTTCTCCGATGGCGCGGCAGTCGAACTGGTCTGACCAATATCGAGACTAGGCGGTGAAACCCGAATCGGTCAAGAAAATTCCGAATCCCCCTCGTCGCCTCCGTCTACGCCACCGGAGAACATCCTTCGTTCCAGGTGCTTGGCCGGTATCGTTCACACAACGGGCGAAAGCCCGAGTCGGGCGGACAGCTCGCGGAAGGCTTCCGCCGTCGCCGGATCGAGACTCACCCCGTCGCGATCACGCTCGGCCGCCACCCGCCATTCCCGGTCGCCCGGCGCCATGACCCGGGCGCCGCTCCGCGCCGGAGACTCGCGCAGCACCGTCATGTAGCGGCGCATTCCCGCGTCGAACGCGGCCCGGTCGAGGAAGGCGTCGGGGTTCAGCGCCAGCGTGAAGGCCCCGATCCCGCGCGGCGTGCTGAAATCCGGCCCCGCCATGGGCAGGATGTCGAAGCTCAGCTTCATGCCCGTCAGGACGGCGCTCAGGATCTCCGCGACACCGGCGAGCGCCGCGCCCTTGAACCCGAACGCGGCCCCGACCGGGGCCAGCATGTCGGCGACTTCGGGGTCGCGCGTGTCGATGCCGGCCGTGTCGGAGGCGACCCCTTCGGGCAGTTCGACCCCGAGGCTGCGATAGAGCTGCACGCGGTTGTAGGGGACGGCGCTGGTCGCCATGTCGAGGAGCCAGGGGTCGTCGCCCGCGACCGGCACCGCGACCGAGATCGGATTGGTGCCGTGAAAGCGCATCGCCCCGTCGTGCAGCCGCACGAAACTGTCCGAGTTGCAGAAGGTGAAGCCGATGAAGCCCGCGCGCGCCGCCTCGATCGAATAGGCGCCGGCGGGGCCGAAATGCGAACTATCGCGGACGGCGACGGCGCCGAGGCCGAAATCGCGCGCCAGTTCGACCGCGCGCTCCATCGCCCGGTAGGTTCCGACCGCGCCATGGGCGTTGTCGGCGTCGAGAACCTCGACCGCCCCCGCGCCGCCGACGCGTTTCACAACGGGCGCGCGATTCAGCCGCCCGCCTTCGAGCGCCTGCAGGTAATGCGGCAGCAGCCGGATGCCGTGACTGTCGACGCCGAGGCGCGTGCCATGCAGCATCGCGCGGGTGGCGGCATCCGCCGTGGCGGCATCGGCGCCGATGGCCGCGAAGGCCTCGCGGCAGAACCGGTCCAGCCGCGACAAGGTGACACGTTGCTCCGCGGCCATGCTCTCTCCTCCGCTTCGGACCGGTCAAGACTAAGCGGATACGGCGCGCTCCGGCAATGCCGGCGGGACCCGTTTCGCGGGCGAAGCGAGGGACGGCCGCGACCTTCGGCGGCGCTGCTCGGCCCGCCAGTCGAAAGCTGTGGATCTCGCGGCGCTGAGAAATTCATTTACATTCTTCGATGCCATACGCGGCCGATCTGCTTGAGACTCGACCAATCTTGCGCTATGAATGAAATAAATTCACATCACGAGTAACCGCAGAGGTAAGCATGACCGACACGCGACTGATCCGCTACGACACCGCCGACGCTCAGGCCGGAGGGCAGAAGCGGCCCTTCGCGAAGGCGGTCCGGGCGGGCGACTACGTTCATGTGTCCGGGCAGGTCCCGACCGTCGGCGGCGAGGTCGTCACCGGCGGGATCGTCGCCCAGACCGAACAGGTGATCGAGAACATCAAGGCCGTGCTCGCGCTCGCGGGCTGCGGGCTGGAAGACGTGATCAAGGTCAACTGCTGGCTGGACGATCCGCGCGACTTCTCGAGCTTCAACGCCGTTTTTGAGAAGCATTTCATCGACAACCCGCCGGCCCGGTCGACCGTCCAGTCGCGGCTGATGGTCGATGCGAAGGTCGAAATCGACGCGCTCGCGTGGAAGCCGCTGTGAAGGTCCTGATCCACGAGGACGCCGCGCTGGCGGTCGATTGCGTCGCGGGGCTCATGATGGCGCGGCTCGCGCGGCAGCCCGAGGTGGTGCTGGGCCTCGCGACCGGTGGCACGATGGAGGCGGTCTATGCCCGGCTGATCGAGGCCCATCGCGCCCGTCGGGTGAGCTTCGCGCGGGCACGTTCCTTCAACCTCGACGAATATGTCGGGCTCAGGCCTGACCATCCCTGCTCCTACTGGCGCTACATGCGCGAGCAGCTCTTCGACCATGTGGACATGCCCGCGGGGGCGACGCGGCTGCCGCGCGGCGATGCCCGGGACGCCGAGGCGGAGGCCGTCGCCTACGAGCGGGCCATCGTCGAGGCGGGCGACATCGGGTTCCAGCTGCTGGGCCTGGGGGCGAACGGGCATATCGGCTTCAACGAGCCAAGCTCGAGCCTCCAGTCGCTGACCCGGATCAAGACGCTGACCCGATCCACCCGCGAGGCGAATGCCCGGTTCTTCGCGAACCCGGCCGATGTGCCGCGCCGCGCCATCACGATGGGGATCGGGACCATCCTGCGCGCCGACGAGATCGTGCTGCTCGCCTATGGCGCGGGCAAGGCCGAAGCGGCGGCGGCGATGATCGAAGGGCCGATGTCGGCCGCCTGTCCGGCATCGGCGCTGCAGATGCATCGCAGGACGACCGTCGTGCTCGACGAGGCGGCGGCCGGCAAGCTGACGCTGCGGGAGTATTACGAGGAAGTTCACCCCGGCGGCCGGTCCGAAGTGGCCTGATCCGGCGCCATCCGATCGCGCATGGTCGACTGGCGCCGGCCGATCCGGCGCCGTCGATTCCAATTCGATCGATCGCTAGCTGATCAGACCGCTGCCTGATCGATTGCCACCTGATCGATTGCCAGGCGCAGGGCGCGCACGCGCCCCGCGTCGGTGGTCCGGGCGGCCGGGGGCTGGAAGCCGAACTCCGCCACGGCCGGCAGCGTCGGCGTGGGCGCCGGGACCGAGCACGAGGCATGGATCTCGCGCGGCGGCGCCTCCCCGAAGGCGGTCAGGAAGACCCCCACATTCCCGGCCGAAATGCCACCGCCCGGCATCACCGACACCTCCGGCGCCGCCCGGGCCATCACGGCCAGCCGCGCGAGCCCGAGTTCGGCGGTGCGCGCGCCTCCCGACGACAACACCCGCCGGATACCGAGATCATGCACCAGCCGCATCGCCTCGGCCGGATCGGGGGTGAGATCGATCGCGCGATGCAGGGTGATGTCGAGCCCCGCGGCGGCGGCGACCAGTTCGGCCAGCGTCCCGGCGTCCAGCCGTCCATCGGGCAGCGAGGCGCCGATCACCACGCCCGCGAGACCCGCGGCCCGCACCGCCGCGATCTCGGCGCGCATCGCCTCCCGCTCCGCCTCGGACCAGACGAAATCGCCCGCGCGGGGCCGGATCATCGCGAGCGCGGGCAGGGGCGAGCGGGCGGCGAGCGCGATCAGCCCGGCCGAGGGAGTCAGCCCGCCGAGGGCGAGGGCCGCGCAAAGTTCCAGCCGGTCAGCCCCGCCCTCGGACGCGGCGGCGATCCCCGCCGCGTCGTCCACGCAGATTTCTAGAGTGACGCGGGTCATCGGTCGTCTCCTCGTCGTTCGTCGGTTCGGTGATGGCCCCGAAGCTGGCGCCGGTGACGCCCCGGCACGGCGCGTTCAGAGCCTCGGATGGAGGCGCGCCTGCGCGGCGAAGCGGAGCCAGTCCTTGCCGTCCTTCTCGGTCCAGGCGGCCTCGGCGATGGCGGGAAGGCGTGGGAAGGCCAGGTCGTTGAACCACGCGGCCGTCGTGAAATGCTCGCACCAGACGCAGGCCTGGATGCCCCGCATCCGCGCCCGCGACTCCTCGGGAAACGCCCCTTCCGCCTCGTATTCGTAGGTCTGGCGCGGTGACACCGCGCCGGCCCATCCCGCGCCGTTCTCAAGCCAGGCCGCGCCCTGTGCCATGTCGAGGTAATAGGCCTGGCCCGGCGTCATCACCACGTCATAGCCCCGGCGGGCGAGGTCGATCCCGACCTCGGGCCTCTCCCAGGCCATCAGCACCGTGTCCTCGGGGCCGACGCCGCCGCCATGCGCGACCTCGTTCCAGCCGACCAGCACCTTGCCGCGCGCCGTCAGCATCGCCTTGACGCGGCGCAGGAACCAGCTCTGCAGTTCGAACGTGCCCGCGAGTCCCTCGCGCTCCATCCGCGCGCGCGCCATCGGCGATTCGAGCCAGGCGTTGTGCGCGACCTCGTCGCCGCCGATGTGGAAATGGCGCGAGGGAAAGATCTCGCAGAGCTCGCCGATGATCGCCTCCAGGACCTCGAAGGTCTCGGGAACTCCCGGATTCCAGGCGTTGTTGGGATAGCCCTGGACGGGGAAGTAGCTCTCGGGCGTCTCGCCCGGATCCGTGAGGCCGGGCAGCGCCGCGAGCACGCAGGCGGCATGGCCCGGAGTCTCGATCTCCGGCATGACCTCGATGCCGAGCGCCCCCGCGTGCGCGACCACCGCGCGCATCTGATCCTGCGTGTAGAAGCCGCCGCTGTCCTCCGGTCCGTCGCCAAGCTGCGGCGGCATGCCGGGGCGGTCATGCCCCCGGGTCGCACCGATGGTCGTCAGTTCCGGAAAGGCGCGGATCCCGGCCCGCCAGCCCTCGTCGTCGGTCAGGTGCCAGTGGAACAGGTTCATCCTGAACCAGGCGAGGATGTCGATGAAACGCTTGACCTCGCCGAAACTCCAGAAATGCCGCGAGACGTCGAGGTGGCTGCCGCGCCAGCCATAGCGTGGCGCGTCCTCGATCCGCCCCGTCGTGGGGAAGCGGAACGCCGGGTCGGTGGCGGCGCCGTGGAGCATCTGGGCGAGGGAGATGAGACCGTATCGCCGCCCCGCCCCCGCGCTCGCGCTCAGCGTGATCGTCGGGCCGAAGTCGAGCCGGTAGCCCTCGGCGGGGAGCGCCGCGTCATCGGCGAAGGCGAGCGCGCGGCCACCGGGGACGGCCGAGATCTGGAAGAGCTTCCTCGCCGCCGGATAGAGCCGCGCATGCAGCGCGCCGACCGAGAGCATGAGCCGTCTGTCGGCGAGCGATGTGCCCTCGGCGGCGTGGAGCATCACCGGTGCCGGACCGGCTTCGGCCTCGATCGCATTGGGCCAGGGAAGGAGCGCGAAGGGCAGCGTCAGGCGTCCCTCGGGCAGCCGGGGAGACGGCGCCGCGGGGGCCGCGTCCGCGCGGGTCAGATCGCCGGTCATGATCGGCAGGTGCTCGCCGGAGGCGAGCGTGACCCAGGCCGTCTTGGCCGCGTCGTTGCGATGCGCGGGGGCGCTGTTGAGCCCCTCCGCCCGGAAGCTCCAGCGCGCGCCCGGGGTCAGGCGCAGGTCCTTCGGCGGCTCGAACTCATGGTAGTTGGCCACGCGCCGGACGAGCCGCGCGCCTGCGATCCAGTGTCCGGGAGTGATCCGCGTGATCGTCGTGACCGAGAGGCGGAAGCCGGTCAGGTCGGTCTCGCCGAGATTGTGGAGCGTGACGGTCCAGGCGCCCTTGGGCGCCGGGTCGGGGGACCAGGCGTTTTCGAGAAAGAGAGACATCGCAGTGGGCCTTGTTCGGTATCGGAGCGGGGAAATCCGGCCTCAGAAATCGTCGCACTGGGCGAAGGTGCGGGCGAGCGCCGGGATGCCGGCCGTCAGGCCGCAATCGACGGGCAGCGTCACCCCGGTGATCGCCGCGGCCAGCGGGGAGGCGAGAAAGCCCACGGCCTCGGCGATATCCTCGGGCCGCGCGATCCGGCCGAGCGCGTAATGCTCCGCCGCCTCGTCGAAGACCGAGGGGTTGACCTCGGCCCGCGCCTGCCATGCCTGGGTGCGGACGGTGCCGGGGGCGACCGCGTTCGCGCGCACGCCGCGGCGGCCGTATTCCACGGCGATCTGGCGGGTGAGGTGGATCATGCCCGCCTTGGCCGCCGAATAGGCCGGATTGCCGAAGACCGAGATGCCGTTGACGGAGACGATGTTGACGACCGATCCCCGGTTCGCTTCGAGCTGATCCGCGACCGCGGCGAAGACGTAATAGGCGGCGTCGAGATTGAGCGCCCGGTCGGCCTGCCAGGTCTCGGCGCTGGTCGCGCGCAAGCTGGGCGAGAGGGCCGCGCCGGCATTGTTCACCAGCGTCGCGAGATCCCCCGCTTCGCGCGCGGCCCCCGCGAGCGCCGCGCAGCTTCCGGGGTCGGTCACATCGACCTGAACCGCGCGGCACCCGGGTCCGAGATCCGCCGCCGCCGCCTCGGCCGCCGTGAGATCACGGTCGGCCAGGATGACGCGGTCATGGTCGCGCAGCAGGCGGCCGACGATGGCGCGTCCGATATCGCCGGCGGCTCCGGTCACGATGGCGAGACGTTTCGACATGAATTTCCCTGGTCCTGCGCGGCGGAATGCGTCCGCGCCCGGGCCGCCGCGAGGGCCCGGGCGCGGGTGGCCTAATCGCCTAGGGATTGGCGGTCATCGCCGTCGCGGTGCCGGATCAACTGCTCCTTGATCCCGCGCAGCAGGCGCAGGGACCGGTCGCGATCCGCGTAGGCGACAAGATTGGCGAGGATGTCGATCGCGGCGAGGTAGGCATAGCGGGTCGAGGTCGGCCGGAAGATGTTCTGGCCTTCCGGCAGGTCGATGGGGATGGCGATCTCGGCCGCCTCGGCGACGGGCGAGCCGCTCCGTGTCAGCGCGATGGTCGGGATCGCGCGTTCGCGCAGCAGGTCGAGACAGCGGACCAGCTCCTGATTGCGCCCGCTGAAGGACGAGCCGATCACCACGGTGCCGGGATCGGCGGCGGCGGCCTGCATCAGGTTGACGCCGTGATCGCTGGAGGACGAGATCCGGAGGCCGAGCCGGAACAGCCGGTTCTGCAGCTCGTTCGCGACCATGGACGAGCCGCCGCCCGATCCGAAGGCATGGATCATCTCGGCGCCCGCGAGCAGATCGGCCGCCGCCGACAGTGCCCCGAGATCGAGGGCGCGGTGCATCTCGAAGAGCGCGCTCTGCGCCTTGGTCACGATGTCCTCGGCGACCTCCGCCGGGGTCGAGGTGACCGATTCCGGATGCAGGTAGCGCAGCCCGACGAAGGCGCTCTTGGCGAGTTGCACCTTGAAGTCGGAGAAGGACGCGCAGCCGAGGCGGCGGCAGAACCGCGTTACCGTCGGCGGCGAGACCCCGGCGCGCGCGGCGATCTCGGTGATCGAGGCGTTGGTGGCGAAATCGACATCGCCGAGGATCGAGGCGGCGAGCTTGCGCTCCAGCGAGGAGAGCCCGGTCTCGTTGGTCAGCGCCGCGATGAGATCGGGGGCGCCGACGCCGGTCGGTGCCCTGCCTCCGTCCATCGGGGCGGTCATGCGGGAGGCCTCCCGCCGAGGCGGATCGTGTCGGGCATGGTCATGGCGTCTTGGCAGGTTGCTGGGTTTGGCATGGCGGTTCCAGAAATTCATTTTCTAGTTCTCTTGACATTTAGCCATATTCACGGCCATGATGCCAGCGCTTTTGCAGAAAATCAGAAACAAATTTTCAGAGGAGGAGCCGACCCGTGGGAGACCGCGATCCGTTCCAGAACCCGTTTCCAGCCGAGGACTCGGACCGCCGTGCCATCTGGGAGATGCTCGTCCCACGCGATATCGACGCCTTCATCGCCGCTGACTGGGCCGCGGTCGCCGACGACTTCCTGGAGGTCAACTTCACCGGGGTCAGCGGCGGCTTCCAGTCCGATCCCCAAGGCTTCGCGCTCGCCTACCCGAGTCTCGAACTCTACCGCGCGGAATGGCTGCGGCAGGCGCGCGGTTTCGTCGCGGATCTGAACGCCGGCGCCTTCGCGGGCGATCCGCGCGCCGCGATCTTCGCCGCGACCCGGCTCGAGGAAATCGAGATCGACGGCGACGCGGCGCTGGCGCGCAAGAAGTTCGACGGACGGATCGCGAAGGCCGATGGCACCTCGGACCGGATGAACTGGCAGACGCTCTATGTCTGCCGGCGCGCGGGCGGGCGCTGGAAGATCGCCGGTTTCGTCGGCTATCTGCCGCACATCCAGGAATGACCATGGGCTCCGTGTCACCGAGACGCATCTTCGTCGCGGCGCTGGCGACCGAGACGAACACCTTCTCGCCGATCGTGATCGACCGGCGCGCCTTCGAAGCCTCGCTCTACGCCCCGCCCGGACGGCATCCCGCAACCCCGACGCTCTGCACGGCCCCGGTCACGGTCGGCCGGCGGGTCTGCGCCGAGCGCGGGTGGGAGCTCATCGAGGGAACGGCGGCCTGGGCCGATCCGGCGGGGCTCGTGTCGCGCGGCGCCCATGAATCGCTCCGCGACGAGATCCTCGACCAGCTCCGCGCCGCCCTGCCGGTGGAGGCGGTGGTGTTCGGCCTGCACGGCGCGATGGTGGCGCAAGGTTGCCTCGACCCGGAGGGCGATCTGCTGGCGCGGGCGCGCGAGATCGTCGGCCCCGGCGTCCTCATCTGCGCGGAGCTCGATCCGCACAGCCATCTGACGGCGAAACGGGTCGCGGCGGCGGATTTCTTCGTCGCCTTCAAGGAATTCCCCCATACCGATTTCGTCGATCGCGCCGAGGACCTGTGGCGCATCGTCGCGGATACGCTGGACGGGCGGGTCCGCCCGGTGATGTGCGTCCATGATTGTCGGATGATCGACGTGTTCCCGACATCGCGCCAGCCGATGCGCGGCTTCGTCGATACGATGATGGCGATCGAACGCGACGATCCGAAGGTGCTCTCGCTCTCCGCGATCCACGGCTTCATGGCCGGCGACGTGCCGGAGATGGGCACGAAGATGATCGCCGTGACCGATGGCGACGCGGATCTGGGCGCGCGGCTGGCGCGGGAACTGAGCGAGCGGCTTTTCGCGAATCGCGGCCACCACATCATGCCCGCGATGGTCGAGACGGAAGCGGTCGCGCGGGCGATGGCGGCGGAGGCCGGTCCGGTCGTGATCGCCGACATGTGGGACAATCCCGGCGGCGGCACCGCGGGCGATGCGACCGTGCTTCTGCGCGAGCTTCTGGCACAGGGCGCGACGGGGGTCGCGGTCGGGACGATCTGGGACCCGATCGCCGTCCAGCTCTGCTCCGTCGCGGGGGAGGGCGCCGAGATGCCGCTCCGCTTCGGGGGCAAGTCGGCGCCGATGACCGGCGAGCCGCTCGACGCGATGGTCCGTGTCCTCAGCGTCGTCCCCGACGCCGAGATGCGGTTCGGCGAGAGCCGGGTGCCCTTCGGCCCCGCCGCGCGGGTCGCGCTCCTGCGGGAGGATGGATCGGAGACCGGGATCGAGGTGATCCTCAACACCGTCCGCGCCCAGAGCTTCGACCCGTCGCTCTTCTCGGTCATGGGGATCGAGCCCTCGGCCCGGAAGATCCTGGCCATCAAGTCGACCAACCATTTCTACGCCGCCTTCGCGCCGATCGCGGCGCGGATCATCTACTGCTCCGCGGGCAAGCCCTATCCGAACGATCCCGCGACCAATCCTTACCGGCTGGTGCGCGACGACATCTGGCCCCGCTGCGAAAATCCCTTCGGAGGTGAGACATGACCTTTCCCTGGCCCGAGCCCGGCACCGCGCTCCGCGATGTGCCGACGCCCATGCCCGTGATCGACGAGGCGAGGCTCGCCGCGAACATCGCGCGCGCACAGAGCTATCTCGCCAGCCACGGGCTGAATTTCCGCCCGCATATCAAGACGCACAAGCTCGCCTCGGTCGCACGCCAGCAGATCGAGGCGGGCGCGGTCGGGATCAATTGCCAGAAGGTGACCGAGGCCGCCGCCTTCGCCGAGGCGGGATTCGATGACATCCTGATCACCTACAACATCCTTGGCGCGGCGCGTCTCGCTGAGTTGAAGGCGCTGAACGACCGCGTCGCGCTGCTGACAGTCTGCGCCGACAGCGCCGAGACGATCGACGGCTACGCCGGCGCCTTCGGGGACGGGAAGCCGCTCGCGGTCATGGTCGAATGCGACACGGGCGGCGGCCGCTGCGGCGCGACGACGCCGGAGGCGGCGGCGGACCTCGCCGCGCGTATCGCGGCGGCGCCGGGGCTCCGGTTCCGGGGGCTGCTCACCTATCCGGCGGTGGGTGGCGCCGAAGCGGTTCAGGACTATCTCACGCGCACGATGACGCTTCTCGCGGCGCGCGGGATCGAATGCCCCGTCCGCTCGAACGGCGGCAGTCCGGATCTCTGGAATGCGCATCTCGTTCCGGCGGCGACCGAGCATCGCGCGGGCACCTATGTCTACAACGATCGCTCGATGGTCCGGGCGGGCGAATGCGGGCCTGAGGATCTCGCCATGCATGTCCTCGCGACGGTCGTGTCGCGACCGACGCCGACCCGCGCGGTTCTCGACGCGGGCTCCAAGGCGCTGACCTCCGATCTTCTCGGCTTCGCCGATCACGGCGAGATCGAGGGCCTGCCCGGCGCGCGGATCGTCGCGCTGTCGGAGGAACACGCGGTCGTCGATCTGGGCGACAGCGCCGGGCCGCCGCCCGCGATCGGGGACCAGCTCCGGATCGTGCCGAACCATACCTGCGTCGTGTCGAACCTCTTCGACCGCATGGTTTTCCACCGCGATGGCGTGGTCACGCGTGTCGAGCCGCTGATCGCCCGCGGCACCGTCTGGTGAGCGACATGACCGACCTCGCCCCTATCGATCTCGTCTCCACCGATCTCGTCCTTCATACTGATCGCCTGTTCGACGGCCATCACTGGCACGACGACGCCGCCCTCGTGATCCGCGACGGACGGGTCGCGGCGGTCCTGCGGTCGGGCGAGGCGCCCGGCGGCCCGCGGCTCGACGGCTGGATCGCGCCGGGGCTCATCGACCTGCAGGTCAATGGTGGCGGCGGCGTCCTCCTCAACAACGATCCGAGCCCGGAAGGCATCGCGCGGATCTGCGCCGCGCATGCCGCGCTTGGCACGACCGGCGTCATGGCGACGCTGATCACCGACCGCCCCGACGTGACCGAGCGCGCCATCGCTGCCGCCCGCGCCGTCGTGGGGGAGCCCGGCCTCCTCGGCCTGCATCTCGAAGGGCCGCACCTCGACCGGTCGCGCAAGGGGACGCATGATCCGAGCCTGATCCGGCCGATGACCGAGGCCGATCTCGAGACGCTGATCGCGGCGGCCGCGGAGCTGCCCTGCCTGATCTGCACCGTCGCGCCGGAATCGGTCACGGCGGAACAGATCGCCGCGCTCGCCGGGGCGGGCGTCACGGTGAGCCTCGGCCACAGCGACTGCGCCGCCGATGGCGCGCGCGCCGCCTTCGACGCCGGCGCGCGGATGGTGACGCATCTCTTCAACGCGATGAGCCAGCTTGGCCACCGCGCGCCCGGACTCGTCGGCGCCACGCTCGACGACGGACGGGTGTGGGCCGGGCTGATCGCCGACGGCTTCCACGTCGATGATGCGACGATGCGCATCGCGCTGCGCGGCAAGGCGGGGCCGGCGCAGATGTTCCTCGTCTCCGACGCCATGTCCACGATCGGCACCGACCTCCCCGGCTTCACGCTCAATGGACGCGGCATCCTTCGCGAGGGCGGGCGCCTGACGCTGGCCGACGGAACGCTGGCCGGGGCCGACATCGCGCTGATCGACGCGGTCCGCTACGTCCATGCGAGCCTCGGCTGGTCGCTCGGCGAGGCGCTGAGGCTCGCGGCGCTCTTCCCCGCGCGCGCGATCGGCGCCGAGGACCGGGGGCATCTGCGCCCGGGTGCCCGCGCCGATTTCCTGACCCTGACGCCCGAGATCACCGCGTCGAGTGTCTGGATCGCCGGACAGCGTATGGAGGCGTAGGCCCGATGATCATCTGTTTCGATATCGGCGGTTCCGCCATCAAGATCGGCCATGCCTACGCCGCCGAGCACGTCCGCCCGATCGGCCGGGTGCCGACCCCGGGGCGGGATTTCGCCGCTTTCACCGCCGTCCTGCGCGAAGCCATCGCCGCGGCCGGGGTCTCACCCGCCCGCGCCGCCTTCTCCATCGCCGGCATCGTCGATCCGGATACCGGTATCGCGCGCGTCGCGAACATCCCCTGCCTCAATGGGCGCGTGCTCCAACGGGATCTGACCCTGGCGCTCGGCCTGCCGGTCGATCTCGCGAATGACGCGGATTGCTTCGCGCTGGCCGAGGCGGTGGTCGGCGCCGGGCGCGGCCATGACACGGTTCTCGGCCTCATCCTCGGAACCGGCGTCGGCGGCGGCGTCGTGGTGCGCGGGCGACTGCTCGATGGGCCCGGCGGTTTCGCGGGCGAGCTCGGCCATGGTCCGGTCACGCAGCGCGTCGTCGGCGATCCGCCGGTCACGCTGCCGGCCTTTCCCTGCGGCTGCGGCCAGTCAGGCTGTCTCGACGCGGTCTGCGGCGCGCGCGGCATCGAGATGCTGCATCGCCATCTGCATCCCGGAGCCTCCGCCGACAGCCACGCGATCATCGCGGGCTGGCAGGCGGGGGCGGCGCGCGAAAGCCGCACGGTCGCGATCTGGCTCGAGATCCTCTCCGGTCCGCTCGCGGTGGCGCAGAACCTCCTCGGCGCCGGGATCATCGTCGCAGGGGGCGGGCTCTCCAATTCCCGGCCGCTCATCGAGGCGCTCGACCGCGAGCTCCGGTCCCGCGTCCTCTGCCGCGTGGAGCGCCCGCTGATCGTGAGGGCGGAATGCGCCATCGAGCCGGGTCTCGTCGGCGCGGCGATCCTCGGCCTGCGCGAAACCCGCGAGGCGGTTTCCGCCTGAGCGCGAAACCGCGACGTTCCTGAAAATCTATTACAGATACGACAGGATGTCGCACCCAAATCATTGGTAAAATGGCCGAGTTTGTGCCATTTTTAGAAAAAGAATTTCTCTCAGGGAGCGCTATGAAAGTCGCCATCATCGGCCTGGGCTATCGCCTGGGGTATTTGGGCTATGTCTTCAGGGAGATAGATCCGGCGTTCGAGATCGTCGGCTATTTCGATCCCGCGCCGGCCGGGCTTCCGACGCTCGTCGAGCACGGCATCTCTCCCGGCACGCGCCACGAGTCTCCGGAGGCGCTGGTCGCGGCGGGCGGGTTCGATCTCCTGATGATCGGCTCGCCCAACCACATGCATCTCGACCACATTCGCCTCGGGCTCGAAGCGGGGGTGAAGGTCTTCTCCGAGAAGCCGATCGTCTCGTCCATCGAGCAGACGGTCGAGCTCGCGGGGCTGCTGGCGCGCCATGGGCATGACCGGCTGCTCGTCGGCCTCGTGCTGCGCTACGCCCCGCTCTACCGCGATCTGCTCGCCGCGCGCGACGAGGGGCGGCTCGGCAGGATCGTCTCGGTCGAGGCCTCCGAGCATATCTTCCCCTATCACGGCGCCTTCTTCATGCGGGACTGGCGGCGCTACGAGAAATGGGCGGGCAGCTTCATGCTGGAGAAGTGCTGCCACGACCTCGATCTCTACAACGGCCTGATCGGGGCGCGGCCGATGCGCGTGGCAAGCTTCGGCGGCCGCGCGACCTTCGTGCCCGAGAACGATCCGCGCGCCGAGGGCGTCAACGACCTGAGCATCTTCCACCGCAAGCCTTCGGGCTGGAACGGCACCGACCGGGTCTTCGACACCGACGCCGACATCATCGACCATCAGGTGGCGATCATCGAATACGCCAACGGCGTCGGCATGAATTTCCACACCAATCTGAACGCGCCGGACCAGTACCGCCGCTTCGCCGTCTTCGGCACCCGCGGGCAGGCCGAGGGCGATTTCACCCGCGGATTCCTCAACGTCACCGACGTTCTGAGCGAGTCCCGGGTGGTCGAGCGCGAATACGCGGAGACGGCGCTGTCGCAGCATTACGGCGCCGACGAGCGCATGGCCGCGGAAGTCGTCGCGCATGTGACGGAGGGCGGTCCGCTGCCGGTCTCGCCCACGGATGCGCTCGAAGCGGGCATCCTCGCGCTCGCCATGGACGACGCGCGCCGCGCGCGCCGCGTCGTCGACCTCGCCCCCGTCTGGGACCGTTTCGATACCGCGCTGGCAAGGAGGGCGGCCTGACATGACCAATTCGAGATCCGCGATGATCTTCGCATGGGCGCTGCTCGCGCCCGCGATCCTCTATGTGCTGTGCATCGTCGCATGGCCGCTCTTCGAGACCTTCCGGCTGTCCTTCACGGACGCCTCGCTCCGCAAGGTGACGAACTACGTCGGCTGGCGGAACTACGAGAAGATCTTCAACGAGACCTTCTTCACCGTCATCCTCCGGACCTTCATCTGGACCTTCTTCTCGGTTCTTCTGAAGATGATCATCGGAACCTGCGGCGCGGTGCTGCTCAATGCCGCGGTTCCCGGACGCCACCTGTTCCGCATCCTGACCATGCCGCCGTGGATCGTCCCGATGGCGATCGGCATCTTCATGTGGGGCTGGATGTACAACGGCCAGTTCGGAATGATCTCGGGCCTCCTGCAGAGGTTCGGGCTGGTCGACGGCCCGGTCGCCTTCCTCGCCTACGGGAGCACGGCCTTCTGGGCGACGATCGTGACCGACGTCTGGATCGGTGTGCCGATGGTGACGATCTACTTCCTCGCCGCGATCCAGGCGATCCCGAAGGATCTCTACGAGGCCGCCTGGACCGATGGCGCCAGCCGCTGGACGCGATTCCGCCGCATCACCCTGCCGCTGATGGCGCCGGCGATCATCACCATGTCGATGCTCTCGCTCATCGCCACGTTCAACAGCTTCGACATCATCTGGATCCTGACGCAGGGCGGCCCCTCGGGCCAGACCACGACGATGATCATCGACACCTATCAGGTCGCGATCGGCTCGAAGAAATACGGCGAAGGCGCCGCGCGCGCCGTGGTGATCTGCCTGTTCCTGTCGCTGTTCTGCGTCGCCTATTTCCGCGTGACCCACCGCATCTCGGGCATGGGCAAGGGCTGAGGAGGAAACCATGGCACTTTTTCATGACGACAACACGCCGATGATCGACCGCTACCGCTGGTGGGAGGTCATCGGGGTCTACGCCGGGATCGCGGCCTTCCTGTTCTTCATGCTGGCTCCCTTCCTCGAGGGCTTCCTCGTCAGCCTGAAGCCGCTCTCGCAGCTCTTCTCCTCGCCATACCGCTTCTGGCCGGAGGACGGGTCCTTCGCCGCCTATTTCACCATGTGGGAGAGCGTGCCGGGCTTCGCGCGCTACATCTTCAACTCCTTCCTGATCTCGACCGTGGCGACGCTCATCGTGCTCTTCCTGGTGGTTCCGGCGGCCTATGCCTTCGCCCGGTTCCATTTCATCGGCATGGGGCTGGTGCTCGCCGGCTTCCTCGCGGTCAGCATGTTCTCGGGCGCGGTGCTGCTCATCCCGCTCTTCCGGCTGATGCGCACGCTCGGGCTGCTCAACACCTACTGGTCGATGATCGTCCCGGGCGCGGCCTTCCTGATCCCGGCCGCGATCTGGCTCCTGCGTACCTACATGATGCGCATCCCGATCGAGCTCAACGAAGCCGCCTACATGGACGGCGCGTCGCAGTTCTATACCTTCCGCCGGGTGATCCTGCCCATCGCGATGCCGGGCATCGTCGTGGTCGCGATCGTGACCTTCATCGGGTCCTATTCGCAGCAGTTCATCTTCGCGCTGACCTTCAATTCCAAGACCGAATACATGCCGCTTCCGATCGGGCTCTACGCCTATTTCGGCAAGCAGGAAGTGATCTGGAACGAGCTGATGGCGGCCAGCTTCGTGGGCATCGCGCCCGCGCTGGTCATCGTCTTCTTCCTCCAGCGGTATCTCGTCGGCGGCCTGACCGCGGGCGCGGTGAAGCAATAAAAGACCTCACACCAGGGAGAGATAAGGTGTCCACCATGTTTCCGAAAACTCTGATCGGGTTCCTTCTCGCGGGAACCACGGCGCTGCCGGCGCTCGGCGAGGAGATCAGCTGGATCTATTGCGGCGACAGGATCGATCCGGTTCACGAGAAGTACATCGGTGAATGGGACGCGGCCAATCCCGACTATCCGATCGCGGTCGAGGTGGTCGGCTGGGCGCAGTGCCAGGACAAGGCGACGACGCTCGCCGCCGCCGGCAGCCCCGCCGCGCTCGCCTATGTCGGCTCGCGCACGCTCAAGGAATTCGCGCTCAGCGAGCTCATCGTGCCGGTGCCGATGACCGAGGAGGAGAAGGCGGCCTATTTCCCGCATGTCGTAGATACCGTGACCTTCGACGACACCCAGTGGGGCGTGCCGATCGCCTTCTCGACCAAGGCGCTCTACTGGAACAAGGACCTGTTCGCGAAGGCCGGGCTCGATCCCGAGACGCCGCCCAAGACCTGGGCCGAGGAGATCGAATTCGCCAAGGTCATCACGGACAAGACCGGTGTCCCGGGCTATGGCCTGTCGGCGAAGTCCTTCGACAACACGATGCATCAGTTCCTGCACTGGGTCTACACGAACAACGGCAAGGTGATCGACGCCGAGGACAACATCGTTCTCGACAGCCCCGAGACCCTCGCCGCGCTCCAGGCCTACAAGGACATCACCCCCTATTCGGTCGAGGGCGCCACCGCCTACGAGCAGAACGAGATGCGGGCGATCTTCCTCGACAGCAAGGTCGCGATGCTTCAGGCCTCGGTCGGGGCGGCGATGCTGCTCAAGGACACCGAGATGAACTGGGGCGTGACCACGCTGCCGCTCGGCCCCTCGGCCGATGGGCCGGGCACGCTCCTGATCACCGACAGCCTCGCGGTCTTCGCGGATTCCGGCGTCGAGGAGAAGGCGGCCGAATTCGCCAAGTTCATCACCTCGCCCGAGATCCAGATCGAATACGAGCTTTCGCCGGATCTGGGCCTGACGCCGACGCGGCCGTCGGAGCGCGTCGATGAACTCGTCGCCGAGGTTCCGTACTGGCAGCCCTTCATCGAGGGCATCGCCTTCGGCGGGCCCGAGCCGCTCTTCACCGACTACAAGGGCCTGCAGAACGTCATGATCGACATGGTCCAGTCCGTCGTCACCGGTTCCGCCGAGCCTCAGGCCGCGCTGACGAAGGCCGCCGAAGCGCTTGAAGAATACAAGTAATCACACCGGACGGCCCGGGAGCATCGCGACCGGGCCGGACATCCGGGCCGAAATGGAGGAAAGGTAACTTGGGTCAGCTTACACTCAACAACGTCGTGAAGAGCTTCGGCAAGATCGATGTCGTCAAGCACGTGTCGCTGGACATCGCGGACGGCGAGTTTGTCGTGTTCGTCGGCCCTTCGGGCTGCGGCAAGTCCACGCTGCTCCGGATGATCGCGGGGCTCGAACACACGACCGGCGGCGACATCGTCATCGACGGCCGCAAGGTCAACGACCTGCCGCCCGTCAAGCGCGGCATCGCGATGGTCTTCCAGTCCTACGCGCTCTATCCGCATATGTCGGTCTACGAGAACATCGCCTTCCCGCTCCGCGTCGAGCGCGCGCCGGAGGAGGCGATCCGCGAGAAGGTCGAGGCGGCCGCGACCATCCTGCACCTCGACCAGCGCCTGCAGCAGCGGCCAGGGATGCTCTCGGGCGGGCAGCGTCAGCGCGTCGCCATCGGGCGCGCGATCGTGCGCGAGCCGAAGATCTTCCTCTTCGACGAACCGCTGTCGAACCTCGACGCCGCGCTGCGCGCCGACATGCGCATCGAGCTTACCCGCCTGCACAAGCAGCTCGGCGCGACCATGATCTACGTGACGCATGACCAGGTCGAGGCGATGACCATGGCCGACCGGATCGTGGTGCTGAACGGCGGCTACATCTCGCAGGTCGGCGCGCCGCTCGAACTCTACCACAAGCCGCGCAACACCTTCGTGGCGGGCTTCATCGGCAATCCCGGCATGAACATGCTGCCGGTCACCTGCCTCGGCGTCTCCGACGCGGGGGTCGAGGTCGATTTCCAGGGCCAGCGGATCGTCATTCCGGTGGAAGGCCGCGGCGACATTGTCGGAAGCGAGCTTCAGCTCGGCATCCGCCCCGAGCATGTCGCGATCGGCGCGGGCGACGGACGGATGACCATCACGCCCTCGGTCATCGAGCAACTCGGCCAGCAGACGATCGGCTACGCGCCGCTGCCGGGCCGCGAGGAGAACTTCTGCCTCGTGCTGCCGGGCACGCGGCTGATCTCCGAGGAGCAGCCGCTCGAGGTCGGGTTCTTCGCCGGCGACTGCCACCTCTTCGATGGCGCGGGCGAGGCGCTGGAGCGCCGCGTCGATCCCTCGAACATGAAGACCCCGCCGCTCCCCCTTTCCGCCTGAGGGGGAGATCCGGGCGGGTGGCCGGCGGCTGGAACGCCGCCGGCCAGCTCCCCTCGGTGTTCCCCGGGGACCCCGGCATTTCCGAGGGTCTCGTGATCGGGAACGCCTTCCAGAATCGGCAGCAGGTCCCGGTCCTCGGCAGTCAATGCGTCCTCGCGTTTGGCCCGGTGGAACAGCCGCGCGCCGAGCAGGCGGTCTCGTCCAGTCTCGGCGGGCAGGGTGGCGCGGGCGTTCTTGCTCCGCGCCACCCGGGGAGCGCCGCGGGCCTCAGATGATCAGGAAGTCATCGTGGCTGAGATACGTGCCGTCATCGACCTCGGCGAGCTTCACGCGACCGTATTTGACGCTCGAGCCGTCGCGGTCGAACCAGATATCGCCGTTCTTCCGGTCGTAGAGGGCGCGGTCGTCCTTGTCGACGCCCTCCCAGAGCTTCGGCGCGGAGACGAGCTTGAACTGCCGGGATCCAGCCTTGCTTCATCCCCTGCCAGATCGCGTTGTCGATCTCGAACCAGTCGTCGTTGCCCTTCTTCCGGCTGAAATCGTCGATGACATCCGCCGCCGAACTGCCGTTGCTCGTGGAGAAGACGAAGGCGTCGTCGCCGCCGCCGCCTTTCAGGAGGTCGCTGGCCCGGCCGCCGTCGAGACGGTCGTCGCCCTTGCCGCCGAGGATCTCGTCGTGTTTCGAGTTCCCCTTCACGTCGATGGCGGCGGCGCCGGCCGCGCGGACGAACCCGCCCTTGGAACCGAGCAGGACCTGCCCCTCGCCCCGGACCCGCACCATGTCCCAGTCCCGGATGTCGCCGGTGTCGAGGAAGACGCCCTTCTCGCCGTATTCGACGACGACGTACTGCTTGTCCGCCTGCTTGGTGAAGGCCTTGTCGAGCTTCGCCGTGGGCCGCCGCGGCGCCTCCGAGACGTCGAGAACGTCGATGCCTCGGAGCTTGCCTCCGAGCCCCGAGTCGAAGTTCGAGCCCGCGACGATCCTGAGCGTGTCCTCGCCCTTGAGCGCGAGGATGTCGGGCCGGGCGCCCTCGCCGAAATTGCCCGGTCTGAGCGAGAAGGTGTCGTTGCCCGAAGTTCCGGTGAAACCGACGTCCGAGCCTCGGGCGAGAACGGAGACGCCCTTCTTGGTCGCGGGTCCGAAGGTGATGTTCATCGCCGCGTATTCGGACTTGCTGATGCCCTTGAGCGTCAGGGCATGGCCGCCGCCGAAGGAGATGACGGTGTCGCCGCCCACGTGTTTCGCCGCGAGCGCGCCGCGCGATGCGACCCCGGCGCCGCTGAGATCGAGCGTGTCGCCACCCTTGCCGGAGGTGAAATCGAGAATTGTGTCGAGCCCGTAGTCGCGGCGGTAGACGAAGGTGTCGGCCCCCGCGCCACCCGACAGAATATCGTCATCGACTCCGCCGTCCAGCAGATCCTTGCCCGCGCCGCCGTGCAATTCGTCGTCGCGTTCCTTGCCGTAGAGCTTCGAGCCGCTGGCGTGGCCGTGGGCGATATCCTCGGAGTAGCTGCCGATCAGGTACTTGAACGTGACGTCATTGGCATCGACGGTCGAATTCGGGTGGATGTTCCGGTTGCCGGTCTGGACCGCCTTCTTCACCTCGCCGGCGCTCGAGAATTCCAGCACCGAGCGATCCACGACGATCGTATTCCCGCTGTCGGCGCTGCCGTGGAAGTTGATGTCGCGGTTCGTCGAGGTGACCTCTATCGTGTTGTGGTGCTCGGCAGAGAAGGAGGCGAACAGGACGCCGTGGCGCATGTCCTGGTCCGTCAGGTTCGTCAGCGTATTGTTGAACGCCGTGCGCAGGTGGAAGGCGTAGCCATTGCCTCCGGCGCCCTTGTTGAAGGCGCCCTTCGCCTCGAGGCTGTCGATCTCGGCGCCGTACATGTTCGAGAAGTCGAAGGCGGTCGAGGCGACGTTGAGCGTCGAGACGTCATGAAGGACGAGGCCGCGGACCCCCGAGATCTCGAGCGCCGCTTGCGTCCCCTGCTGGGAGAATTCTTCGTAGACGTTTACGAACCTGTTCTTGTCCGGCGTGCCGGGAAGATCCGAGGTCACGGTGAAGCCCGAAAGTTCGACCCCGGCCAGCAGGTCGGGAATGCTCACCCTCGTCACCGTCGCCCCATTGGCGTCCGAGCCGGTGAAGGCGTAGGGCGTCTTCGATTTCAGCGTGACCGTGTCGCCATCGACCGCGACCACCTCGGCCAGCATCTGCCGCAGCTGCTGGCCGAGCTCGTTCTTCTCGGCGGCGTCGAGATGAGTGTTGCCCGTCTCGATGAAATAGGCGTCGTCGTTGTCCTGCTCGATCTTGATCACCATGCCAGCGGTGATCCCGGCCGCGCTGTTGAGGACGATCTCGGTCGTTCCATCCGCGACGGTCGAGCTCCTGAGCGTCGTGACCTCGGTCCCGCCGCCGCCGTGCACGACGATGGCCTGCGCGTTGCCGTCGCCGATCGCGCTCGCCTTCAGGATGGTCGCGCCGACACCCGCGCCGGTCACCGTCACATCGGAGCGAAGGATCCGGATCGGTTCCTCCAGATCATAGGTTCCGGCGGCGAGCAGGATGGTGAGCGGACCGTCCGCCGCCCGAATCGCCGCGTTGATTTCGGCGGCGCTGCTCTCCGCGGTGAAGGTCAGTGTCGTCATGCGCGGCCTCCTGATGTCTTGCCATTGCAATCCTGGGGCGACGCTAGTCCTCCGGGTTTAATGCCGGTCTATCCGGACCCACGGCCGGCTCGGGAAAATGCTAACAGATTCGCATTTCGTTTCTGAAATCACATCATATGGTTGCGACAATTTGCTCACATCTCCATCAGCACGCCGCCAGCCCGCTCCCGGGCGAGGCTGGCGCGCACCCGTCAAGGTGGCATCCATCCCGTGAGGCGCGGTCCGGCCGGGTTTCATGCTGATACACCGCTTGATCCCGGCACTGCCGGCTCGCGCATCGCAGGATGTGTTCCGAAGCGGGAGCAAGGCCCCGCCTGAAATGGGCTGAACTCTCGGTTCGACCGTCGCCTGCGATCGTCGGTGATCGGCAAGCGAGCACAGGTCGGTTCTGGACACCGCGGTTGGGATGGCTGAAAAGGGACCGAACTCCCGGTCCGCCAGCGCGAAGACGCAAGACGAATCAGCCAAGGGCCGGAGCCCCGCGAGGCAGCAGTCGAGGACGACGATGAGCATCACCCCAGCGCCGGCCGACTTTGGGACGTCGCAGGACAAGGGCCGTTCCCGGGAGGCCCGCGAGGCCGGGCGCGGCGAGGTCAAGCACGGCGAGGCGGGTGCGGACGCGGCGGGTGCGGACGCGGCTGGGGACACCGGCTACCAGGACGATCTCGCGCGCGCCGAGGCCATGGAGCGGGAGCAACGCCGGCGCGACGCCGAGGTGATCGCGCTCCGGGCGCATATCTCCGAGGTCGAGAACCGGCACGCGCGCCTGCTGCGCTCGACCAGTTGGAAGCTCGGCGCGCGGCTCAGCGGGCTGATCCCCGGAGCCGACAGGGCCGAGAGCGCCGCGAAGTTCCGTCCGCGGTTCCGGAAGTACCGGCCGCCCGGCTATGTGGTCAGCCGTTCGCCCGAGAAGATCGACCGGCTTCTCGCGTCCGCCCGCGCCGGGTTTCCCGAAGCGGCGCTCGCCGATCTCGCGCGGCTCCGGGACAACTGGAAGGCGAGCGATCCGGTGCGCGGGCTCTGCGAGCGGGCGATGGTCCTGATCGACGGCGAGTCGCCCGATCCCGCGATCCGCGCTCGTGCTCTGGCACGTCTCGACACGCTCCGCCACTGGGGGGGCGAGGCGCAGGACGGCGCCGAGATCGCCTTCCTCGCCCGCGCCATCGCAGCGACCCTTCCGGATGCGGGAGCCGGGGAGGCGGATCGGTTCGCGATCAATGCCTGGTTGAACCCGGAGCTGATGCTGCTCGGACGGCCGGGCGCGGTCGATCCGGCCACCCGGATCGACGAAATCGCCCGCGCGCTCGGGGTTCTCGCCGGCGTCGGGCTCAGGCGAGCCGATCCGGACGGACCGGCGCGGCTCGACAATCTCGCCGCCGATATTCCGGCCGGCAGCGTTGGCGGTGCTCGCGTCAGCGTCATCCTCGTCGCCCATGCCGCCGGGATGATCGCGACGGCCCTGCGTTCGCTTCGCGCGCAGAGTTGGCGCGATCTCGAGATCCTCGCGGTCGACGACGCGACGACGGACGAGACCGCGGCGGTTCTCGCCGAGGCGGCGGCGGCCGATCCCCGGGTGGTGCCGATCCGATCCGATACGCCGCTCGGCCTCTACGCGGCGCGCAATCTCGCGCTCTCGCGCGCGACCGGCGATCTGGTCGCCTGTCTCGACGCGGCCGCCTGGGCGCATCCGGCGCGCATCGAACAGCAGGCGCGCGCGGTTCTGAAATCGACGAGGACCATCGCGGTCCGGACCGCGCGGCTCCACGCGACGGAGGATCTGCGCTTTGTCCGCGCCCCCTTCGCGACGACGCTGACCGAGCCGGACCCGGCGGGGCTCATGTTCCGGCGCGCGCCGGTCCTCGAACGGGCGGGGTTCTGGGACGCGGTCGAGCTTGGCGGTGACGAGGAATTCGCCGCGCGGCTGGAAGCGATCTTCGGCGGGAAGGCGATCACCACGCACGCGGCACCGCTCACCATCACCCGGGTGAACGAGGATTCCCCGGCGGTGACGCTCGACCGGGGTGCCGGGCGGGCCTATGCGCGGCTCTTCACCGGCCATCATCAGGCGATGACGGAGAAGGGCAGGGATACGACGGCGGCCCGCGTCGCCTGGCCGCCGGAGGGCACGCGCCTCTTCGCGACACCCTCCCTCATCCTCACCGGCCAATCGCGCCGGGGCGAGCACTACGACGCGGTGCTGATCTCGGACTTCCGCCATGTCGGCGGCACGACGGCCTCGAACCATCAGGAGCTGCTGGCGCAGGTGCGCGCGGGCGTTCGGACGGCGGTCGTGCAGGTCAACCGCTACGGCTACGATGTCGACCGCGGCGTCAACGCGGAGATTCAGGCGCTGATCGACGAAGGGAAGATCGACGAACTGACCGAGGGCGACAGCGCGGCCGCGGATGTCGCGGTGATCCGCTTCCCGGCGATCTTCCACGAGCCGCAGCGCCACCTGCCGGAGATCCGGGCCGGCGGGCTCCGCGTCGTCGTGAACCAGACGCCGCGGCGCATGGCGGGGGAGGCGCCCTTCTACGACATCCACGCCGCGCGGCGGCATATCGAGACCTGGCTGGGCCAGCCCGGCGACTGGGTGCCGATCGGGCCGCAGGTGCGCGACGGGCTGACGCTCGACGGTGATGGCGACCTCCTGACCAGCGAGGACTGGTTCAACATCATCGACGTCGATGCCTGGGCGGTCGAGCGTCCGACCTGGCAGGATTCGCGTCCGATCATCGGCCGCCACGGCAGGGACGCGGTCGAGAAATGGCCGACGAAGGCCGGGCCGATCCGTGCCGCCTATCCGGACGACGGGTCGATGCGCGTGCGCGTGCTCGGGGGCGCCGCGATCCCGGAGAAGATCCTCGGGACCAAGCTTCGGAACTGGGAAATGCTGCCCTTCAATTCGGTGCATCCGCGCGAATTTCTCGCCTCGCTCGATTTCTTCGTCTTCTTCCCGCATGAGGAGCGGATCGAAGCCTTCGGGCGCACGATCATCGAAGCGATGGCCTCGGGCTGCCTCGTGATCCTGCCGCGTGTCTTCGAACCGCTCTTCGGCGAGGCCGCGCTCTATTGCGAGCCCGAGGGGGTCCAGCCGCTGGTGAACCGCTATTTCGCCGACCGCGCCGCCTATGTCGCGCATACCGCGCGCGCCTCCGCGATCGTGCGCGACCGCTTCGGCTACGAGCAGCATGTCGCGCGGCTGCGGCGGGCGATGCGGCCCGTGCCGGCCGCCGCCTCGGAGATTGAATGATGCCCGCCCATCCCACCGCTCCGACCGCGCTCGACCGGGACCTGCTTGACGAAAGACTCGCCGCGCTCGAGGAAGCCCGGAGCGCGACCGAGGCCGAGATCGCCGAGCTTCGCGCCTATGGCCGCTCCGTCGAAGCGCATCACGCCGCCGCCCGCCGGAGTTTCGGCTGGCAGGCGACCGAGCCGATGCGGCGCGTGGTCCAGCGCATCCGCCGCCGCCCGGCCGAGCGGTTCGAGCCGCGCATCGAGGCTGGCCGGCTCGCGACCGAGGAGGAAGCGCGCCGCGAGGAGACGCTGCGCGCGATCCATCATCTCTGGGGCGGGCTCTCGTCCACCGCGGCCCCGGCGCTCGAGCGGATCGCGGCCGATCCCGGCTATGCCTGGGGCGACCGATACGACGCGCTGACGAAGCTCTCCGCCTGGTATGCCTTCGCCGGGGACTGGGAGCGGGCGCTCGCGACCTGCCGGGCGGTGGAGGGCCTGCCGAGACAGCGCGACATCGCCGACCGCTACATGCGCGAAGGTTTCATCCTCGACGCGATGGGCGACCGCGACGGGGCCCGGCACGCCTTCGGCAAGCTGGTCCGGCAGGGTGGCGGCGTCGACGCCGACGCGGTGCTCGCGCTTGCGAATTACGAGGCGGAGGACGAGGCGCGGCTCGCGGCGGTGAACGGCGTGCTGACCCGCGCGGGGCTGGCGCCGATCCGGCGCGCGGACCGCGACCGACCGCTCGGTTTCGACAATCTCACGTCGAACGTTCCGGCCGCGGCGTCGGATCAGGGCCGGGTCAGCGTCGTCGTGCCCTGCTACAACGCCGAGGCGAGCATCGGGATCGCGCTCCGCTCACTCATGGAGCAGAGCTACCGCGATCTCGAAATCATCGTCGTGGACGATTGCTCGACCGATGCGACGGTCGCCCGCGCGGAGGCGCTGGCGGCGGCGGACCCGCGCATCCGCGTCATCCGCCAGGGCACCAATGCCGGCGCCTATGCCGCGCGCAACCGCGGGCTCGCCGTCGCGAGCGGGGCTTTCGTCACGACGCATGACGCCGACGACTGGTCGCATCCGCAGAAGATCGAGCGGCTGGTGGCGGCGTTGGCGAAGAAGCCGAAGCTCGTCGGCGCCTGCTGCTACTGGGTGCGCGCCCGGGCCGATCTGCGCGTGACGCCGAACTGGCGGATCGGCCGACGGATACTGTTCTTCAGCCATTCCTCCTTCCTGTTCCGGCGCGAGATCGCCCATGAGCTCGGGCCCTGGGACCCGGTCAGGGTCGGGGCCGACGCCGATTTCATTACCCGCGCGCGGGCGGCGAAGGGCGAGAAATCGGTGGTGACCATCCTGCCTCAGGCGCCGCTCGCCTTCGCGCTCGACGCCGATAGCTCGCTGACGCGGACCAGGGTCACGCATGCGCGGAGCGTTCATTTCGGCCTGCGCCAGATCTATCACGCCGTGGCCCGCGCCGATCGCGAACGCCCCGGCGGCCCGGCGCTGACCGACTGGCGCTGGCGCCACGCGGCGGTGCCGCCGGAGGCGCTGGGCCGGGTCGAAGGGCCGGTCGAACTCGATTTCCTGCTGATCGGCGATTGTACCGATCCGGCGATCCTCGCGGGGATGCGCGCCGAGGTCGCCGCGCATCCAGGCGCCAAAATCGGGATCTTCCACTGGCCGGCCTTCTCCGCGCCGCCGCGCGATCTGCCCAACGCCCATGCGATGCTGATCGCGGGCGAGGGGATGCGCGCGATCCTGCCGGGCGCGAAGCTCAGGCTGGCGTCGCGGGTCGGGATCTTCTTCGGCGAGGAGCATCCGCCGGTCGACGGGCCGTTCGAGCTCGTGCCCTGACCGGCGCGTTCCGCTCAGTCGATGGGCGGGCGTGCCGAGTGGCGGATCTTGGCATCGAATACCCGTTTCGGGTCGGGATCGTAGATCGCGAACATCCGCGCGCCGGTGCGCTTCTTGAAGGGCTCGCGCACCACGAGGTGGTAGTTCGGCTCCCGCCCGAACCATTTCACGACCTTGTCGAGATCGACCGGGTCGTTCACATGCGTCTTCACGAGCCCCTTCGGCCATTTGTACGGCACCGAGATCAGGAGCAAATCGCCGATCTCCGTCAGGCGCTTCGCGAAAGCCTCGACCTCGGGCACGTGTTCAAGCACCTGCATGCAGGTCACGAGCTCGAATTTCCGGCCCAGATCGGTGTCGAGCAGGTTGCCCTTGATCCCCTTCACCTTCCCTGATTCGTAAGGGTAGTCGAGGTCGATCGAGACCCGGTCGGGAATCCAGTCGAACCATTCGAGATAGGGCACGTTCCCGGAGCCCACGTCGATCATGCTCCTGGCATTGGGACCGAGGCAGCGGATGAAGAACTTGAAGTACTGATAGTAGAGCAGGTCCATCCGGTCGCGCCAGTAGGCGCCCGTGCCATAGCTCTCGATGCCGCCCGCGGGCTTCTGTCCGGCCATCGCCTCAACCTCTTCCGTCCGGTTGTCCCTGTCCGGCGCGCACTCCTCCACTTTCCCGCGGGAGAGGCAAGGCCGGGCGCATCACGCTTCCCGTGGCGTCAGTCCGCCAGCGGCCGGGCGGTATGGCGGATCTTCGCGTTGAAGACCCGCTCCGGGTCCGGATCGTAGATCGCGAAGAGCCGGGCGCCGGCGCGTTTCACGAAAGGCTCGCGCACGATCATGCTGTAGTTCGGCTCCCGCCCGAACCAGCGCGACAGTTTCTTCAGATCGACCGGGTCGTTCACATGGCCCCGCGTCTGCCCCTTCGGCCATCGGAACGGCACCGAGACCAGCAGCAGATCGCCGATCTCCGTCAACCGCCGCGCGAACCGCTCCGCGTCTGGGATATGCTCCAGCACCTGCATGCAGGTCACGAGATCGAAACGCTGGCCGAAATCGAAGGTGAAGAAATCGCCTTCCAGCCCTCGCACCGTCTCCGACTGATAGGGATGGGCCTTGTCGAAGGAGACGCGATCCGGAATCCAGTCGAACCATTCGAGATAGGGCGCGTTGCCGGAGCCGATGTCTATAAGGCTCTTCGCATTCGGGGCGAGGCAGCGCACGAAGTACTTGAAATACTGATAGTACATGAGGTCGGTCCGCTTGCGCCAGTAGGCGCCGCTCTCGTAGTACCCCTTGCGGGTTCCGCCCGTCCGCGTTCCCGCGCCATCCGCTGCCATCCGTTCCTGGCTCCTTCCTCCGCCGTCGCGGCGGATCATTCCCGATCGCCGCGCCGATCGCAATGGCCCGCCATCAACCCCGACAGCAATGTCATCAGCAATGTCAGGGGATGCGCCGCCCGGTCGCCGGATCGAAGAAATGCGCGAGCCCGGGGACGGGGACCGCGCCGACGCGCTGGCCGGGGGTGAGCGCCTGCTTGCCGGGTACGCGCAAGACGATCGTGCCGCCGCCGGGCGCCGCCGCATGGGCGAAGGCATCGGCGCCGAGGAGTTCGACGGCCTGCACGGTCAGCGGCAGGCCCTCGCCCTCCGGCGCCGCTTCGAGATCCTCGGGGCGAATGCCGACGAGCACATCGGCCGCGGGCGCGGCGCGGCCGAGCGGCAGGTCGACGCCGCCAAGGCGCACGCCGCGCTCGGTGCCCTCGGCGGGCAGGATGTTCATCGCGGGCGAGCCGATGAAGCCCGCGACGAAGGTGCTCGCCGGTTCCAGATAGATCTTCATCGGCGCGTCGATCTGTTCCGCGCGGCCCTCGTTCATCACGATAAGCCGGTCGGCCAGAGTCATCGCCTCCACCTGGTCATGCGTCACATAGAGCGCGGTGGTCCCGACCGAGCGTTGCAGTTCCTTGATCTGCAGCCGCATCTGCACCCGGAGCTTCGCATCGAGGTTCGAGAGCGGCTCATCGAGCAGGAAGGCCGCCGGCCCGCGCACCAGCGCCCGGCCCATCGCGACGCGCTGCCGCTGACCGCCGGAAAGCTCGCGCGGCTTGCGGGCGAGGAAGGGCGTCAGTTCCAGCATCGCCGCCGTCGCTTCGACGCGCGCGCGCAACTCCGCGCCCCGGACGCCCGAAATCCGGAGCCCGTAGGCCATGTTGTCGAAGACGCTCATGTGCGGATAGAGCGCGTAGTTCTGGAACACCATCGCGATGTCGCGCGCGCGCGGCTCCAGATCGTTCACCGCCCGCCCGGCGATTTCGATCGTCCCCGAGGTGATGGCTTCGAGCCCGGCGACCATGCGGAGCAGCGTGGACTTGCCGCAGCCGGAAGGGCCCACGATCACGACGAATTCGCCATCGGCGATGTCGATCGAGACGCCGTGGATCACCTGCGTCGGGCCGTAGGACTTGCGGACATCCCTGAGCGAGACGGTTGCCATTACTTTTCGGTCTCCACGAGGCCCTTCACGAACCACCGCTGCATCAGCACGACGACGAGGATCGGCGGCAGGATCGCGAAGACGCAGGTCACCATGACGAGGTTCCAGGGCGTGTCCGCGTCGGCGAAGGAGATCATCTTGCGCAGCGCGATGATGATCGTGTTCATCGAATTGGAATTGGTCACCAGCAGCGGCCAGAGATACTGCGTCCAGCCATAGATGAAGGTGATGACGAAGAGCGCCGCGATATTGGTCGCCGAGAGCGGCAGCACGATATCCTTGAAGAACCGCCAGGGTCCCGCGCCATCGACGCGCGCCGCTTCCAGAAGCTCGTTCGGGATCGTCAGGAAGAACTGCCGGAACAGGAGCGTCGCCGTCGCCGAGGCGATGAGCGGCAGGATGAGCCCCGCGTAGGTGTCGATGAGGCGCAGGTCCACCATGACCTTGTAGGTCGGCAGGATACGCACCTCGACGGGCAGCATCAGCGTGATGAAGATGAGCCAGAAGAACACCATGCGGAGCGGGAAGCGGAAGAAGACGATGGCATAGGCCGACATGATCGAGATCGTGATCTTGCCGAGCGCGACCGCCATCGCGACGAGCGTGGTGTTCCAGAGGAGCCGCCCGACGCCGACTCCACCGATCCGGCCGACGCCGCCGCCGATCGCATCCGCGTAGTTCGCGACCGCCTCGCCGCCCGGCAGCATCGGCAGCGGCGGGCGCAGGATGGTCTGCAGCGAATGCGTCGAGGCGACGGTGACGTAGTAGATCGGGAAGGCCACGACGATCACGCCGATCACCAGCAGGAAATGCGCGACCCACTGCCCCGAGCGGCTGGCGCCGACCATGCCCTGATCGCGGGCGTCAGCCATAATGCACCCTCCGCTCGATGTAGCGGAACTGGATCGCGGTCAGCGCGATCACGATCGCCATCAGGATCACCGACTGCGCGGCCGAGGTTCCGAGCCGCAGGTTCACGAAGCCGTCGTTGTAGACCTTGTAGACCAGCGTCTCCGTCGCCTTGCCGGGCCCGCCGCCGGTGACGGCATGGATGATCCCGAAGGTGTCGAAGAGCGCGTAGACGGTGTTGACCACGAGCAGGAAGAAGGTCGTGGGCGCCAGAAGCGGGAAGGTGATGGTCCAGAACCGCCGCGCGCCGCCCGCCCCGTCGATCGCCGCCGCTTCGAGGAGCGATTTCGGGATCGCCTGCAGCCCCGCGACGAAGAAGAGGAAATTGTAGCTGATCTGCTTCCAGGCCGCCGCGCCGATGACCAGGATCATCGCATGCGTGCCGTTCAGGACCGGGTCCCAGGCGATGCCAAGCTGGCGGAGCGGCCAGGCGAGCGTGCCGAAGGAGGGGTTGAAGAGAAAGAGCCAGAGCATCCCCGCGATCGCCGTCGCCACCGCGTAGGGCCAGATCAGGAGCGTGCGGTAGACGCCCTTGCCGCGCACGAGCTTTTCCGCCTGCGTCGCGAGCAGAAGCGCGATCGCCATCGAGAGGAAGGCGGTCCAGGCCGAGAAGACCAGCGTCACCTGGAAGGAGTTGAGCCAGGCCGGATCGTTCAGGACCGCGCGGAAATTCGCGAGACCGACGAATTGCGACGAGAGGCCGAACGGGTCCTCGCGCCGCGTCGATTGCAGCATCGCCTGACCCGCCGGCCAGTAGAAGAAGACGAGGCTGATCGCGAGCTGTGGCGCTACGAGCAGATAGGGCAGCAGCTTCTGTGGGAAGGTCGCGCGGTTCATGGCAACTCCGGGCCCGGTTGGCCTCGCCCGGCGCTTCGCCGGGTATATCCGGCCCCGAAGGGCCGGAGAGGCATCGCGCGCCTCAGTTCCCGAGCGCCGACTGGATGGCGGCGTTGCCACGCTCGACGGCGTTGTCGAGCGCCTCCTGCGCGGTCTGTTCGCCGGCGAGCATCCGCTCGAATTCCTCGTTCTCGATGTCGCGAACCTGCGGCAGGTTGATGAGGCGGACGCCCCTGGAATTCGCGGTCGGCTCCTTGCCCATCATCTGGGTGATCGGCGTCTCGCGCCCCGGGTTCTCCTCGTAGAAGCCTGAAGCCTTGGTCGCCTCATAGGCCGCCATCGTCACCGGCAGGTAACCCGAGGTCTGGTGCAGGTATTCCTGAACCTCCGTCCGCGACAGGTATTCGAAGAAGGCGGCGATGCCCTGGTAGGTCTCGTCCGACTTGCCGCCGAAGACCCAGAGGCTCGCGCCGCCCGGGATCGTGTTCTGCGGGGCGCCCTCGGCCTCGGTGTCATAGGGCAACTGGCCGATGCCGTAGTTCATGCCGGATTTGACGATATCGCCGAGCCCGCCCGAGCTCTCGGTGAAGATGCCGCATTCGCCGGCGAGAAAGATCTGCTTCGCCTCGGAGGTGCGGCCGCCGTATCGGAAGGTGCCGTCCTTGGCGAGATCGGCGAGTTCCTGGAAATGGTTCGCATAGAGCGGCGCGTTGATCTGGAGTTCCGCGTCCCCGCCCGCGAGACCGTTCTCGTTCGTCGCATAGGGCGTGTTGTTCCAGGCGGCGAAATTCTCGAGATGGATCCAGGTGAGCCAGGTCGATGTATAGCCGCAGGGCGCCGCCCCCGATTCCTTGATGGTCTTCGCCATTTCCCAGACCTCGCTCCAGGTCTTGGGCGGCGTGTCCACGTCGAGCCCGGCCTTCTCGAAAATGTCCTTGTTGTAATAGAGGATCGGCGAGGAGGAGTTATAGGGAAAGCTCAGCATCGTGCCGTCGGGCCGCGAATAATAGGCGACGATGCCCGGCAGATACTGGCTCTTGTCGAAGGTCAGGCCTGCGTCCTCCAGCACCTCGGCCACCGGCTTCACCGCGCCCTCCGCGGCCATCATGACGCCGGTCCCGACGTCGAAGACCTGGATGATGTCGGGCGCCTGACGCGCGCGGAAGGCGGCAATGCCGGCGTTCAGCGTCTCGGGATAGGTGCCCTTGAAGACGGGCATCACCGCGTAGTCCGACTGCGCCGCGTTGAAATCGGTGGCGATCTTGGTCACCACCTCGGCGTTCGCGCCGGCCATCGCGTGCCACCAGCTGATCTGGGTCTGGGCCTCGGCGGGCAGCGTCCCGGCGGCGCAGGCGGCGAGCGCGACGGCGAATATCTGGCCTTTGTCCATAATGTTCTCCCTTGAGGTTCAACTCCGGTCTCCGCCGGATAGCGCGGGGATGTGACCGTTCCGAGACGGTTCCGCGCCGCGATGCTCCGGCTTTTCGGTCTTCGCCGCAAGCCCTTGAAGTGTATGAAGGAGCAAATGCCGCGGACGAGAGGAGACGGATCGTGGACGAAGCTGGCGAGACACCCGTTCTGGTCACGGGCGGCGGGATCGGGATCGGGCGGGACATCGTGCTCACCTTCGCGCGGGCGGGGCGTCCGGTCGCCTTCTGCCATCAGGACCCGGAGGACGCCGCCGCCGAGACCGAACGCCTCGCGCGCGACGCCGGCGCCGAATGCCTCGCGATCCGCGCGGATGTGAGCCGGCCCGCCGAGGCGGACGCGGTCTTCGCGCGGGTCGGGGAGCATTTCGGCCGCCCCGCCGAGGTGCTCGTCAACAACGCGGGCATCCAGGTCTGGTCGAGCCTGCTCGATCACGCCGACGCGGACTGGGACCGGGTGATCGGCGTGAACCTCTCCGGCACCTTCTACATGACCGCCCGTTTCGCCCGACGGCTTTCGGCGGCGGGGCGTCCCGGCGCGGTCGTCAACATCGGCTCGGGCTGCAACAAGGTCGCCTTCCCGTCGCTCGTCTCCTACACCGCCTCGAAGGGCGGGGTCGAGCAGTTCACCAAGGTCGCGGCGGTCGAACTCGGGCCGCTCGGGATCACGGTCAACTGCGTCGCCCCCGGCGCGGTCGAGACCGAGCGCACCAAGGCCGAGGCGGCGGATTACGGCGCGACCTGGGGCGCGATCACCCCGATGCGGCGCGTGGGCCAGCCCGAGGATGTGGCGCGCGCGGTGCTCTGGCTCGCTTCGCCCGAGGCGCGCTTCGTCACCGGTCAGACGCTCTGGGTCGATGGCGGCCTCTTCGCCCAGGGCCCCTGGGCCTACGGCCGCGAAAGCTAGGGTGATCGCGGTTCCGGCTTTCCCGGGTCGTTCAAGCCTCCCGGTCCGTACCCCGGCGAAGGATGTACGTATCCATGATCCATCCGTGCCGCGCCCGCGCGTCGGCACGCGCGGTGACGATCTCCGGCCCGACGGTGGCGAGCGGCCCGGCGCGCAGCATCTGCTCAGGCATTCCCAGAAACGCGCCCCACCAGATCGAGACCCCGTCCGGATCGAGATGCCGGAACGCGCAGTCGCCGTCGAGCATCACCACCACGGTATCGGGCTCGTCTTCCGGCCAGCCCGCGTCGCGCAGCCGCCGGCCCGTCGTCGTCAGCACCGGCGCTCCGACGGCGTTGAGCGGAATTCCATGCGCGGCCGTCAAAAGCTGCGGCGCGGTCAGCCCCGGAACGACGGTGACGTTAAACCCGCCCGCGAGCCGCGCGATCCGAAGCGTCGAATCGTAGAGCGAGGGATCGCCCCAGACGAGCAGCGCGACCCTCCGGGCGTCGGGATGCGCGCCGATCGCCGCCTGCCAAGCGCGCGCGATCTCGGCATGCCAGGCATCGACCCCGGCGCGGTAGTCGGGCCGGGCGGCGTCCCGCTCCGGCAGGTCGAATTCGGCGGTCGCGGCCCCCGCCGAGTGCTCGGCGCGGATCGCGCGGCGGAGTTCCGCGAGATCGGCCTTCTCGGCACCCTTTCGCGGGATCAGCACGAGGTCGGCGGTGCCGAGCGCGCGGATCGCGGCGAGCGTCAGGTGCTCGGGATTGCCCGAGCCGATGCCGATCAGGGAGAGGTCGATCACGCCTGATCCTCGCCCTGCTCATCCCCGCCCGGCTCACCTTCGGCGAGCGGCCCGTAGAGGATCAGCGTCACCGGGATCGGACCCTCGGCGGGCGCGGCGAGGTCGCTCGCGAGCGCGCCGACCGTGGTCCGGCGCAGGCTCTGCGCCGGGGTCGAGACTGCCTCGGCGATCAGCGCGGGTGTTTCCGCCGGGAGGCCGCGGCCGACCAGAAGCCCCGCGAGCGCGGCGAAGGTCCGCCGCCCCATGTGGAGCACGGTTGTCGCGCGCGGATCGGCGAGGGCGGCGAGGTCGAGGTCGGTCGGCAGCCCGCCGGTAATGTCGTGGCCGGTCACGAATTGCACCCGCCGCGCGGTGAGGCGTCGTGTGAGCGGGATGCCGGCGGCGGCGGCGGCGGCGCAGGCCGAGGGCACGCCGGGGATGATCTCGTAGCCGATCCCGGCGGCACGGAGCGCGGTCAGCTCCTCCTCCAGCCGGCCGAAGATGCCAGAGTCGCCGGACTTCAGCCGCACCACCCGCGCGCCGCCCGAAGCATAGTCGACCAGCAGCCGGCTCACATGGTCCTGCTTCGGCGAAGGCCGTCCCGCGCGCTTGCCGACACCGACGAGATCCGCGTCCGGACGGGCATGGGCGAGGATCGGCCCCGCCGAGAGATCGTCGAACAGCACCGCGTCGGCGGCGCCGAGCCGGTCCACCGCCTTCAGCGTCAGAAGTTCCGGATCGCCGGGACCGGAGGATACGAAGGACACGAAACCCGTCATGCCTCCGCCTCCGCGATCAGATGGAAGAAGGTCCCCGTCGCGCGGCCCCGCGCCGATCCGGTCTCGGGCACTGCCGCGCCGGTCGCGTCCTCGACGCGGGCGAGGGGCGGGTCGGGCTGTTCGATCACCCGCGCGTAATGGAATTCATGCCCGCGCAGCCGGGCACCCGCCCCGTGGCCGGGCATCGGCCGGTCGAGCGTCGCGAGCCGGTAGCCGAGATGCATCCGCCGCTTCGCAAACGAGGTCACGAGGCCGAGCAGCCCGGCCATCTCATGCGCCGTCCCCTCCGCGTCGATCAGCGCCGCCCCCATCGCCATGTAGCCGCCACATTCGCCATGCACCGCCCGCGTCTCGGCGAAGCGCCGCAGACCGTCGCGAAACCGCGTGGCGGCGGCGAGCCTGCCCGCGTGCAGTTCGGGATAGCCGCCGGGGAGCCAGCAGCTATCGGCGGCCTCGGGCGGCGCCTCGTCGGCGAGCGGCGAGAAGGGCAGGAGTTCCGCGCCCGCCGCCCGCCAGCCCTGGACGAGATGCGGATAGGCGAATGAAAACGCCGCGTCGCGGGCGAGCGCGATCCGCTGGCCGGGCGGCGTCACCGGCGCCGCGCCGTCCTCCGGCAAAGTCCCCGCCGCCCCGGCGCGGATCGCTTGAAGATCGGCATGGGCGGCGACGAAATCGGCCAGCGCCCCGAGCCGCGCCTCGAGATCGCCGGTCTCGCCCGCCTGCACGAGCCCGAGATGCCGCTCGGGCAGCGCGAGATCCGGCGCGCGGGGCAGGGCGCCGAGCACCGCGATCCCCGCCGCTTCCATGCCGACGCGGGCCAGCGCCTCGTGCCGGGGGCTCGCGACCTTGTTCAGCACCACGCCTGCGAGGCTGATCCGCGGATCGAAGGCTGCGAACCCCGCTGCGACGGCCGCCGCCGATTGCGCCTGCCCGGAGATGTCGAGCACCAGCAGCACCGGCCAGCCGAAGCGCGCCGCGATATCGGCGGAGGCGCCGTTCCCGGTCTCGCCGGGGCGTGCCACGCCGTCGAAAAGCCCCATCGAGGCCTCCGCGAGGACGAGATCGGCGTCCGCGCCCGCCCCGGCGAGGGCGGAGAGCCGTCCGGGGCCCATCGCCCAGCTGTCGAGATTGACTGACGCCCGACCGGTCGCCGCGGTGTGGAAGGCTGGATCGATATAGTCGGGGCCGCTCTTGAACGGCTGGACGCGCAGCCCGTCGCGGGTCAGCGCGCGGGCGAGGCCGAGGGCGAGCGTGGTCTTGCCGCTGCCCGAGGCGGGCGCGGCGATGAGAAGCCCGGGTGTCATTCGGCCTCCGGGAAACGCGGGTTGGTGCCGGTCGGGCGGAAGCGGCGGTCGTAGCCTTCCGAATAGAGCGCGCTCTCGGCGAAATCATCCACGCCGAGCGCGGGGCCGACAAGGATCAGCGCGGTGCGGCCGGGCCCGCCTTCGCTCGCCGCCTCGATCGTCGCGAGCGTCGCGCGCACGATCCGCTGATCGGGCCAGGACGCGCGCCAGACCACGGCCGCGGGGCAACCGGCGCCATAGTGCGGCGTGAGCTCCGCCACCACGCGGGGCAGGACGTGGATCGAGAGATGGATCGCGAGCGTCGCCCCGGTCGCGCCGAAATTCGCCAGCGTCTCGCGCGGCGGCATCGCCGAGGCGCGACCCGAGGTGCGGGTGAGCACCACCGATTGCGCGACGCCGGGCAGCGTCAACTCGGCTTCGAGCGTGGCGGCGGCGGCGGCGAAGGCGGGCACGCCGGGCGTCACGTCGAAGGGGATGCCGAGCGCGCGCAGGCGGCGCAGCTGTTCGCCCATCGCCGACCAGACCGAGAGATCGCCGGAATGCAGCCTTGCGATGTCGTGGCCCGCCGCGTGCGCGGCTTCGATCTCCGCGATGATCTCGTCGAGTGTCAGCGGCGCCGTGTTCACGATCCGCGCGCCGGGCGGGCAATGGCCGAGCACGGCCTCGGGCACCAGGGAACCGGCGTAGAGGCAGACCGGGCAGGCGGCGATCAGGTCGCGGCCACGCAGCGTCAGCAGATCCGGCGCGCCGGGTCCGGCGCCGATGAAATGGACGGTCATGGGGCGGCCTCCTCGGTCAGTTCCGCGATCGCCGCGGTCGCCATCCCATCTGGCGCGACCGCGCGCGGCGCGACGAGCCGGGCACCGGGGCCGAGCGCGGCGAGGGCGGCCGCCTCCGCGAGACTGCCGGTGCCGCGCGCCGCCGCCACGCGGGGCGAGCGGGTGAGCGTGGTCTGGGCGGAGATCTCGGCGGCGGAGATCGCGCGGATCGGAAGCGCGAGCGCGGCGGCGAAGGCGCGAACGCTCTCCGTCCCGGCCTTGTCCTCGGCGGTTGCAAGGGCGGCGAGCCCCGCCGCGCCGCCCGCCGCGTCGAGCGCCGCCCGGAGCGAGTCCGCTTGCGCGCCTGCGCGGAATCCGAGGCCCGCGACTCTCATTGTGCGACTCTCATCGTGCGACTCTCATCGCGTCACGCTCCACTGGACGACGGGGCGCATCGGTTGCCAGCCGCGCATCCGGCCGAGCGGTTCGGCGTGGGAAAGCTCGATCCGGAGCAGCGTCCCGCGATGCCGGTCGGCGAGCGTGGTCAGGAGCGCCTCGGTTTCCAGAGTCACGGCATTGGCGACGATCCGCGTCCCTGGCGCGACGATCTCCCAGAGCCTGTCGAAGAGCGCCGCCGACCCGCCGCCGCCGATGAAGACCGCGTCGGGCGTCGTGAGCCCGTCCAGCGCCTCGGGCGCTCGCCCCTCGATGAGCCGGAGGCGGGTGTCGAGCCCGAAGGCCGCCGCGTTCGCCCGGATGTTCCCGGCGCGATCGGCACGGGGCTCGACCGCGCTCGCGCTGGTGCCGGGCGCGGCGAGCAGCCATTCGACGGAGATCGAGCCGGACCCGGCGCCGATGTCCCAGAGATGCTCGCCTGGCCGGGGGGCGAGCGCGGCGAGGGTGAGGGCGCGGACCGGCGATCTGGTGATCTGCCCATCGCTTGCGAAGCTCGCGTCCGGGAGGCCGGGCGCGCGGGAGAGGCCGGTGCCGCGCGGCGCCCGCGCGAGGTCGATCGCGGCGGCGACGGGCGCGGCGACGTCGGTCAGGGCGAAACCTTCGGCACTGCTCTGCCTGACCCGCTCGCGCGACCCGCCGAGCGCCTCCAGGATCGTCAGTTCCGTCGTGCCGAGGCCCCGCGCGACCAGCCAGGCCGCCAGTTCCCCCGCCGCCGCGCCGTCCCGCAGCGTGCAGATGATCCGTGCGCCGCGCGCGATATGCGGGCCGAGCCGGGTGAAAGGCGCGGCGTGGAGGCCGAGGCAGGCGGTGGTCTCGAGCGGCCAGCCGAGCCGGGCGGCGGCGAGCGAGAAGGCGGAGGGCGCGGGGTAGGCGCGCCATTCGCCCGGCGCGAGCCGTTTCGCGATCGAGGACCCGGCCCCGTGCCAGAACGGATCGCCGGAAACGAGCGCCGCGGTCGGCGCGCCCCGCAGCGCGAGCAGCGTATCGAGCGCGAAGGGTACCGGCCAGGGGCGCGCGCGAGTTTCTTCGATGCTCGCCAGCGCGAGATGGCGGGCGCCGCCGAACACCGCCTCGGCGGCGTCGAGCGCGGCGCGGCTTGCCTCCGGCAGCCCGGCGAGGCCATCCTCGCCGATGCCGATGATGGCGAGCCACGGCGCGAGGGGGAAATCGGTCATGTCGGACGAGGCCGGGGCGGTGGCGAACGTGACCGGATCAGCCATGGGCCGCGTCCTGCTGCTCGGTGGCACGAGCGAGGCCAACGCGCTCGCGGGAGCCTTGGCGGAGGCGGGCTGGCCGGCGGTCTATTCCTACGCCGGCCGGGTCGCGGCGCCACGCGCCCGCCCGCTGCCGGTCCGGGTCGGCGGCTTCGGCGGGGTCGAGGGGCTCGGCGCCTATCTCCGCGCGGAGGACATCGCCGCCGTGGTCGATGCGACCCATCCCTTCGCGGCGCGGATCAGCGCCAATGCCCGCGCCGCCTGCGCCGCCGAGGGCGTGCCGCTCATCGCCTTCGAGCGGCCCGCGTGGCGCGCGGGGCCGGGGGACCGCTGGATGCATGTCGCCGATCCCGCCGCCGCCGCGGCCGCGCTGCCGCCCGAGCCGACCACGGTGTTCCTCGCGATCGGCAAGCAGGGTCTCGCTCCCTTCGCCGCGCGTCTCGGGTACCGCTACCTGCTCCGCCTGGTCGATCCGCCCGAAAGCCCGCCGCTTGCGGGCGCCGCGGTCGTGATCGCGCGCGGTCCCTTCACCGTCGCCGGGGATCTGGCGCTCATGCGCGCGCATCGCGTGGGGCTCGTCGTCGCCAAGAATTCCGGCGGCGCGGGGGCGGAGGCGAAGCTGATCGCGGCGCGCGATCTCGGCCTGCCGGTCATCATGATCGACAGGCCCGCGAGCCCCGACAGGCGCGTGGCCGGGACCGTGGCGGAGGTGATGCGCTGGCTCGCTCACGAGGCCTGCCTCGGCGTATAGACATGGCCGACGACGCGGCGGGTCGCGGAACTGCCGATCAGAACGACGGTGCGCATGTCCGCCATTTCCGGCCTGGCCGCGCCGAGCGTCACCGTCTCGATCCGTTCCTCCGGTGTCGTCACCGCGCGGGCGAAGGTGACAAGCCGCTCCGGCCCGCAGGTCTCGCGCAAGAGATCGAGTGCGCGAGCGAACCCCTCGGGCCGCGCCTTCGAGCGGGGGTTGTAGAGCGCGATCGCGAAATCCGCCTCGGCCGCGGCGCGGAGCCGCCGTTCGATCAGCGCCCACGGTTTGAGATTGTCGGAGAGGTTGATCGCGCAGAAATCGTGCCCGAGCGGCGCGCCCGCGCGGGCGGCGGCGGCGAGCATCGCGGTGATGCCGGGGAGCACGCGGATCGGCAGGTGTCCGTAGTCCGGCGCATCCTCCAACGCAGCTTCCAGCGCCTCGAAGACGGCGGAGGCCATGGCGAAGACGCCCGGATCTCCGGAGGAGACGATCACCACCCGACGCCCCGCCGCCGCGAGGTCGAGCGCGAGCCGGGCGCGGTCAAGTTCCACGCGGTTGTCCGAGGCGTGGCGCGTCAGGCCGGGCCGCTCGGGGACGCGGGCGACATAGGGAAAGTAGCCGACGACATCCGTCGCCTCCGCCAGCGCCTCGGCGACCTCGGGCGTCACCAGCGCCTCCGCGCCGGGGCCGAGCCCCGCGATGGCGAGCGCGCCGGTCACGAGGCGCGCGCCGCCTCGGCGCGGAGCCGCGCCGCGCCGGGGCGGCGGCCCTGGCCGTGAACGAGCACGACGGCGAAATACGGGCAGTCGCCGGGATCGACCTCCGTGAGCCGCGCCACCCGCTCGTTCGGCATCGTGCCCCGCTCGACCAGCCAGGCGGCGTCGAGCCGCCCGACCGCGGCGAGCGCGCGGGTGAGCTTGCCGAGGTTGCGGCCGATCTTCAAGAAGACGAGCGCGTCGGCGCTCGCCGCGCGGCGGATCAGTTCCGCCTCCGGAAGCGTCGCGGGCAGGACGGAGAGCGCGTCGTCGCCCCAGGTGATCGGCACGCCCGTCGCGGTCCAGCAGCCCGACATGCCGGTGATCCCCGGCACGACCTCGACCGTCACCCGGCCCGTGAGCCGCCAGTGCAGGTGCATGAAGGAGCCGTAGAAGAACGGATCGCCCTCGCAGAGCACCAGCACATCCTCGCCCGCGGCGGCGATCCCGGCCAGCCGCTCCGCCTCGCGGTCGTAGAATTCGGTGAGCAGCGCGTCGTATTCCTCGGTGTCGAAGCGGATCTCGGTCGTCACCGGATATTCCATCGCGATCTCGCGCGCGTCGCTTCGGAGCATTCCCTCGACGATGCGACGCGCCTGACCGGCGCGGCCCGCCTTGCGGAAATAGGCGACGGTCGCGGCCGAGCGGATCAACCGGTCGGCGCGCACGCTCATGAGCTCCGGGTCACCCGGGCCGAGGCCGACGCAGATCACCTTGCCTGCCATGCCCGTCATTCCTTCTCACTCGCGAGCGCGTTCACCGCCGCGACGGTGATCGCCGAGCCGCCGAGCCGACCCTCGACAATGAGGCTGGGCGCGGGCGGATCAGCGAGCAGCGCCGCCTTCGATTCCGCCGCGCCGACGAAGCCCACGGGGCAGCCGATGATCGCCGCGGGCCGCGGGCAGGCTGGGTCCTCGAGCATGTTCAGGAGATGAAAGAGCGCGGTCGGCGCGTTGCCGATCGCAACAAGCGCGCCGGCAAGTCGTGGGCGCAGGATCTCAAAGGCCGCCGCCGAGCGGGTATTGCCCATCTCGCGCGCGAGATCCGGCACGCGCGGGTCGCGGAGCGCGCAGATGACCTCGTTCCCGGCCGGGAGCCGGGGCCGGGTGATACCCTCGCTCACCATATAGGCGTCGCAGAGGATCGGTGCCCCGGCATGGAGCGCCGCCTTCGCCGCCTCGGCCATGCCGGGGGTGAAGCGCACATGGCGTTCCAGCCCGACCATCCCGGCGGCGTGGATCATCCGCACCACCACCTTCTCCTCGGCGGGGGCGAAGCGGGAGAGATCGGCTTCGGCGCGGATCGTGGCGAAGGAGCGCAGGTAGATCGCGGCGCCGTCGGTTTCGTAGAGATGCGGCATCAGGGCGTCTCGAACAGGGGGCCGGGATCGGCCGCGATGGACTCTGGATCGCGCGGCTGGCCGGAGGGCCGCCCGGCGGCGGTGCCGTTCCGGACCGGCGCGAAACCCGCTTCGCCCGCGACGAGGGTTAATGGCGCGGGTCGCGGATGCGCGCAACCCTTCGCGCAGCCCGAGACGTGGAGGAAGCCGCCCGGCGGGACCTTCGGCGCCAGTGCGCGGGCGAGCGGCCGGGTCGGTGCGAAGGCGGAGGCGCAGCCCGGCGCGCCCGCGCAGGCGGCGACGCGGAGCAGGGGGCTCGCGGGATCGGTGACGAGGCCGGGAATGTCGGGGGCGCGGCCGAGGCAGACCGCGAGGATCATCCGCCACGGTGTGAGGCGCAGTTCAAAGCCGGTTTCCGCGAGCGCCACCAGCACCTCCGCGTCAAGCGCGCCGAAGGCGAAGGCGCCGAGCAGGCCCATGGTATGCGCTCCCGGCGGGGGCGGCCTCAGCGGCGCGGCGGGCGCGGTGTCGAGACGGAGCGGCGGAACGGCTCCCGAGCCGAGATGCCGCGCCATCCGCCCGCGCCCCTCCGGAGCGCCGCCCGAGTCGAGGAACCACCGAGTGAGGGTGAGCGCGGCGCGGGGCATCGCCGCCTCGGCGATCTTCACGCCGAGCGCCGCGCCATCGGGCCGCAGGATCAGCGCGCCTGAGGCCGCGCGTTCCAGCCGGATGTCCGCGGACGTGGTGGTTAGCACCGGACGGGGCCCGGTATCGACCGCGAAGCCGAATTTCGACGGCGGGGACGGCGCCTGCGCGAGCGCCGCTTCCAGCGCGGTGGCGAGCGCGTCGCAGGCGGGGGTCGCGAAGGGCGTGAGCATCACGTTGCGCCGCGCCTCGGCCTCTGGCGTCTCGTCCACGAGGCCGAGCGCGCGAAGGCCGTCGATCAGCCCCGGATGCGAGGCCGGGGTCACGCCCCGGATCTGCAGGCTGGCGCGTGACGACAGGTCGAGGAACCCGTTGCCATGCGCGGTGGCGAGGCGCGCGACACCGGCCGCCTGCGCCGGGGTGAGCCGCCCGAGCGGCGGGCGGAGACGCACGATCCAGCCGTCGCCCGATGCCATCGGACGCAGGGCGCCGGGGCACCAGCCTCGGACACGCGGTCCGGGCGCGGCCGCGGCGGAGTCCCCGGCGGAGATCACGGCCGATCCTCCAGCGCCGCGGCGATGGAGTTGCGCCGCGTGACCCAGAGCCCCGCGTCGCGCAGCCGCTGGAACCGGTCGCGGAGCGCGGCGAGCGCGGCCGGATTCTCGCGCGCCATGAAATCGACGATCTCCGCCCGCCCCAGCGTCGCCGCGTGATAGAGGTCGAAAAGATGCGGCGGCACCGCGCCCGCGAGATGGGCGAAGGCCGCGAGATGGTCGAGCGTCGCGGCGATCTCCGCGCCGCCCCGGAAGCCGTGCCGCGTCATCCCGTCCGCCCAGGCCGGATTGGCGGCGCGGGCGCGGACGACGCGGGCGATCTCCTCGCCGAGCGTGCGGGCGCGCGGATCATCGGGCCGGGTCGCGTCGAGATGGTAGAGCGCGGGAGATGTGCCCCCGAGCGCGGCGGCCGCGGCGGCGAACCCGGCCTCATGCGCGGCGTAGTCGGCGGCGAGCAGCAGGTCGGTCTCGACGAGATCCTGCGCGTGGACGAAAGCCTCCGCCGCGCCGACGCGGGCCTCCAGCCCCGCCCGATCGTGGCGCGCCTCGCCCGAGGCATCGAGCGCCCAGGCCGAGGCGGAGAGCCAGGCCTCGCCGGCCCGCGCGCGGCCCTCGGGCGTGTAATCCTCGATCGCCGCGCCGATCCCGAGCCCGTAGCTGCCGGGGCGGGGCCCGAAGACACGCGGGCCCTCCGCCCGATAGGGATTGTCCTCCGCCGCCTCGTCGCGGTCGGCGAGCGCGGCCGTCGCCTGGTCGAAAAGCTGCGAAAGCCCCGGAAAGACATCGCGGAACAGGCCCGAGACCCGGAGCGTCACGTCGATCCGCGGCCGGTCGAGCAGCGCGAGCGGCAGGATCTCGAAGCCAGAGACCCGCTGCGAACCCTCGTCCCATTTCGGCGCGAGCCCCGCGAGATGCAGCGCCATGGCGAATTCCTCGCCCGCCGTGCGCATCGTCGCCGACCCCCAGAGGTCGAGCACCAGGTTGCGCGGCCAGTCGCCGTGGTCCTGCAGGTGCCGCCGCAATAGTTCCTCGGCGAGCTTCACGCCCTGCGCATGGGCGGCGCGGGACGGAACCGCGCGCGGGTCGGTGGTGTAAAGATTGCGCCCGGTCGGCAGGACATCCGCCCGCCCGCGCCAGGGCGATCCCGCTGGCCCGCCCGGCACGAACCGCCCGGCGAGCGCGGCGAGCAGCCCGTCCCGCTCCCCCGGTCCCGGCTCGCCCCGGCCGTAGATATGCAGCCCGTCGCCGAACTGACTCTCCTTCAGGTCGCAGACGAAGCGGTCGATCAGCGGGATCGCCTCGGCGGGCGAGGCGGCCTCGGCGAGACCGATGTCCTCCTCGACGCCGCGCGCGCGCGCCTCGGCGCGGATGTCGGCGATCAGCCGGTCGCGTCGGGCGGGGTCGAGCCCGTCGGCGGTCGAATATTCGTCGAGCAGCGCCTCGAGCGGCAGAAGCTCCGGCGGGATCGCCGAGGCGGTCAGGGGCGGCGGCGCGTAGCCGAGCGTGACCGCGCCGATCCGCCGCTTCGCCTGCGCCGCCTCGCCGGGATCGTTGACGATGAAGGGATAGATGACCGGCACGGGCCCGATCAGCGCCTCGGGCCAGCATTCGCCCGACAGCGCGACGGATTTGCCGGGCAGCCATTCGAGCGTGCCATGCGCGCCGAGATGGACGAGGGCATGGATGCCCTGCGCCCGGAGCCAGAGGTAGAAGGCGACATAGGCGTGGCGCGGCACGCGGGCGAGGTCGTGATAGTCGTCGGCGCGGGTCCCGGGCTCGCCGCGTTCCGGCTGGAGCGCCACCAGCACCGCCCCGCGCCGCGTGGCCGCGAAACGGAAGGCGCCGTCCTTGACCGAAGGATCGTCTTCGGGCGCCCCCCAGGCCTCAGTGAGACCGGCGCGAAGCGCCTCGGGCAGCGCGGCGAGCGCGGCCTCGTAATCCGCGAGCGGGAAGGCCAGCGTTTCCGTCCCCAAGACCGGGGTGAGCGGCGCGCCGGGGCCGGTCGCGTAGCCCCGAGAAGCAAGATCGGCGAGGATCGCATCGGCGGAGGCGAGCGTGTCGAGCCCGACCGCGTGCGCCATCTGATCCGCGCGGCCCGGATAGGTCGAAAGCACCAGCGCCAGCCGCCGTTCCGCCGCCGCCGTCGCCCCGAGCCCGTGCCAGCCCGCGACGCGATCCGCGACCGCCTCGACGCGCTCGGGATCGGCGCGGTGCGCGAGGCGGGAGAACTGGAGGTAGGGATCGGGATCGGACGCCGCCTTGAAGCTCGCGACGCCGGCGAAGATCCGGCCGTCCACCTCCGGAAGCACCACATGCATCGCGAGATCAGCCGCCGAGAGGCCGCGCGCCGAGCCTTCCCAGTCCCGCCGCCGGGCGGTCGAGAGCGCGACCTGAAACACAGGGCAGCCCGCGGCGTCGAGCGGCGAGGCGCCATCGGCGCCTTTCGCGGAGAAGGCCGTCGCATTGACGATCGCCACCGGTGGGTCGGCGCGCAGATGCCCGCGCAGCCAGTCCGCCGAGCCCGGCGCCTTCAGCGAGGCCGCGAAAACCCCCTGCGCGTCGAAGCCGCGCGCCCGGAGCGCCGTGATGATCGCATCGACCGCGCCGGTATCGGCGGCCGTGAGATAGGCGCGGTAGAAGGTGACGAGGGCGCGGGGGCCGATGCTCTCGGGAAGTTCGGCGACAACGCCGCGCGCCGGATCGTAGAAGCCGTGCTCCGGCACCGATTTCGCGCCCGCGACCGGACCGGCGTAGAGCCCGGCGGCGAGCGAAAGCTGCGCCAGCGCCGCTTGCGCCGCGACCGCGCCGCCCTGGTCGCAGAGGAAGGCGAGCCGGCGGAGCGTCGAGACCGGCAGCGTCGAGACCTCGTCGAGCCGCGCATCCTCGCGCCCGTCGGCGGGCAGCACCGCGAGCGCGATCCCCTTGCGCCGCGCCAGATCCTGGACCGAGGCGAGCCCGTAGGACCAGTAGGCCTCACCGCCGATCAGCCGGATCAGGATGCCCTTCGCGCCGGAAAGCGTGCGCTCCACATAGGTATCGACCGAGAGCGGATGGGCGAGCGCCGAGAGATTGGCGAGCCGGAGCGCGGGCAGGGCGCCCTTCGCGCGGTGCCAGCCGGCCGCGAAGGCGCCGAGGTCGCTGTCGGAAAACGAGAGCGCGACGAGATCCGCCGGGTCCTGACCGAGATCGGTCGGGACGGCGGCTTCGTCGAGCCCGTGGCTTTCCCGAAAGACGACATGCATGGCGCGCTCAGGCCCCCGTTGTCTCCGCTTCCGCGCCGGAGAGCAGAATCGCGCGGATCGCGTCGGCGTCGATATCCTCCCGTTCGGCGATGACCACAAGGGCGGAGGTGCGCGGACCCGCGCCCCAGGGCCGGTCGTACTGCGTCCTGACCCGCTCGCCCACGGCCTGCACGAGCAGGCGCATAGGCTTGCCCCGGACCGCGACATGGCCCTTGACGCGCAGCGCTTTCAACTCGCGCGCGAGCCGCACGACCGCCGCCCTGATCGCCTCGGGCCCCGTGACCTCGGGGATCTCGATCACCACCGAGTCGAAATCGTCGTGCTCATGCTCGTCCTCGCCATCGTGATGCGAGGGGCGGGCGGCCAGATCCGCCTCCGCCGCCGCGTCGAGACCGAGGATCACGCGCGGGTCGATCACGCCTTCGCTCACCGTCAGGATCGGCAGCGGGCGCGGCAGTTCCGCCGCGATCGCGATCTTCGCGGCCTCGACGCCCTCGGGGCCAGCGAGATCGGCCTTGGAGAGCAGCACCACGTCGGCGCAGGCGAGCTGGTCCTCGAAGACCTCGGAAAGCGGCGTCTCATGCTCCGGCGCATCGGCGGGCACGCTCGTGTCGGGCGCGAAATGCCCCGCCGCCACCGCCTCGGCGTCGGCGACGGTCACGACGCCGTCCACCGTGATGCGCGAGCGGATCGCGGGCCAGTCGAAGGCTTTCAGAAGCGGCTTGGGCAGCGCCAGCCCCGAGGTCTCGATCACGATGTGATCCGGCCGCTCGGGCAGCGCCAGCAGGCGCTCCATCGTCGGAATGAACTCGTCCGCGACCGTGCAGCAGATGCAGCCGTTCGCAAGCTCGACGATATTGGCTTCGGGGCAGTTCTCGTCGGCGCAGTCGCGCAGCAGCTCGCCATCGACGCCGACGGTGCCGAATTCGTTGACCAGCACCGCGAGCCGGCGCCCGCCGGGATTGGTCATCAGATGCCGGATCAGCGTGGTCTTTCCGGCGCCGAGAAAGCCGGTGACGATGGTAACGGGGATCTTCGCGAGATCGGTCATAGCGGTTCCAGTCTGAGGGGTGGCACCCGGGCGATCGCATTGCGCCGGAAGATGAGCGGGCGTTCGCGCCAGGGGACCAGCCCATCCGCGGTGGCGGCATAGGCGGCGGCGCCCGAGAGGATCGCCGGCGGGTCGGCTTCCGGGTCGAGATTGCCGTAGACATAGGTCCAGCGGCCCGGTCCGGTCAACGCCACCGCGCAGCCGTTCGAACAGGCCGAGAGGCATTCGACGGCGCGAAGCCGCATGCCCTCCGGCAGTGCCCCCTTCGCGAGCGCGTCATGCATCGCGGCCCCGGGGCGATGACCGTTCGCGGGAACGGGCGCGTCGGCGCGGCGGCAGGTGACGCAGACGAAGAGCGTCGTCCCGGTCTCCTGCGAAGCGCCATCAGCGGTCTCGTCCATCGCCTCACCTCGGTTCTCGAAGCGGTCGGGGCATGAGATCCAGCGCGGCGCCGCGCGAGGCACCCGAGCCGGTCGCGGAACACCCCGTCCGCCCGTTTCGTCCTGCGCTGGCAGGTCTCCCGGCTCGCGGATTCCGGGCGTCTCGCCCATCGATCGCCGGCCTTCCCGACCCATCGCCGATGTGGCGGGCCAGTGGATCGGCGCTCTCTCCGGTCACGGTCGCGGGGGCGGCTGGCCTCGGGGGCGGGCCCCCTAGCACATTCCCTCTTCGCCTGTCATAGACAGGAACCAGTGCCGCCTCACCTGAGGCGAGGCCACCCCCCTTGTCAAGCAAGGAGCGCGCGAAATGAGCGAGACCGAGAGCCGCGCCGAGGCGGCGCCCGCGGACACGGGCGAGAACGCCCGCCACGCCGCGAAGATGGCGAAGATCAAAGCGGCGCGCGACCGGATGATGGCGACCAAGGAGGGTGAGAAGGGCCTTCTGATCGTCCATACCGGCCCCGGAAAAGGCAAGAGCTCGTCGGGTTTCGGCATGATCCTGCGCTGCGTCGCGCATGGCATGCCCTGCGCGGTGGTGCAGTTCATCAAGGGCGCCTGGGACACCGGCGAGCGGCGGCTCCTGACCGGGCATTTCGGTGAGCTTTGCCAGTTTCACGCGATGGGCGAAGGGTTTACCTGGGAGACGCAGGACCGCGCCCGCGACATCGCCGCCGCCCGCGCCGGCTGGGAGAAGGCGAAGGAGTTGATCCGCGATCCGGCGATCCGCATGGTGCTGCTCGACGAGATCAACATCGCCTTCCGCTACGATTATCTCGACGTGGCCGAGGTACTCGCATTCCTCGCCGAGGAGAAACCGCCGCTCACCCATGTCGTGCTGACCGGGCGGAACGCGCCGGCCGAACTCGTCGAGGCGGCCGATCTCGTGACCGAGATGACGCTGGTGAAGCACCCGTTCCGGGGCGGCATCAAGGCGCAGCCTGGGGTGGAATTCTGAGCAGCGCGAAGGCGGCGGAGCCACCATGCCCGCGCTGATGATCCAGGGCACCGGCTCGAACGTCGGCAAGTCGCTGCTCGTCGCGGGCCTCTGCCGCGCGGCGCGCGCGCGCGGGCTCAGTGTCGCGCCGTTCAAGCCGCAGAACATGTCGAACAACGCCGCCGTGACGGCGGATGGCGGCGAGATCGGCCGCGCCCAGGCGCTTCAGGCGCTGGCCAGCGGGCTCGCGCCGCGCGTCGACATGAACCCGGTGCTGCTGAAGCCCGAGACCGACATCGGCGCGCAGGTCGTGGTCCAGGGACGCCGCGTCGCCACCTGCCGGGCACGCGACTACGCGGTGCTGAAACCCTCGCTGATGGCGCCGGTGCTCGAGAGCTTCCGCCGGCTCATGGCCGAAACCGACCTCGTGATCGTCGAGGGCGCGGGCAGCCCGGCGGAGGTGAACCTCCGCGCCAACGACATCGCCAACATGGGCTTCGCCGCCGCCGCGGAGGTGCCGGTGGTGCTCGCAGGCGACATCGACCGGGGTGGGGTGATCGCGCAGATCGTCGGCACGAAGGCCGTGCTCGACCCGGAGGACGCCGCCCGCGTGCGGGGGTTCATCATCAACCGCTTCCGGGGCGACCCGAGCCTCTTCGACGACGGCTACCGGATCATCGAGGCGCGGACCGGGTGGCGCGGCTTCGGCGTGCTGCCGTATTTCGCCGAGGCCGCGCGGCTGCCGGCCGAGGATGCGCTCGACCTGCCGCGCGCCACGAACGCGGAGGGCAGGACGCGCATCGTTTGCCTCGCCCTTTCGCGGATCGCGAATTTCGACGACCTCGACCCGCTCGCCGCCGAGCCTTCGCTCTCGGTCGGCATGGTGCGTCCCGGCGAGCCCATTCCCGGCGACGCGGCGGTCGTGATCCTGCCGGGCACCAAATCGACCCGCGGCGACCTCGCCTTCCTGCGCGCGCAGGGCTGGGACATCGACCTCCTCGCGCATCACCGCCGGGGCGGCCATGTGCTCGGCATCTGCGGCGGCTACCAGATGCTCGGGCGAAACGTCGCCGATCCCGAGGGGATCGAGGGGCCGCCGGGCGAGACGCCGGGGCTCGGCCTGCTCGACGTGACGACGGTCATGGCGGGCGACAAGACGCTCCGCGAGGTCCGCGGGCGGCATGTGGCGACCGGCCGGCCCATCCGGGGCTACGAGATCCACATCGGCCGGACCGAAGGGCCGGACCGCGCCCGCCCCTTCGCCAGCGTCGAGGGCGAGGGGCCTGAGGGCGCGACCTCGGCCGATGGGCGGGTCAGCGGCAGTTACCTGCACGGGATGTTCGCCGATGACGCTTTCCGCGCCGCCTGGCTCGAAGGATTGGGCGTGACGCCGGGGGGGCAGGGTTACGGGGCAGGTATCGAGCGCACGCTCGACGCGCTCGCCGCCCATGTCGAACGTCACCTCGATGTCGACGGGCTCCTGTCGTTGGCGCGTTGAGGGCGCCGCGAGGCGTGTTGCAACTATAGGTTGATCTCGCGCATCCCGGTACGCCACGGATACTGTCTGGTTCCGTTTCGTTCTGGGCGATTTAGTGACAGCTTTGCCACGCATCGGCGTTTTATTAACCTTTCACACCCCCGCGACCTCGCAATTCGACGGTCCCCGCGGCAGACTTCGGGCAAGGCGTGGCTCGCGCCAGCGTTGAGTATTTGTGAGGTTGTACGATGAAGTGGCTTGCATTGCTGGCATTTCTTGCCAGCGCGCCGGCGGGATTCGCCGGAACGGTGACGTCTCTTTCGGATTTCACGCCGGATCTCTCGGCTGTGCGCGACCTGAAACGGGATGGTCCCTATGCGAGCGAATGGAAAGCACCCGCGCTGGGCGGGAACCACGTCGACCACGAGGGCCGGAGCGCCGGCAGCTACGACGACGGCGGCAAGGGCATGGTCCGCTTCGCGGTGAAGGCGGGCGCCGATGGCAAGGCCAAGGTATCGTTCCAGGATGTCGGCGATACCAAGAATTTCAAGAAGTTCACCGTCAACGGTCAGAAGATCGACATCCCCGCGCCCCGCGAGAACGGATCGATCCTGAGCGTGGTGCTCGATCTGGGCCGCGCAGGCTGGCATCAGGTCGTCGCCGCGACCGAACTCAAGAGCGCGCGCGCCGGGCTGCAGGACGGTTTCTCCGTCTGCCGCCGCTGATCCGGGCGCGCCGGCACGAGGCTAGCCGCTCCGGGGCGAGCCGGCGCCAGGACGGCACACCGCCGCTCAGAGCGCGCGGAGCGCCCTGTCGAGGCGCTCCCACTCGGCCTCAGTGCCGGGCAGGCCGAGCCTGATCCAGCGGGGATGCCAGGGGAAGATCCGAGACCAGATCCGCCGCTCCGCGAGCAGCCTCCGTGCCTCCGCGGCGTCCGGCGTCGCATAGAGCCGGAAAAGCCCCGTTCCGCCTGCGAGCCCCCATCCGGCGGACCGGGCGAGCGCGTCGATTCGCTCGGTCTCCGTGCCGAGCCGGGCTCGCGTCGCCTCCGACCAGCCGTGGTCGGCGAGCGCGGCGCGGCCGATCGCGATCGCCGGCCCTGAAACCGGCCAGGGCCCGGCGATCGCCCGCAGCGCCGCGATCTCGGTCGCGGGACCGGTGACGAAGCCGAGGCGGATGCCCGCGAGTCCGTGAAACTTGCCGAACGAGCGCAGCACGAGAACGTTGGCCGCCGCGGGACGCCGCAGCAGCGACAGATCGGGGCAAGTGTCGCCGAAACTCTCGTCGACGACCAGCCGCCCGACGCTGGCAGCCAGCCGTTCGAGCGCCGCCGGCCTGTGGCTGGCGCCGTCGGGATTGTTGGGATTGGCAAGGATCGCGAGATCCGCCCCTGCGAGGTCTTCGAGCGCGGAAACCTCGGTGACGACCCACCCCGCCGTCCCGAGCGCGCCCGCGTATTCGTTGTAGGTCGGCCCCAGCACCCTGGCCTCGCCGGGCGGAGCAAGGCGCGGGATCGCCTGAATCGCGGCCTGTGCCCCCGCGAGGGCCAGCGTCTCGCTCGGTTCCGATTCGGGCACGGCCCAAGCCGCGCGGGCGACGTTCTCGAGTTCGGCGGTCTCCGCCCGCGTCGGCAACGCACGGAAAGCCGAGTCCGGCAGCGGCGGGACGGGGTAGGGGCGGCGGTTGATCCCGGTCGAGAGGTCGATCCACTCCGCCATCTCGCCGCCATGGCGGCGGATTGCCTGATCGAGATCGCCACCGTGATCGCGCATTCTCCTGCCTCCGGGCCTTCGCTCGCGCGTCCCTTAGCAGACCGGTCCGGGGGGATGAAGGACCCGCCCGGACGGTGGGCGAGGCGTGGCGGCCCTGTGCTCCGAGCGGTTCCGGCGGTTCCGTCTCCGCGTGGTCGATAGCGAGAGACACCCGGCGCCGAGGGAGCGTGAGCAAGGCGGACCCCGCGCGGACGGCTCGGGCATCGGCCGGATGCCGGGCCAGACAGGCGCGGCATCCGTCTCGCGGAAACCTGCGCCGCGGTTTCGGCCGAGACGACGACGGGCGGGCCGGAAGGGGCCGGCGCGGGGGGCTCGGTCCTCCCTGTGCCGACGGCGGCGCGCGTCCTCGGACTCATGGAACGCGCCGCCGTCCGATCCGGCGCGTTCGGCGAGACGGTTTGCGGCGATCGGAAGCACCCCTCGCGCAGGTGTCGCATCGGACGTGGAGGCCGAGCAACGAGAGCCGCGGGAGGGGAGGAAGCGAGACCTCCGCGGGCTCGCGGGAGCCGTTACTCGCCGCAGGAATAGAACCGCGTCACCGTCGCGCGGAGGCAACGGCCGCCGCGGTCATAAAGCTCGCAGGCTTCCTGATCGCCGACGAAACGCGCGGGCGGCGCGTTGCCGTCGGCGCGGCACTGGCGATCGGCGGTCCCGAGGGCGGCGCCCCAGTCGGGTGCGACCGGATTGAAGAGTGTGCGGGTCGAAGCCAGGGTGACAATCCCGTCCGAGGGATTGCCACCGCTGACCCGAGGCGTCACGACCGGGCCGGGCTGGGCGCAGCCAGCGAGACATGTGAGGCAGGCGAAGATGGCGGCGCGCATCCCGGTGGTCCCATGCGTGAGCTTCTGAACGCAGCATTGCCCGCGGCCGCGGGTTCGGGCAAGCCAAGTCTTAACAAGAGGTTAACGCGATCTCGGGCCGGTGGGTTGCGATGACGGCGCGGGCCCGATTAGATGTCCGCGCGCGCGCCTGGCGCGCACCGCGCTTCCGCTGCGCGGTCTCGCAAAGGACGGAGGGCTCGCCTTGGAGAGCATCACCATCACGCTCGTCCTGCTCCTCGCCGTCGTCGTCAGCGCGGTCGTCGCACGCGCTCTCCCCGTCGGCGTGCCCGTGCCGCTGGTGCAGATCGCGCTCGGCGCGCTGATCGCCTCGGTCGCGGATGTGGGGGTCGCGCTGGACCCGGAGATCTTCTTCCTGCTCTTCCTGCCGCCGCTCCTGTTCTACGATGGCTGGCGCATCCCGAAACAGGGGCTGTTCCACGATATCGGCACCATCCTCGAACTCGCGCTCGGGCTCGTCGTCGCGACGGTGCTCGGGATCGGATTGCTCATCCATCTGATGATCCCGTCGATGCCGCTCGGCGTCGCCTTCGCGCTCGCCGCGGTCATCTCGCCGACCGATCCGATCGCGGTGAGCTCCATCGCCTCGCGCGTGCCGATCCCGAAGCGGCTCATGCACATCCTCGAAGGTGAGTCGCTGCTCAACGACGCCTCGGGGCTGGTCTGCATGCGTTTCGCCGTGGCGGCGGTGATGACTGGCGGCTTCTCGATCGTCGGCGCGCTTGGCACCTTCGTCTGGCTCGCGCTCGGCGGTGTCGCGGTGGGCGCCGGGGTGACCTGGGCGGTAATGGCGGCGAAGGGCTGGATCAGCCGGCGGATCGGCGAGGAGACGGGGACGCAGGTCCTGATCAGCGTGCTCATTCCCTTCGCCGCCTATCTCGCGGCCGAGCATCTCGGCTGCTCCGGCATCCTCGCCGCCGTCGCGGCGGGGATCACGATGAGCTTCTTCGAACAGACCGGCCGGGCGCGCGGCGCGACGCGGATGCAGCGCGCGGCGGTCTGGGAGGCGCTCGGCTTCACGATGAACGGGGTCGTCTTCGTGCTGCTCGGCGAGCAGTTGCCGAACATCGTGCGGTCGGCGGCGGACGCGGTGCGCGAGACCGGGCATCGCGATCCTCTGTGGATCATCGTCTACGTGCTCGCGATCACCCTCGCGCTCGGGGTAACGCGCTATCTCTGGGCCTGGGTGTCGCTGCAGTTCACGATCTATCGCGCGGGGCGACGCGGCGAGCAGTTCCGCCGGCCGAGCCGACGGCTTCTCGCGGCGATGGCCTTCGCGGGCGCGCGCGGGGCGATCACGCTCGCGGGCGTGCTGACGCTGCCGCTCGCGCTCCCGGACGGCTCGCCGTTTCCGGCGCGCGATCTTGCGATCTGCCTCGCCGCGGGGGTGATCATCGTGTCGCTCGTCGCGGCGAGCATCGCGCTGCCCCGGCTTCTCCATGGGCTCGACCTCCCGCCCGAGCCCTCGCGCCGGCGCGAGGAGGATCTGGCGCGGGTCGCCGCGGCGCAGGCGGCGATCCGGGCGATCGAGCAAGCGCAGCACGAACTCGCCGAGGGCCGCCGCGACGCCGATCTCTACGCGGAGGCCGGCACCCGGCTGATGGAAGTCTACCGGGCGCGCATCGATGGGCGGACCAAGACCGGGGTCGAGGCCGACAATGCGCTCAAGACCGAGGAGATCATCCGCGACCTGCGCCTCGCCGCGATCCGGGCGGAGCGCGACGAGCTTTACCGGCTCGGCCGGACGCGCCGCCTCTCCGACGAGATGGTGCGCGATCTGGTGCGCGAGATCGACCTGATCGAGGCGCGCGACGCGAGGGCCTGAGGACTCGACCCCGAGGCCTCAGGGCTCGACGGTGGCGATGACCCGCGTCAGGCTGCCGGTCGCGGGATAGAGCGGGATCAGGCAGGCCTGTACCGCGTGATAGATGTCGCCCTTGCCCGGGAAGATCGTGAAGGAGGGCGTCAGCTCCTCGGTCAGTTCCTCGTGCCAGCCGCCGTGCTCGCGGTCGAGGAAGGCGCGGTCGATCAGGCCCCAGAGCCGGCGATAGGCGGCTTCATGCGCGGGATCGGGCACATGGGCGTTCAGGAAATGCGCGGCCCCGATGCCCTCGCAGACCGGCCACCAGAGCTTCTCCCTCCGCAACGGCCGGTCCTGCCAGTCGAGGGTGTAGAAGATGCCCCCGCGGGTCTCGTCCCAGCCGAGCGCCAGCGCCCGTTCGAAGAGCGCCGCCGCGGCCTCCGGCATCCAGTCGTGCCGCCCTCCGCCGAGGCACCAGAGCTGGAGCAGCAGCCGCGCCCATTCGAGCGCGTGGCCGGGCGTGGTGCCGGAGGGGCGGAACATCTCGTTGCCGCGGTAGGCGCGATCGACGACCCAGCCCTCGGTGAAATGCTCCGGCACGCGCCACCCGGCCTCGGCGGCGGCGCGGTGGATGATGCGCTCGGCGATGCTCTCCGCGCGGTCGAGGTAGATATGCTCGCCCGTCGCCTCGAAGGCGGCCATCAGCGCCTCGGTCAGGTGCATGTTGGAGTTCTGGCCGCGATAGCCGGGCACGGGGGTCCAGTCGGGGCCGAATTCCTCCGCGATGACGCCGTTCTCGGTCTCCCAGAACCGGCGGTCGATGATCTCGGACACGTCGTCGAGCATCGGCCGCGCGAGCGGGTGGCCGATCGTGAGCGCCGAGGCGGCGGCGAGCAGGACGAAGGCATGGCCGTAGCCCTGTTTCGCCGCGTCGGCCGGGCCATCGTCATCGATCGACCAGACGTAGCCGCCGTGAGCGCGGTCGCGGTACCGCTCCCAGAGGGTTCGCGTCGCGTGATCGACGATCTCGGGCGCGCCGGGGCGGCCGAGGAGGGCGGCGATGGCGAAGCAATGCCCCGTCCGGGCCGTCAGATGGATCGGCCGGACCGGGTTCGGGTCCATGCGCGGCGCGCCGGCCGCGTCCAGCTCGTAGAAGCCGCCACGCGGGTTCAGCGCGCGGCTTCCGAAGAGGTCGAAAAGCTCGTCCGCCCGCGCGGCGAGCCAGGCGCGGTGCGCGGGGCGGCCGCTCCAGTTGCCGAGCGCGGCGTCGGGACTGTCATCGTTCACGGGCGGGCCCCCCCTGATTCCTGGCCAAGGTACGCCCAAGTCCTGCCACGGTCTCCGCGCCAAGGCGAGAGGTTCAGTCTTCCTCGGACGGCGCGGGCTGGAATTCGGGGCTGAGCGTCTGGACGGCGGGCAGGGTCGGCTGCTTCGGGAAGCCCGCCAGCCCGCTGACCGGCCGGGTGTCGCGCGGATTGCCGATGCCGCTGAGCGCGAAGGCGGTGAGCAGTTCGGAGCAGGAGCGGAGCGCGTGCATGTGGATGCGCTCGTAGCCGTGGCTCGCATCGACGCCGAAGGTGATGAGCGCGGTGCGCACATCCGCCCCCGCCTCGACCGCGCTGGCGCTGTCGGAACGGTAGTGGCGGAACACGTCCTTGCGGCGGCGGATGTCGAGCGCGTCGCACAATTCGACCAGCCGCCGGGTCAGGTGGAAGTCGAACGGCCCCGTCATGTCGGCCATGGCGATGGTCACGCCGAATTCGGAGGAATTCTGCCCGGGGGCCGTCGTGCCGTTGTCGACCGCGACCATCTCGGCGATGTCGGGCAAGAGGATCGAGGCCGCGCCATGTCCCACTTCCTCGGCGATGGTGAAGAGCCAGTAGGTATCGACGGGCGGCGGCTGCTGCGACTCCTTGATCGCCTTCATCGCCGCCATCATGATCGCGCAGCCTGCCTTGTTGTCGAGATGGCGCGAGACGATGAAGCCGTTGTCGAGGAATTCGGGCTGCGGATCGATCGCGACGATATCGCCCACGTCGATGCCGAGCCGCTCCAGATCCTCCTCGGAGGAGGAATAGGCATCGACCCGGAGCTCGATATAGTCCCAGCCCACAGGCAAGGTGTCGACATCGTCGCCGAAGGTATGGCCCGAGGCGCGGAGCGGCAGGATGGTGCCGCGATAGGCGCCCTTCTCGGAGAAGACGATCGTGCGCGCCCCCTCGGCGAAACGCGCCGACCAGCTGCCGATCGGCACCAGTTCCAGCCGTCCGTTCGGCTTCAGAGCCTTCACCTGGGCACCGAGCGTGTCGACATGGCCGACGACGGCGCGCGAGCCATTGGCGGAGAGGCCGCGCAGATGCGCCCGGATCGCGCCCCGCCGCGTCAGGTCATAGCCGACGCCGAGCTTCTCGAGTTCGCCGCAGAGATGGCGCACGGCATTGTCGGTATATCCGGTGGGGCTCGGGATCGTCAGCAGGCTGTCGAGCTGCTCGCGCAGATAGGCGATGTCGATCTCGAGCCGGGCGCTCGTGCGCGGGGTTTCGGGCTTGTTCATCGTGTCATTCTCCGCTGTGCCGCTCTCGCCGATGTCGGCATGGATAGCGGAAACAGAAGATCGACGAAACGTTCGGCTGTCGGCTGGGGTTCGTGATTGGCGAGGCCGGGGCGTTCATTGGCCTCGACGAAGATGTATTCCCCGCCGCGCGGGCTTTTCACCATCAGATCGATGCCGGTGACGGGAATGTCGATCGCGCGCGCCGCCGCGATCGCGGCGTCGATGAGCGCCGGATGCGTCTCGCCCGTCACGTCGTGGATCGTGCCGCCGGTATGGAGATTGGCCGTCCGGCGCACCGTGATCTCGGCGCCCGCGGACGGGACCTCCTCGAAGCCGAGGCCGGCGGCGGTGAGGCAGCGTTCGGTCTCGGCGTCGAGCGGGATGCGGCTCTCGCCGCCGGTCGCGGCGGCCCGGCGGCGGCTCTGTCGCTCGATGAGCTCGCGCGCCGTCGAGCGGCCGTCGCCGACGATGCGCGGCGGGCGGCGGATCGCGGCGGCGACGACGCGGAAGTCGATCACCACGAGCCGCAGATCCTCGCCCTCGAAGAAGGATTCGAGCAGCACGTCCTCGCAGACCTCCCGCGCCGCCGTCACCGCCCGCTCCAGTTCCTCGGGCGTGGTGAGGTCGACGGCGATGCCGCGGCCCTGTTCGCCGCGCGCGGGCTTCACGACGAGCGAGCCGTGTTCGGCGAGGAAGGCCGCGCGCTCCTCCGCGGCGCCATTGGTCATCTGCGCCGGTACCGTGACCCCCGCCGCCTCGACCACGCGGCGCGTGGCGCGCTTGTCGTCGCAGATCGACATCGCGACGGCGGTGGTGAATTCGGAGAGCGACTCGCGGCAGCGCACCGAGCGCCCGCCATAGGTGAGCTGGAAGAACCCGCCTTCGGGATCGAGCAGTTCGACATGGATGCCCCGCCGGCGGGCCTCGTCGACGATGATCCGCGCATAGGGGTTCAGCCGCTCGCTCTCGGTCGCGGGACCGGCGAAGAGCTTCTCGTTGATCGGGTTCTTGCGCTTGACCGCGAAGACCGGCACGCGGCGGAAGCCGAGCTTCTTGTAGAGCGCGATGGCCTGTTCGTTGTCATGCAGGACCGAGAGATCCATGTAACTCGCGCCGCGGGCGGCGAAGTGCTCGGCGAGCCGGCGCACCAGGGCCTCGCCGAGTCCGGGATGCGGTGCCTGCGGCGAGACGGCGAGGCACCAGAGCGAGGAGCCGCGGTCGGGGTCGTCGAAGGCGCGGCCGTGATGCACCCCCATGACCGAGCCGAGCACGTCGCCGGTCTCCGCGTCCTCCGCCACCAGCACGGTCAGCGCACGGTCATCGCGCCTGGTCCAGAAGAAATCGGGTGGAACCGGCACCATGCCCCGCGCGCCATAGATGACGTTGACCGCCTCGGCGTCCTTGAGCGTCGACAGCCGGCGGATGAAGAAGCCCCGCGCCTTCTGATGCTGGGGCCGGTAGGTGCCGAGATCGAGCCGGAAGGTATGCGACGGGTCGAGAAAGAGCTCCTGCGGCGCGAGCGCCAGCAGCACGTGCGGATCGCGCACGTAGAAGGCGATATCGCGCCGGTCCGGACGCTCCGCCCGCAGGACCTCGGCCAGCTTCTCCGCGCTCTCGAAGGTATTGGCGAAGACGAGCCTTCCCCAGCCGCAATCGATGCTGGCATCGCGGTCCTGGCTCTTCTCGGACGGGAGCGACGGCCGGATCCGGTCGCGGCGCAGTCGGTGCTGCGAGGTCGCGCGTCGCCGCCGCTCGCTTTCTCTCACGCCGCGATCCCCTGCTTCTGCAGCCACATCTCGAGCAGCGCCGCCTGCCAGAGTTCGGAACCGCGCAGCTTGGTGATATGCGCGGTCGGATTGGCGAAGAGCGCGTCGAGCCATTCACCCCGGAACAGCCCCCGTTCCTTCGCCACGGGCGCGGTCAGCGCGTCGCGGACCATCTCGAGATAGGGGCCGTCGATATACTTGAGCGCCGGAACAGGGAAATAGCCCTTCGGCCGGTCGATCACCTCGGAGGGCACCACCTGGCGGGCGACTTCCTTCAGAATGCCCTTGCCGCCCTGCGCGAGCTTCAGTTCCGCCGGCACGCGGGCGGCGAGTTCGACCAGTTCGTGATCGAGGAACGGCACCCGTGCCTCGAGCCCCCAGGCCATCGTCATGTTGTCGACCCGCTTCACCGGATCGTCGACCAGCATCACATTCGTGTCGAGCCTGAGCGCCTTCTCGACCGGCGCGTCGGCGCCCGGCAGGCCGAAATGCGCCCGCACGAATTCGAGGCTCTCGTCGCGGTCGGCGTGGTAATCGGGTGAAAGCTGGTTCGCCAGGACGCCATGCGGGCGATCGAAGAAGGCTTCGGAATAATCCGTCAGCGGATCGTTCGAGCGCGCCAGCGCCTGATACCAGTTGTACCCGGCGAAGACCTCGTCCGCGCCCTGTCCGGACTGAACCACCTTGATCGTCTTCGCGACCTCGCGGGAGAGCAGGTAGAAGCCGATGTTGTCGTAGCTCACCATCGGCTCCGACATCGCCGCGATCGCGTCCGGCAGATGGGTCCGCATCTCCTCGGAGGGGATGAAGATCTTGTGGTGGTTGGTGTCGTAGCGCTGGGCGATCAGGTCGGAATAGACGAATTCGTCACCCTTCTCGCCATGGGCCTCCTCGAAGCCGATCGAATAGGTCGCGAGGTCGCGCTGGCCTTCCTCGGCGAGCAGGCCGACGATGAGCGAGGAATCGACCCCGCCCGAGAGCAGCACGCCGACCGGAACATCGGCCACCATGCGCCGCCGGACCGCGACGCGGAGCGAGTCGAGAACCCGGTCGCGCCAGTCCTCCGGCGAGAGCGCGAGTTCCTCGGGCGTGCGTTCGAACCGGGGCGTCCAGTAGACCACGTCGCTCGTCCGGCCGTCCGGTTCGACGGTGCGGATCGTCGCCGGCGGAAGTTTGCGCACGCCGTTCAGAATGGTGCGCGGCGCCGGAACGACGGCGTGCCAGCTCATGTAATGATGCAGTGCCACGCGGTCGATCGAGGTATCGACGCCGCCCGCGGCGAGAATCGCCGGCAGCGTGGAGGCGAAGCGCAACGTGTTCCCGACCTGGGCGGTATAGAGCGGCTTGATCCCGAAGCGGTCGCGCACGAGGAAGAGGCGTCCGCTCGCGCGGTCGTGCAGCGCGAAGGCGAACATGCCGAGCAGCCGGTCGACCGCCGACGGGCCCCATTCCGCCCAGGCCTTCAGGATCACCTCGGTGTCGCCCTGCGAGGCGAAGACGTGGCCTTTCCCCTGAAGTTCGGCACGCAACTCCTTGTAGTTGTATATACAACCGTTGAAGGCGATGGTGAGGCCGAGGGCGGTGTCCTCGAACGGCTGGGCGGATGCCTCGCTGAGGTCGATGATCTTCAGCCGCCTGTGTCCGAAGGCCACGCGGCCGCGCAGGACGACGCCGAAACCATCCGGTCCGCGCGGTGCCATGCACTGAGCCATCGCCTCGATCCGGCTCGCCGACGCCAGCGCGCCGTCAAAGGTTATTTCGCCGCAGAGTCCGCACATGCGCTGCCCGTCCGATCCAGTATTTTTCGCTTGACGGCTCCGAGTCTAGGCCATCGGCCCCCGCGCTGCAACCAAGGCGGCCCGCCGTCGGGTCGTGAACCCGTCCCGGCCGCGCCGGTTCCGCGCGGGAACGGCGTCTAGCGGCCGTAGTCGAGGCCGAAGCCGAACGGATAGAGCGTGTCTTCCCCGGGATAGCCGGGCAGGTCGGGATCGTTCGCGATCACCGCGTCGAGGTTCGAGGCGAGCGCGAACGGCAGGCCGCCGACCGGATCGAAGGCGCCGGAGAGAACCGCCACCAGCGCCGCGTCGCTCACTTCGAAATTCGCGATCAGCCCGGCCGCGTCGCGCAACCCGCTCTCGGAGTCGAGAACGTAGGGCGCGCGGAAATTGATCACGAGCACCGATTTCTGCGGAGAAGCTTCCGCCAGCACCTCGCGGATCGTCGCGAGCGGCGGCGTGATCTCCCAGGAGGCCGCCTCCGCCATCGCCGAGAAGGAGATGTCGTCGATCTCCCAGGGCAGCGCGCCGCCAAAGATCAGGCCGACGTCATCGACGCATCTCGGGTTCTGATCCGGCCACATCTCGCAGGGGTCCTCGGCTCCCCAGACCTTGCCGGTATCCGGGTTGAGCCGGTCCGGGTCGGCCCCGTATGCCGGGGACCGGCTGCGGTAGTCCCGGGTATTCGCGTTGCCCACCGTCACCCGGATGACCGCCGCGTCGTGATCCGCCGCGCCCGGCCGCGCGCCATCGGCCGCGGGATTGCCGTCCGTCACCTGATAGCCCGCCTCGGCGAGGGCGTCGGGGGCCATGCCGATGGCATAGACCCGGCCGCCCGCCGCGAGCGGCAGGATGCCGTTCTCGTTCCGCAAGAGCACCAGCGATTGCTTCTGGACCTCCTGACCTTTGGCGCGGTGCTCGGCATCGCCGATGATCTCCGCGGCGGCGGCGGGATCAACGTAGGGGTCCTCGAAGAGCCCGAGGTCGAACTGCTCCGTCAGCAGCCGCCCGACCGCCTCGTCGAGCCGTTCCTCCGAGATCGATCCGGTGTCGAGCAGCCCGGTGACGAGCGCGACATCGTGGAAACCGGAGAGCACGTCCACGCCTGCGTTGACGGCCGTCGCGAAGCGCTCGGCCGGCGCGCGGTCCTCCAGCCCCCAGCCGCGGTCGAGAATGATGCCGGTATCTGAATTGACATAGCCGCCGAAGCCGAGGTCCTCGCGCAGGAACCCGTCGATCATCTCGCGGGAGAAGGACATGCCGAGCTGTTCGAAGGGCTCGCCTTCCCAGGCCGCGTCGATCGGAACGCCGTAATAGGGCATGATCGACGCGACGCCCGCGTCGATCGCCGCCCTGAAAGGCGCCACATGGTCGGCGAAGGCGCCGCCCGGATAGACCTGGTTCTTGCCGAAGGAGTAATGCGGGTCACGCCCGCCCTGCTGCGGTCCGCCGCCAGGAAAATGTTTCATGGTAAGCGCCACGGCGCTCTCCGGGCCGAGCGCCGGGCCCTGAAGGCCTTCGACGATCGCGGTCGCGATCCGGGCGGTGACCTCGGAATTCTCGCCGAAGGTCTCGTCGACGCGGTACCAGCGCGGTTCGGTCGCGAGATCGGCCATGTAGCCGTACATCCCCCGGATGCCGAGCGCGCGCCATTCCCGGCCCATCACCTCGGTCAGCTTCTCGACTGGCGCCGTGCCGCCGGTGCCGATGACCGCCGCGGCGATGCCGGGCTCCTTCGGGAACTCGGTCATGGCGCCGGCGCCGCCCGAGATGCCGAACCGCGGGTTGGTGTTGTAATGGTTCCGCGCGTTGCTCTTGAAGATCACCGGGATGCCGAGCGGCTGGGCCTCGGCCAGTTCCTGGACCGCGTTGGTGAATTCCGCCATCCGGGCCGGGGAGACATCGAAGCCGCCGCGGCCCGGCTCCCCCTCGCAGGCCGACGGGTTTCCGGTGACCGTGTTGCGCAGGATGAACCGGGTCATGCGCTGCGACTGGATGTAGTCGCGCGCGGTCGTGTCCTCGGTGCCGCCCTCGCAGCCGGCGTTGAGCGTGTCGATCAGCAGCATGCCGGCCTTCTCGACCCGGCTCATCCGGGGCAGGAGATCGGCGACGCGCTCCCCGGTCGCGCGCCGCCAGTCCTCGTAGGGGTCGAGCGCGCCATCGCCGTCGGCGTCCCGGAAACTCAGGCCCGCCTCGGTGACGGTGCCCTTTCCCCGGCTCTCGATCCCGGGCTGCGCCTGCGCCAGCGCGGCCGAACTCAGCCCGGACCATGCGAGCGCCGACGCGAGCGCTCCCGATTTCACCGCAATGACCGACGCGCGCATCTCATTTCCTCCCCGGGACCGTCCTGGTCGCGTCGATAAACGCTCGCCGCGGCCGGAAGTTTCGCGTCACCGGCCGGGGCGCGCGCCTCAGTAGGGCAGGCCGACGTAGTTCTCCGCGAGCGCGGTGCGCGCGGCGATGGAGGAGAGGGTGTAGTCGAGTTCGGTGTCGTGGATGCGGCGGCCAAAAGCGTCGTCCTCGGCGAAGGTGTGCAGCATCGTCGTCATCCACCAGGAGAACCGCTCCGCCTTCCAGATCCGCGCCAGCGCGCGTTCGGAATAGGCCGAGAGCCCGGCGGAGGATTCCTCGACATAATGCTCGCGCAACCCGTCGAAGAGATAGCGGATGTCGGAGGCGGCGAGGTTCAGGCCCTTGGCGCCGGTCGGCGGCACGATATGCGCGGCATCGCCGGCGAGGAAGAGCCGGCCAAACCGCATCGGCTCGGCGACGAAGGAGCGCAAGGGGGCGATCGACTTCTCGAAGGAGGGGCCCGTCACCACCGCCTCGGCGACCTCGTCGGGCAGGCGGCGGCGGAGCTCGTCCCAGAAGGCCTCGTCCGACCAGTTCTCGGCGTCGTCGGTCAGCGGCACCTGGATGTAGTAGCGGCTGAGCACATCGGAGCGCATCGAGCAGAGCGAGAAGCCGCGCGGGTGCTTGCCGTAGACGAGTTCGTCGCGGACCGGCGGCACCTCGGCGAGCAGGCCGAGCCAGCCGAAGGGATAGACCCGCTCGAAGGTCTGCATCGCGCGCGGCGGCACCGCCTTGCGGGAAGGCCCGTGAAAGCCGTCGCAGCCGACGATGAAATCGGCGTCGATCCGGTGTCCCTGGCCGTCCTTCTCGTAGGAGACCCAGGGGTGCTCGGTCCCGAAGTCGCGCGGCGCCACGTGCTCGGCGTTGTAGATCGTGCGCGCGCCATCGGCCTCGCGCTTGTCCATCAGGTCGCGCGTCACCTCGGTCTGGCCGTAGATCGTGACCTGCTTGCCGCCGGTCAGGCCCTTGAGGTCGATGTGGTGCAAAGCGCCGTTGAGCGCGATGTCGAACCCGTCATGCGGCAGTCCCTCGGCGTCGAGCCGCTCGGCCGCGCCTGCCTCGCGCATCATCTCGACCATGCCCTGTTCGAGCACGCCGGCGCGGACCCGCCCGAGGATATACTCGCGGTCCACGCGGTCGAGAATGACATTGTCGATCCCCGCCAGCGTCAGGAGCCGGCCGAGAAGCAGCCCCGACGGGCCGGAGCCGATGATGGCAACCTGAGTACGCATTGTGATCTCCCTCGCAGTCGTTTTCCGTCCTGGCACAGCGCCCGCCGGTCCGCGCCTGGAATCGGGGCGCGGTCGCATGTTTTCCCGCGCGAAGGGAGCCACGAAATCGCGACGCCCGGAATGATCAACGCGGCCATTGATGCGCCGAAGGCGACCTCAGAGCGCGCCGGTCAGCCGGGAATAGAAGCTCGAGCTCCTGCGGTCGAGACCGATCAGCGTGACCTGCGTGCCATGGGCGTTGAAGCGTTCGATGATCGAGTCGAGCGAAGCCACGCTCGACGCGTCCCAGATCTGCGATTGCGTCAGGTCGATCGAGACGCGCTCGGGGTCCTCGGCATAGGCGAAGTGCTCGTAGAGGTCGTTGCTGCTGCCGAAGAAGAGCGGGCCCCGGACGATGTAGCGCACCTGCCCGTCCGGACCCGCCTCGCGCTCGACGCTGATCACATGGGCGAGGCGGCGGGCGAAGAGCACCATGGCGAGCAGGACGCCGCAGCCGACCCCGATCGCGAGATTGCCCGTCGCGACCGTGAGCGCGACCGTCGAGAGCATGACCGCCGTTTCCGGCAGCGGCATCCGGCGCAGCGTTCTCGGCGCGACGCTGTGCCAGTTCACGGTGCGGATCGCGACGATCATCATGACCGCCGCAAGCGAGACGATCGGGATGGCGCCCATCACCTCCGCGAGCACGGTGACGAGCAGCAGCATCGCGACCCCCGCGACGGCGGTCGAGAGGCGCGCGCGGGCCTGGCCGATCTTCACGTTGACGATGGTCTGGCCGATCATCGCGCAGCCGGCGATGCCGCCCCAGAGACCGGCGAGAATGTTGGCGATGCCGAGCGCCCAGGACTCCCGGCGCTTGTTCGAGCGCGTGTCGGTGATCTCGTCGACGAGCTTCGCGGTCAGGAGCGTCTCCAGAAGTCCCACGAAGGCGACGGAGAGCGCGGATGGCCAGACGATGTGGAAGGTGTCGAGGTTGAGCGGCACCAGAAGTTCGCTCAGCCCCGGCAGCCCGGCCATCGAGCCATCGCCTCCCACGCTCGGCACGCCGAGCCCGGCGGGGACCGCGATCGCGGTGACCGCGACGATGGCGATGAGCGGCGCGGGAACGGCGGTCGTCAGCGAGGGCGCCGCCAGCACGATGGCGACGGTGAGCGCGAAGAGCGCGTAGACCGGCCAGCCGCCATGGATCACATGCGGCACCTGCGCCGCGAAGATCAGGATGCCGAGCGCGTTGACGAAGCCGATCATGACCGAGCGCGGGATGAAGCGCATGAGCCGCGACAGGCCGGCGAGGCCGAAGGCGATCTGGATCGCCCCGGCGAGGAGCACGGTCGGCAGGATGTAGCCCGCGCCATGTGCCTGCACCATCGGGCCGACGACGAGCGCGATCGACCCCGCCGCCGCCGTCACCATCGCGGGGCGGCCGCCGAGCGCCGACATCACGAGGCAGAGCACGATGGAGGAGACGAGCGCCGAGGTCGGATCGACGCCGGAGATGAAGGAGAAGGAGATCACCTCCGGCACGAGTGCCAGCGCGGTGACGATCCCGGCGAGCGTTTCGCGGAGCAGGAAGCGGGGGCTCCAGGCCGGAAGCGGGGCGGGAAGGCCGAGGGCGGTACTCATCGAGCGATACCTCGCACAGGTTACTTGGTACATGGCCGCGCGCGGCCGCGTGGCCTTCGGAACAGGAGACCCCGCCCGCTTCGGCGGGACAGATGGTGGAAAGGCCGAGGCCGGGAAGCATCGCGTCCCGCGGCACGGCGGCTCCTTCCCACAGGTCGGCCCCCCGTGTCAAAGAACGTGTCAAAGAACGTGTCAAAGAATCGGTGACCGTCGGTAAACGCCCGGTCGGGGCGCGCGTGCCCGGACAGGGATGCATGGAGGAGCCGCGATGCCGTCCCATGTCTTCGGCCGCGCGACCGGGAAAATGCCGCGCATGGCGGTCGGGGGCGAGGGCGTCTACCTGATCGACGCCGAAGGCAGGCGCTATCTCGATGCCTCGGGCGGCGCGGCGGTGTCCTCGCTCGGCCATTCGGACGCCGGGGTCCGGGCGGCGCTGCATCGTCAGCTCGACCGGCTCGCCTTCGCCCATACCGGCTTCTTCACCTCCGAACCCGCCGAGGCGCTCGCCGACCGGCTGGTCGCCGCGGCGCCCGAGGGGATCGAGCGGGTCTGGCTGATCTCGGGCGGGTCGGAGGCGGTCGAATCGGCGCTGAAGCTCGCGCGGCAGCATTTCGTGGAACTGGGCCAGCCGGAACGCCGGCGGGTCATCGCGCGGCGCCAGAGCTATCACGGCAATACGCTCGGCGCGCTCGCGGCGGGCGGCAACCTCTGGCGCCGCGAACCCTTCGCGCCGCTGCTCGTCGAGACCAGCCATGTCGCACCCTGCTACGCCTACCGCGAGCAGGCCGAGGGCGAGAGCCTCGAAGCCTACGGGCTGCGCGCGGCCAACGCGCTCGCCGGGGAGATCGAGCGGCTCGGGCCCGAATCGGTCATGGCCTTCATCTGCGAGCCGGTCGTGGGCGCGACGGCGGGGGCGGTACCGGCCGTGCCCGGCTATCTGCGGCGGGTCCGCGAGATCTGCGACCGTTACGGGGTGCTGCTCATCTTCGACGAGGTGATGTGCGGCATGGGCCGGACCGGCCACCTCTTCGCCTGCGCCGAGGATGGCGTGGCCCCCGACATGATCGCGATCGCCAAGGGGCTCGGCGCCGGTTATCAGCCGATCGGGGCGCTTCTGGTCTCGGGCAAGATCTACGAGGCGATCGCGGCGGGCTCCGGCGCCTTCCAGCATGGCCATACCTACATGGGCCACGCGTTGGCGGCGGCGGCGGCCTGCGCGGTCCTGGCGGCGATCGAGGAGCGCGGGCTGCTCGCCCGGGTCCGCGACCAGGGCGCGCGGCTCGACGCGGCGCTGCGCGCGGCGCTCGGGCAGCATCCGCGCGTGGGCGACATCCGGGGGCGGGGGCTCTTCCGGGGCATCGAACTCGTCGCGGACCGCGGGAGCAAGGCGCCGTTCGACCCGGCTCTCGGGTTGCATCGCCGGATCAAGGCGCGCGCCTTCGAGGATGGACTCATCTGTTACCCGATGGGCGGCACGGTCGATGGTGTCCGGGGCGACCATATCCTGCTCGCGCCTCCGTTCATCATCTCGGACGCCGAGATCGGCGAACTGGTGGAGAAACTCGCGCGCGCGATCGACGCGGCCCTCGCCGATCTCGCGATGTGAGGCGGGCGCGTCGCCACGGCTTGCCTCCGGGCGGGCCAGGGGACAGATTTCCGGGCGCATGAATGGAGAGTCGAATGCCCGGACCGATCCGACCCGCGCCCGCGGGCTTCCTCGCGGTGCTCCTCCTGGCACCTGCCCTTCTGGCCGGGTGTGCCAGCCCGCCGCGGGGCCCCATGGTCTCGACCTGCCAGATCGCCATCGCCGAGCGGGTCGGCAGGCCGGTGACGGATGTCAACCCGATCGATGTCGTCCGCGCCCGGCAGGGAACCTCGGTGCGCGCCGAGGTCGCCGGCGCCGACGCGCCCTGGGCCTGTTCGGCGGATAGCTCGGGCGCCGTGCTGAGCGTGCTCTACACGGGAAGCTGAGCGCCGCCGTGGCGTCTCACGCGCCTCACGCCCGGGACCCGGACCGGCCTCCCGGCCGGATGACGCAGCGAAAGCCCAGATGGCTCATGCCCGTATCCACCATCTGCGGATGGCGCGCCGCGGGCCGGTAGCGGCGGCAGTAGGAGGGCGCGCAGAGGAAGGAGCCTCCCTTGAGGACCTTGCGCGGGATCGTGACATTGGGCTGGTCCGGATCGAAACTGCCGACCATGGCGGGGCCGCGCGGGTTGTCGGCGGCGCAACAGGACGGCTTCTCCGCGTTCGCCGGCGCGTGTTTCGCCCCGTACCAGTCGGCCGTCCATTCCCAGACATTGCCGCAGACCTCGTAGAGCCCGTAGCCGTTCGCCGGGAAGCTCCTCACCGGACAGGTGCCGGGGTGGCCGTCCTCGAGCAGGTTCTGCCACGGGAAGGCGCCCTGCCAAGTGTTCGCGACATGGCGTCCGCGGGGCGCGAGTTCGTCGCCCCAGGCGAATTCCTTGCCCTCGAGCCCGCCGCGGGCCGCGTATTCCCATTCCGCCTCGGTCGGCAGCGCCTTGCCGGCCCATGTCGCATAGGCTTCCGCGTCCTCATAGGCCACATGCACGACGGGATGGTCCTTGCGCCCCTTGACCGAACTGCCCGGTCCCTCGGGATGGCGCCAGCAGGCGCCGGGGACCCAGGACCACCAGTTCCGGAAGTCGCGCGTGTCGACCGGGCCCGAGGTCATGTGGAAGACCATGCTGCCGGGCACGAGGTCGCGCGGGTTGGCGCCCGGATAGACGGCGGGGTCGAGGGCGCGTTCGGCGACGGTCACATGGCCCGTCGCCTGGACGAAGGCGGCGAACTGGCGGTTCGTGACGGCGGTCTCGTCCATCATGAAGGCGGCGACCCGCACACGATGCGCCGGCGCCTCCTCGGGGTAGTGGCTGTCGGACCCCATCACGAACCTGCCGGCGGGAATCGCCCGCATGCCGGCGGGGACCGGGGCGCGCATCTGCTTGTTCATCCCTAAACCTCCTGGCCGCCCGCTCGCCGCCCCTCGGGGAGCGCGGCGCGGAATTGCCCGCCGTTCCCGAAATGCCGCGCTCAGAGTGCGGCGTGGCCGGCCCGAAGGCAAGGCATGCGCCCCGACGGCGGGCGTGGCGCGCGGCATGCCGCCGCGGGTCCCTCTATCCCTTCGCACCATTGCCAAGCCGCGGGCGGGTTGCGCAAGATGCCGGACCGGGCTCCGTCCAGCGGAGGACCAGGGGCGGGAGGACCATGCATGCGACACCGGGGATCCGGCCAGGGGGGCGACCGCACGGAACCTCGCGAAATCGCGCGGGCGGGCGGGTGGTCGATCTCGCTCCGCCGTCTCGGACTGGTCTTCCTGCTCTGCCTGAGCCTGGGGCTCTCCGCGGTCGTCACCGGCATCCTGCTACTCAACGCGCGCAATGCGACGCGGGATGAGGTCAACACCGCCTTCGCGCTCGCCGACGCCTATCTCGACGAATTCCGCGGGCGCCTCGCGGTCGGGCCGCGGCCGATGGAAGAGGCGCTGAGCTTCTCGCGCCAGATCAATGTCATGCGCCATGTCCGCGCGGAGGTCCGGGGCGTGGACGGTCATCTGCTCAGCCCGCGGGGACCGGCGCCCGAAGCCTCTGAGGCGCCGCCGGAGTGGTTCCTGAAGCTGGTCGCGGGCGAGCCGCGCGAGGCGCTGGCGCCGATAGGCCGCTATCCGGACGGGCTCGGCGCGGTCGTGCTCTCGACTGACTACCGCGACGAGGCGGCGGAGATCTGGCGCGATCTGAGCGCGGTTCTCGGCGTCATCCTCGGCGTCTGCGCGGTCGCATCGCTCGCGACCTTCCTCGTCCTACATCTCGTGCATCGCCGGTTGCGGGCCTGCGACCGCGTGCTGCGCGCGATCCGGGCCGGCGATTTCTCCGCGGCGCCGCCGCCGCGCGGGATCGCCGAACTCGACGATCTCGCGGACGGCATCGGCGCGCTCGCATCGGATCTCGACGCGCGGGAGGCGGAGAACCGGCTGTTGCAGCAGCGGCTGATGACGCTCTCGGATTCCGAGCGCCGTCAGGTCGCGAGCGATCTGCACGACGGGCTCGGCCCGCTCCTATTCGCGCTGCGCACGGCGGTCTCCGAGGCGCGGAGCATCGCGCGCCGGAGCGGAGAGGTCGCCGCGGGGGGCGCGGTGGGAGGCGCGGTGGGAGGCGCGGTGGGAGGCGGGGAGAACGGCGACCTGCTCGGTGAACTCGACGCGGTGGCGGCGCATGCCGAGGCGCTTCGGGGGATGGTGCGCGGCGTGATCTACCGGCTGCGTCCGATGATCGAGGCGGACGCGTCGCTCGCCGATCTGCTCGCCGATTTCGCCGCCGGCTTCGCCGAGGTCGCGCCCGAGACCATGGTGCGGCTGGAGCTCGGGTCAGGCGCCCATGCCGCCTGCGGCGAGACAGCCGGCCTCGCGATCCTGCGCTTCGCACAGGAAAGCGCGCTGAACGCCGTGCGGCATGGCGGGGCGAGCGCGATCACGGTCGCGGCGGCGGTGGAACGGCGGCCGGACGGCGCGCGCTGGGTCGAGATCGAACTCCGTGACGACGGGCGGGGGCCGGCCGCCGGAGCGGCCCCGAGCTATGGCCAGGCGGGCATTCTCGACCGCGCCCGCGCGCTCGGTGGCGAGTACCGGCGGCCCGAACGGGGGGACGGATGGACGCGGACCCGCCTGTCGCTGCCGCTCGCGGACGCGGAATTCGACGTGATGAGCGCCGCATGACGAAGGTTCTCGTCGTCGATGATCATCCGGTGGTGGCCGAGGGCTGGTCGCGGATCGCGCGCGTCGTCGCGGGCTGCGAGACGCTCTTCGCATCCTCGCCGGAGGCGGCGCTTGATCTCAGCGACGCGGCGCCGCCCGACATGCTGGTCGCGGACCTCTCCTTCGGCGAGGACCGGCTCGCCGGGACGGCGCTGATCGCGCGCTTCCGCGAGATGGACGAGCGGCTGCCGATCCTCGTCTTCTCGATGCACCGGAGCCCGGTCATCATCCGGGCGGCGCTCCGGGCGGGGGCGAACGGCTATGTGAACAAGGATGCGCCGACCGAGGAGATCCAGGAGGCGTTCCGCACCGTTCTCGGTGGGGGGCGCTATCTCGCGCCCGAGATCGCGACGCGGCTCGCCTTCCTCGACGCGCCCGAGGAGGCCGCGGGCGACGCGCCGCGCCTGACCCCGCGCGAGACCGAGATCCTCGCGCGGATCGCGGCCGGCAAGTCCTACCGGGAGATCGCCGAGATGTCGCGGCTGAGCTACAAGACCGTGATCAACATCGGCCACAGCCTGCGCGCCAAGCTCGGGGCGAATTCGCTGCCGGAACTGGTGATCAAGGCCGCGGCCCATTTCGGGCGCGACTGAGGCGCCATGGCGGGTTGGAAAAAGCCGCGACGCCCTTAAGACTGTCCGCCGGCGGAGCCGGTTTCCGCCGACGATGGGGAGGAACGGATGATTGGTCTTCAAAAGGCATTCGCGATCGGCGCGCTCATGCTCGGCCTCGGCACGGCCGAGACGCGCGCGCAGGAATTCGTCAACGTCCTGACGGGCGGCACCTCGGGCGTCTATTATCCGCTCGGCGTGGCGCTCTCCGAGATCTACGCCGAGGCCATCCCCGACGCGCGGACGCAGGTGCAGGCGACCAAGGCTTCGGTCGAGAACCTGAACCTGTTGCAGCAGGGGCGCGGCGAGATCGCCTTCTCGCTCGGCGACAGCGTGAAGGCCGCCGTCGAAGGCAATGAGGAGGCAGGCTTTCGTGGCCCGCTCGACAAGCTCCGCGGCATCGCCGCGATCTATCCGAACTTCATCCAGATCGTCGCCTCGCAGGAGAGCGGCGTGACCTCGCTCGAGGATCTGAAGGGCAAGAGCGTCTCGGTCGGCGCGCCCGCCTCGGGAACGGAGCTGAATGCGCGGGCGATCTTCGCCGCCGCTGGCCTTTCCTACGAGGATCTCGGGCGGGTCGAGTATCTGCCCTTCGCGGAATCGGTCGAGCTCATCAAGAACCGCCAGCTCGACGCCACGCTGCAATCCGCGGGGCTCGGCGTCGCCTCGATTCGCGACCTCGCCACCTCGGTGCCCATCAATGTGGTCGCGGTCTCGCCCGAGATCGTCGGGAAGATCGGCGCGCCCTTCCTCGCGGCGACGATCCCGGCCGGCACCTATGACGGCCAGACCGAGGATGTGGCGACCGCGGCGGTGGGCAACTTCCTCGTGAGCCACGACGGCGTTTCCGAGGAACTCGCCTATCAGATGACCAAGACCCTGTTCGATAACCTCGACCGTCTCGTCTCCGCCCATGCCGCCGCGCGGGCGATTGATCCGGCGAAGGCGCTCGAAGGCATGCCGGTGCCGCTGCATCCGGGGGCCGAGCGCTACTATCGTGAGGCGGGGCTGGCCGAGTGACCGGGGCGAGCGGCTGACCGATGAGGGACGCGCGATGACGACGACCTCCACGCCAGTGGAGGAACCGCCGGGCGACGGTCTGCCGCCCGGCTGGGGCGAGGGCCGGGCCGGCCAGGCCGCCTTCGGGATCGCCCTCGTCTTCGCGGCCTTCCAGATCTGGGTCGCCGCCTTCGGCGCGCTGCCGAGCCAGGTGGTGCGCGCGATGCATGTGGGCTTCCTGCTCCTGCTCGGCTTCGGGCTGATCGGCAACCTCCGGGCGCGCACCTCGGCGGGCCGCGCGCTCTTCTGGCTCCTCGGGCTGCTCGGGTTTGGAACCGGGATCTACAACTGGGTGTTCTACGCCGATCTGATCCATCGGAGCGGCTTCCTGACCCCGATCGACATGGCGGTCGGCGCAACACTGATCGTCCTGGTCTTCGAAGCGGCGCGGCGGCTACTCGGCTGGCCGCTCGCGATCATCTCCGGCGTCTTCCTCGTCTACGCCCTCTTCGGCAACCACTTTCCGCCGCCCTTCATCCACCGGGGCTACGGGCTCGACCAGCTCGTCGATACCTTCGCCTTCGGCACCGAGGGGATCTACGGCACGCCCATCTATGTCTCGGCCTCCTATATCTTCATCTTCGTGCTCTTCGCCTCCTTTCTCGAGCGGGCGGGGATGATCGCGCTCTTCAACGACTTCGCGCTCGGGCTGGTCGGAAGCTGGCGGGGCGGGCCGGCGCAGGTCTGTGTGCTCTCCTCCGCGCTCATGGGGACGATCTCGGGCTCGGGCGTCGCCAATGTGGTGGCGAGCGGGCAGTTCACCATTCCGCTGATGAAGCGTTTCGGCTTCCGCTCGGAATTCGCCGGTGGCGTCGAGGCGACCTCGTCGATGGGCGGGCAGATCATGCCGCCGGTGATGGGCGCGGTCGCCTTCATCATGGCCGAGACGCTGGACCTGCCCTATGCCGATATCGTCAAGGCGGCGCTCATCCCGGCGGCGCTCTATTTCGGTGCCTGTTTCTGGATGGTCCATCTCGAGTCGGGCAAGTTCGGCCTGCGCGGCCTGCCGAAGTCGGAACTGCCGAACCCCTGGGACCCGATCCGCCGGCACTGGCCGCTGGTGCTGCCGCTCGCGACGCTCGTCTACCTGCTCTTCGCGGGCTACACGCCGATCTTCGCCGGCACGATGGGTCTCGCGCTCACGGTGGTGCTGATCCTCGGGATGCCGCTCGCCGCCATGATCGGGCCGATGGCGTTCCGTATCGTGTTCTGGATCGCGATCGGGCTCGCGGCGGCGAGTTTCCTGCGCTGGGGCGTCGAGCTTCTCGCACTGGTGATAGCCGGGCTCGTCCTCGGCTGCGCGCTGATCCGGGGCGGCCGCGAGACGCTTCGGCTCTGCGTCGACGCGCTGGCGGAAGGGGCGAAGAACGCGCTGCCCGTCGGCATCGCCTGCGCGATCGTCGGCGTCGTCATCGGCACGCTGACCCTGACCGGCATCGCCTCGACCTTCATCGGCGCCATCATCGCCATCGGCGAGACGCATCTCTTCCTGTCGCTCCTGCTGACGATGGTGACCTGCCTCGTGCTCGGCATGGGGATTCCGACGATCCCGAACTACATCATAACCTCCTCGATCGCCGGTCCCGCGCTGCTCGCCCTCGACGTGCCGCTGCTCGTCAGCCACATGTTCGTCTTCTATTTCGGCATCATGGCCGATCTGACGCCGCCCGTGGCGCTGGCGGCATTCGCGGCCGCGCCGATCGCGAAGACTTCCGGCATGCGGATCGCGATGCAGGCGTCGAAACTGGCGGTGGCAGGGTTCATCGTGCCCTTCATGGCCGTCTTCACCCCCGCGCTGATGCTGCAGGACGGCGGGGCGATCGCCGCGGCGGTGGGGTACCCGGTCGAGGTCGTCTACGTCGTGCTGAAGGCCTGCCTCGGGATGGGTCTCTGGGGCGCCGCCGTGGTCGGGTTTCTCATCGGGCGCATGTCGGTCTGGGAGCGGCTCCTGGCCGCCTGCGCCGCCGGCAGTCTCATCGTCGCGCTGCCGTTGACGGACGAGGTCGGCTTCGGCCTCGCCGCGCTCGTCATCGGCGCGCAGTGGTGGCGGGGCAGGCGGGTCGCGTGAGCCTCTGCGTCGCGACCGCGGCTGGTCTCATCCGGATCGCGGCGACGGGGTTCACGCTCGCCTGGACCCATTCGGTCGAGCGGACCCTATGGTGGGAGCGCTGGGAGGTGACGCCGGCCGGGCTCGAGATCGTCGAGGCGCGCGTGCGTGGCTCGGGCGCGGGGATGGAGCCGCCGGAGGGCGCGCGGCCGGTCGAAGGCGGCTGGAGCTACCGCCCCGTCCTGCCACCCCGGCAAGACCTCGTGCTCGCCGCCTCGGGCGCGACGGGCGGCGGCTGGACCCTCTGCGCGGCGGGTGAATGCCGCGATCTCGCCTCGGAGCCGGGACCGCCGGTCACGCTCTCCCCCTGCGACTGAGGGGGGATCGAGGTGCGGCGGGGGCGGGGGTCAGAACTGGAAGTTCAGCCCGGCGAAGGCACCCCATTCCGGCTGCCCGTCGCCATGGGTCGCGACCGAATACTGCGGCTCGACGAAGGCGTTCACCACCGCGCGCTCGGTCTTGACGACCTTCCCGAGGCCGAGGCCGACCGGGATGGAATAGGCGTCGCTGGCGAAATTGTAGGTCCAGACGCCGGTCGAGCGCAGGTACCAGCCCTGGCCGAGCTGGTAGAAGAGGAACGGCTGGAAGGCGCCGAGGCTCACGTAGTCGCGGTCGTCGTCGCCGGCGAAACTCGCCTGCCATGTCAGCAGATAGCCCCACTGGAAGGTCGGGTCCGTCGCGTTGAAGAGCACGTTCGCGAGACCGGCCTGCCACTTCTCGGCGCCGACCGCGTCGTCGCTCGCCGTCGGCAGCGTGAACTGCGGCCCGATGCCGAAGCTCACCGCGGGGTTGCCGGTGTCGAAGGTATAGGCCGCGAGGATGTTCAGATCGCCGATCCCGGTCGTGGTCCCGCCACCCGCGTCGGGGAAGCTGTTGACCGGCAGGGTCGCGCGCATCAGCCACTGGGCGCCCACCGCCCGGAACGGCAGCGCGTAGCGGAAGTAGAACTGGTTCGCGTCGCGATTGATCCCGGTCAACTCGCCGGCGTAGAGGTTCTGGAAGCTCACCGCCTGGGTATCGGCGATCGGATTGTTGGCCTGGGCGGCCGCGTCCTGGGCGCGCGCTGGCCCGGGCGCGAGCGCGGAAATACCGGCTGCGACCCCGATCGCGATCTCCGCCGCGGCCCCGGCCCCGGCTGCGACCCCGGCTGCGACAAGGGCGCCGAGATCGCGGGTGATTGCCATCTGCCTCATCGTCCATCCCTCCCGCTCGGAGTCGATCAGCCCGACCCAAGCCCATCCTACGCTCCTGCGACCGGGGTGGCTACGCGAGGCGCCGGGGATTCGCGCCCCGGCGACGCGTCCGGGCGCCGAGGGACCGGTTCGGTCAGCCCGCGGGTTGCACGGCACCGGGACCGTTTTCGGCGAGCGTGCATGCATGGGGATCGCTTCCGCGAGCGCGGAAACGCTTCCCGCGGCGGGAAGGTTCGAGGGCGATCTGGTGCGGGCGGAGGGACTCGAACCCCCAAGGCTCTCACCGGCTGGACCTAAACCAGCTGCGTCTACCAGTTCCGCCACGCCCGCGCGGGCCCCAGATGCCGGGCGAAGGGGCTCGCTGTCAAGCCGGTGCCGGCGCGGCGCCGGTTTCCGAGGGATGCTTGACGCGGCGCGCGGGCTCGCCTACGGGCGGGGCCTTGCGCTCGCTGGCGCGACTTCGTAGACAGCGCGCGGCGGCGGCCGGCGCTGGAAGCGGGCGATTGGTGGCCGCGCCGACGGCGCTTGGAAGGGAACAGGCCGGAACGGGAAGCGGGAACCTCGCGGAAATCAGGGGTTTCCCGGCCCGGTTGCCGGCACCGGACGGATCTGGTTCGGCATCGCGCGGCGCGGGTGGCAGAACCCCCGCCCGTGCCGAACGATATGGCGAGGATGCGAGATGCAGGTTGTGGAGACCCTGAACGAGGGTTTGAAGCGGGAATATTCGATCACGGTTCCGGCTGGTGAGCTCGAGGCCAAGGTCAACGAGAAGCTCGAGGAAGCCCGCAAGGACTTTCAGATGAAGGGCTTCCGCAAGGGCAAGGCACCCGCCGCGCTGATGAAGAAGATGTTCGGCAAGTCCGTGCTCGGCGAGGCGATGCAGGAGACGATCGACGCCGCGATGCGCGAGCATTTCGAGCAGACCGGCGACCGCCCCGCCGTCCAGCCCGAGGTGAAGGTCGCCAACGAGGACTGGGAAGAGGGTCAGGACGTGCAGGTGTCGATGGCCTACGAGAAGCTGCCGACCGTTCCCGAGGTCGCGCTCGGCGACATCGCGCTCGAGCGGCTGGTCGCCGAGATCGACGAGGAGTCGGTTGACGAGGCGCTCGGCAATCTCGCGGACTCGGCCAAGGCCTTCGAAGCGGCGCCGGAAGGCACCGCGGCTGAATCGGGTGATCAGCTCAGCATCGATTTCAAGGGCTCGGTCGACGGCACCGAATTCGAGGGCGGCGCGGCGGAGGACTTCCCGCTGGTGCTCGGCTCCGGCAGCTTCATCCCCGGTTTCGAGGAGCAGCTCATCGGCGCCAAGGCGGGCGACACGCCGGACGTGACGGTGACCTTCCCCGAACAGTATGGCGCGGCGCATCTCGCGGGCAAGGAAGCGGTCTTCGCCTGCGTCGTGAAGGAAGTGCGCAAGCCGAAGGCGGCGGAGATCGACGACGAACTCGCGAAGCGGTTCGGTTCCGATTCGCTCGACGCGCTGAAGGAGCAGGTCCGGGGCCGGCTCCGCGACGAATACGGCCAGGCCAGCCGCGCGGTCCTGAAGCGCAACCTGATGGACGCGCTCGACGGTCTCGTGAAGTTCGAACTGCCCCCGGTGCTCGTGGACGCGGAAGCCAGGCAGATCGCCCATCAGCTCTGGCACGAGGAGCATTCCGACCATCACGGCCATGACCATGGCGAGATCGAACCGACCGACGAGCACGGCAAGCTCGCCGAGCGGCGGGTCCGGCTCGGTCTCCTCCTGGCCGAGATCGGCGCGAAGGCCGAGGTGACGGTGACGGATCAGGAACTGCAGCGCGCGATCATCTCGCAGGCGCGGCAGTATCCGGGCCAGGAGCGCCAGTTCTTCGAGTTCGTCCAGCAGAATCCGGCGGCGCTCCAGCAGATGCGCGCGCCGCTCTTCGAGGACAAGGTGGTCGACCACATCGTCGAGCAGGCCCAGGTGACCGAGAAGTCGGTAACCAAGGAAGAGCTTCAGGCGGCGATCGAGGCGCTGGGCGACGAGATCCCGGGCGGGGGCGCCACCGAGAAGGGCTCCGAGAAGGCTGCTGCGGAGAGCGCCCCGGAGACGGCCGCCGAGGATGCCGCGGAGAACGCATCGGGGAACTCCCCGGCGAGCTGATCGTCCCGGCGTGTTCCACCGGCGTCTTCCAGGGCGCCCGGACGTGGCGCGGCCCGTGGCGGCCGCGCCGGTACCGGTTCCCTCGGCGCGGGGTGAATCGGGGATTAACGAAGTTCTTGACTCGCGTTCAGCATGCCCCGGAATCGCGCCCCCGGCCCCTTGCGGAGCCGCGGGGCGATGACTAATCTTGCGTGACGGCCCCCCGCGCGCGGGGTCCCAATATAGCGACAGGCAAGATCCGCGATGAAAGATCCCATTGAAACTTATATGAATCTGGTGCCGATGGTGGTCGAGCAGACCGCCCGCGGCGAGCGCGCCTATGATATCTTCTCCCGTCTGCTGAAGGAACGGATCATCTTCGTCTCCGGGCCGATCCATGACGGGATGTCCACGCTCATCGTCGCCCAGCTGCTCTTCCTCGAGGCCGAGAACCCGAAGAAGGAAATCGCGCTCTATATCAACAGCCCGGGCGGTGTCGTCACTTCCGGCCTGTCGATCTACGACACGATGCAGTACATCAAGCCGCCGGTCTCCACGCTCTGCTGCGGCCAGGCCGCCTCGATGGGCTCGCTGCTTCTCACCGCCGGCGAGAAGGGCATGCGCTTCAGCCTTCCGAACAGCCGGATCATGGTGCATCAGCCCTCGGGCGGGTACCAGGGCCAGGCCACGGACATCATGATCCACGCGCGCGAGACCCAGGCGCTCAAGGACCGGCTCAACCGGATCTACGAACACCACACCGGCCAGCCTTTCGACGTCGTCGAGGCCGCGTTGGAGCGCGACCGCTTCATGTCGGCGGAGGATTCGAAGGAGTGGGGTCTGATCGACGAGATCGTGACCAAGCGCGAGACGGTCGCCGCGTAAACAATGGGCGTCACGAAACCTTGTGGCGCCTTTGGACTTGTCATTGGCGTGACAGCCATGCTCCTATGAAATCCGGCCTCCCCGGGGGGCCGCGGGGCGGGGCGTGGAAAGTTTTGGCGAAAGCCGGAGGCGGAGAATGAGCAAAACAAGCGGCGGAGACGCGAAGAACACTCTCTACTGCTCTTTCTGCGGCAAGAGCCAGCACGAGGTGCGCAAGCTGATCGCAGGTCCGACCGTGTTCATCTGCGATGAATGCGTCGAGCTCTGCATGGATATCATCCGGGAGGAGACGAAGAGCAATCTCGTCAAATCCTCCGACGGGGTGCCTACTCCGCAGGAGATCTGCAAGGTCCTCGACGACTATGTCATCGGCCAGAAGATCGCCAAGCGCGTGCTCTCGGTCGCGGTGCACAACCACTACAAGCGGCTGAACCACGCGCAGAAGAACTCGGATGTCGAGCTGCAGAAGTCGAACATCATGCTGATCGGCCCGACCGGCTGCGGCAAGACGCTGCTGGCGCAGACGCTCGCCCGCATCCTCGACGTGCCCTTCACCATGGCGGATGCGACGACGCTGACGGAGGCGGGCTATGTCGGCGAAGATGTCGAGAACATCATCCTGAAGCTCCTGCAGGCCGCCGAATACAATGTCGAACGGGCGCAGCGCGGCATCGTCTATATCGACGAGGTCGACAAGATCAGCCGCAAGTCCGACAATCCCTCGATCACCCGCGACGTCTCGGGCGAGGGGGTGCAGCAGGCGCTCCTGAAGATCATGGAGGGCACGGTCGCCTCCGTTCCGCCGCAGGGCGGGCGCAAGCATCCGCAGCAGGAATTCCTGCAGGTGGACACGACCAATATCCTCTTCATCTGCGGCGGCGCCTTCGCCGGGCTCGACAAGATCATCGCGCAGCGCGGCCGGGGCTCGGCCATGGGCTTCGGAGCCGATGTGAAGGACACCGACGATCGCCGCGTGGGCGAACTCTTCCAGGAGCTGGAGCCGGAGGATCTGCTGAAATTCGGGCTGATCCCGGAGTTCGTCGGCCGCCTGCCGGTGCTCGCGACGCTGAACGATCTGGATGAGGACGCGCTCATCACCATCCTGACCGAACCGAAGAACGCGCTGATCAAGCAGTATCAGCGGCTCTTCGAGATGGAGGATGTGAAGCTCACCTTCACCGAGGATGCGCTGCGCGCCGTGGCGAAGCGGGCGATCGACCGCAAGACCGGCGCGCGCGGCCTGCGCTCGATCCTCGAGGAGGTCCTGCTCGACACGATGTTCGACCTGCCCTCGATGCAGGGCGTGGAGGAGGTCGTGGTCAACGAGGACTGCATCCTGCGCAAGGGAGAACCGCTCCTGATCTACGCCGACCGCAAGGAAGGCTCGGCCTCGGCGTCCTGAGAACCGGGCGGGTAGCCGAATCCTCCGGGTTGCGCGCGCTCGTCCGGGCGCGCGCAACCTTGGGCTTCCTTGGGCTGTCCACTCTGGCGACTCGCGGCCATGGCTCGCGTCGCTGTACTGGACCGGCGCGCGGGCGGATCGGACGAGGTTCCAGCAGGTCGGTCGCGACGATACCGGATCAGTGATGGCCAGGGCCGTTCGGCGGGGCTGGACCGGGTCGGGTCCATGTGCGATTAGGAATCAGGTTGAACGGAGTGAACGGCATGAAGTGGCTCTTGCAGGCGCTGACCTGGTGGAACGGCGAGACCCTGGCCACGCGGTTCTACACGTGGCGGCATGGCAAGAAGGTGGGCGAGGATGCCGAAGGCAACGTCTACTACCAGAACGCCGCCGGAACCCGCCGTTGGGTGATCTTCAACGGCGATGTCGAGGCGAGCCGGATCGCCCCGGAATGGCACGGCTGGCTGCACTTTACCTGGCAGCAGCCGCCGACCGAGGCCGAGCTTCCGACCAAGTCCTGGGTGCAGCCGCATCGCGCCAATCCGACCGGCGGCCCGGCCGCCTACCATCCGTCAGGCAGCCTCCTCGCGACCGGCCCGGGTGTGCCGCGCGACTACGAGGCCTGGACGCCCGAGTAAGGGCGTTCCGAGCAAGGGAACAACTTCATGGCTAACAGTGCCGCCGAAGCGATCATCGGCGCCGTCGTTCTTGTGACCGCCGCCGGTTTCGCACTCTATGCGGGCCAGACCAGCGGGCATGGTCTCGGCTCGGCCGACATGCCGCTCACCGCGAAGTTCCGCGATGCTAATGGCATTTCCGTCGGCACCGATGTGCGCGTCGCGGGGATCAAGGTCGGGACGGTCACCGGGCTGACGCTCGATCCTCAGACCTATCAGGCGTCGGCGACCTTCACCGTGCCGAACGATCTCGGCGTGCCGGACGATTCCGATGTGAAGATTGCCTCCGAGGGGCTCCTGGGCGGGAACTTCCTCGAGATCCAGCCCGGCGCCTCCGAGGTTCTGCTCGCGTCCGGGGACGAGATCCTGAACACGCAAGGCTCGATCGACCTGTTGAACCTGCTGATGCGCTTCGGGACCGGATCATCGCAGTGATACGCTTCGTCGTTCTGGCGGCAGGGCTCTGCGCGGGGCTTCAGGCCGCCGCCCAGACGGTCACGAACGACCAGCGCACCGTGACTGTGGCGCGGGTGGATCTGAAGGCGCTCGATACCCTGAACGGGGCAACCACCGATCTGACGCTCAATGTCGGGGAGACCGTCCGCTTCGGCCGGCTCGAGATCACCGCCGATGCCTGCCGGATTCCGGCCGACGACCCGAAGGGCGACGCGGAGGCATTCCTGAGGATCCGGGACACGCGGGAGGCTGAGCCGAGATTCTCGGGCTGGATGTTCGCCTCCTCACCGGCGCTCTCGGCGCTCGACCATCCGCGCTATGACGTCTGGGTGGTGGGGTGCGAGAACGGCTGATCCCTCGTAGCGAAACCGCATCGGACTGATGCGGTCCAAGGATTCCGCTTCAACTCCTTGAATCCGGGCACGATCCCTTCTCAGGGGTTGAGTCCATCCGACCCGATCTTGCCAAGGTCACGCGCGAGGTCGAGCAGGGCGCGGCGTGGCGCTTCGGCGGGCAGGGCACGGAAATCCGCAGGCCGGCGCAGGGCATCGGCGAGGCGTGCGTGATAGGCCTCGCGGGAGATTTCGACCGCGCCGAGGCTTTCGAGATGCGGCGTGATGAACTGCGTGTCGAGCAGGGTGAATCCGCCAGCGCGTAGCCGCGCGACGAGGGCCACCAGGGCGAACTTCGAGGCGTCGCGCATCCGGCTGAACATGCTCTCTCCAAAGAACGCCGCGCCGAGCGTCACGCCGTAAAGCCCGCCGACGAGCCTGTCTTCCTGCCAGACCTCGACAGAATGCGCGTGGCCCATCCGGTGCAGCCCGGCGTAGAGGCGATGGATCTCGCGATTGATCCAGGTGTTCTCGCGCTCGGCGCAGGCTTCGACGGTGCCGGCGAAGTCGGCATCGACGCGGATCTCGAATTCCTTGCGGAGAAAATCCCGCGCGAGCCGGCGGGAGATGTGCATCTCGTCCAGCGGCAGGACGCCCCGGCGCAGCGGATCGATCCAGAACAGGTCCTCCGCCTCGGCGTCGTCGGCCATCGGGAAGACGCCCGAGGCATAGGCGCGCAGCAGCAGGCGGGGGGTCAGCGCGGCTTCGGAGGCCATGGCCGGCGCGCACTCGGACCGCGCGCGCTCAATCCGCGCGCGCGAGCCATTTTTCGAGCCAGTGGATATTGTACCGCCCCGACTGGATGTCCGGCTCGTCCAGGAGCGCGTTGAAGAGCGGCGTGGTCGTGTCGATGCCGTCGATCACCAGCTCCCTGAGCGCGCGCCTGAGCCGCGCGAGCGCGAGATCGCGGTTGCGGGCATGGACGATCAGCTTGCCGACGAGGCTGTCGTAATAGGGCGGGATCACATAGCCGTCGTAGACCGCGCTGTCCATCCTGACCCCGAGCCCGCCGGGCGCGTAATAGGTCCGGACACGGCCCGGGCTCGGCTGGAAGTTCGGCAGTTTCTCGGCGTTGATCCGGCATTCGATCGCATGGCCGTTCGGAACCAGATCCTCCTGGGTGAAGGACATCTTCTTCCCGGCGGCGACGCGGATCTGCTCCTGGACCAGATCGACATCATAGATCGCCTCGGTGACCGGATGCTCGACCTGCAGGCGGGTGTTCATCTCGATGAAATAGAACTCGCCGTCCTCGAACAGGAACTCGATCGTGCCGGCGCCGGAATACTTGATCCGGCCGATCGCCTCGGAGCAGGTCTTGCCGATCCTCGCGCGGGTCTTGGCGTCGATGACCGGGGAGGGCGCCTCCTCCAGCACCTTCTGGTGCCGCCGCTGCAGCGAGCAGTCGCGTTCGCCGAGATGCACCGCGCCGCCCCGGCCGTCGCCGAAGACCTGCACCTCGATGTGGCGCGGCTTCTCGAGATACTTCTCGAGATAGACCTCGTCATTGCCGAAGGCCGCCTTGGCTTCGCTGCGCGCCGCGCCGAAGGCGATCTCCATGTCATGGGGGCTCCGCGCCACCTTCATGCCGCGGCCGCCGCCCCCCGCCGTCGCCTTGACGATGACCGGGTAGCCGATCTCGTCCGCGAGACGCAGCGCCTCTTCGAGTGTCGGCACGCCGCCGTCCGAGCCGGGCACGCAGGGCACGCCGAGCTTGCGCATCGTCTCCTTGGCGGTGATCTTGTCGCCCATCAGCCGGATGTGCTCCGAGGACGGGCCGATGAAGGTCAGCCCGTGGTCCTCGACGATCTGGACGAAGCTCGCGTTCTCCGAGAGGAAGCCGTAGCCCGGATGGATCGCCTCGGCTCCGGTGATCTCGCAGGCGGCGATCAGATTCGGGATCGAGAGATAGGATTGCGACGCGGGCGGCGGGCCGACGCAGACGCTTTCGTCGGCCATACGCACATGCATCGCATTGGCATCGGCGGTCGAATGGATCGCGACCGTCTGGATGCCCATCTCCTTGCAGGCACGATGGATTCGCAGCGCGATCTCGCCCCGGTTGGCGATCAGGATCTTGTTGAACATTCTTGTCGCCTCGCGTTCTTGGACTTGCCCCGGGAGGCGGGCATCATTCGAGAATGATCAAGGGGGCGCCGAATTCGACCGGGGAGCCGTCCTCGACCAGAATCCGTTTGACCCGCCCGGCGCGCGGCGCCGGGATCTGGTTCATGGTCTTCATCGCCTCGATGATCAGGATCGTCTGACCTTCCGCCAGCGTGTCGCCGACCTTCACGAAAGCGGGCGATCCGGGCTGGGCCTGAAGATAGACCGTGCCGACCATGGGCGAGACGACGACGCCGGGGTCCTCCGCCGGATCGGAAACCGCGGCCGCCGCGGCCTGCTCGACCACGGCCGGCACGATCGGCTGCGCCGCCACGGGAGCGACCGGGACGACCGGCGCCGCGGTGACCTGGATCTGGCGCGCGACGCGCACGTTCAGCGCATCATCCTCGCCGTATTCGCGGCTGACCTCGATCTCGGTCAGGTCGTTCTCGCGCAGGAGCTCGGCCAGGGCCTTGATGAAGGCGACGTCCGACTCCTGGTGTTTCATAGCCATGGATTGCCCTGCTTATTATTGGAGCCGGAGCGACCGGCCTGCTCTCTCAGCGTTTTCCCGTGTATAGGCGGGGCGCGCGGCTCTGAAAAGCGCCAATGCGCGCCCGGCGGGACCTCGCCCCGGCCTCATTCCGTCCCGCGGAGCTCCTCGACGACCTGGCGCATGTCCGCGAGCGTGATGTAGCCGCGCACCATGTCGGTCTGGAAGACGAAGGTCGGCGTGCCGGTGATCGCGAGTTCCTGGGCGAGCGCGCGGTTGCGGTCGATCCGGCGATCTACCTCGGGGTCCTCCATCGCGGGACGGATCGTGTCGGGGTCGAGATCGGCCTCGCGCAGCACCCGGTCGAGGCTCTCGTCGGCGATCTGGCCCTTCGCCGTCATGAGGACATCGTGGAGCCGCTCATAGGCTTCGGGGCCGCCGGTGATCATCGCCGCCGTCACCGCGCGGGCGGCGAGTTCGGAGCCGGGGCCGAGGATCGGAAAATCCTTCACGATCATGCGGATCTGGCCGTCACTTTCGAGAAGCTCCGTCACCTCGGGCATCGCCTTGCGGCAATAGCCGCACTGATAGTCGAGGAACTCCACCACCGTGAAATCGGCCTCCGGGTTGCCCGTCACCCAGGAATAGCCGTCGTTGAAAAGCTCGTCGGCGTTCGCCGCGACCAGCTGCTGATCGGTCTGCGAGGTCCGGGCCTTCTGCCGCTCGTCGAGGATTTTCACCATCTCGTTCAGGATCTCGGGATTTTCGAGCAGATAGTCGCGAACCTCCGCGCGGAAGGCGTCGCGCTCCGCGACCGTCATCTCGACGCCCGCCTGATCCCCTCCGCCTTGAGCATGCGCGACGGGCGCGGCCAGCAGGGCGGCGAGGGGCAGGAGGGCCAGGATCATGTTTCGCATCGGGGGTACCTCATCGTCTCAGCGCGCGCCGCGCGATCGTTATCATATCCTGCGCCCGCCGCCACCCCGGGGAGCCGACGGGAAGCAGGTCGGCGGCGCGGGTGGCGTTGCGCAGCACATCGCGCGCCGTGCCCGTCATTGCGAACCGCTCGGCGGTGGCGAGCGCGGCCTCGCCTTCGTTGCCGAGCCGCGCCTCCGCCAGCGCGAGGTCGCGGAGCGCGTCGGAATTGCGTCCGTCGAGGCGCGTGGAGCGGACCAGAACGTCGCGGGCCTCCTCGGTCGCCCCGGGTGCCTCGGTGTTGAGAAGCGCCCGCCCGAGCCCCGAGAGGATCAGCGCTTCCTTCGGGGCGAGCTCCGCCGCGCGGCGATAGGTCGCGACCGCTTCGCCGGCCTTGCCGATCTCCAGCAGGAACTGGCCCTTGAGCTCGATATAGAAGGGATCGTCGGGCCGCATGGCGATCAGCGCGTCCATCTCGTGCCCCGCCCGCGCCAGATCGGGCTGTCGGTGGTAGGCGATGGCGCGCGCGAGCCTGGCCATTTCCGACTGGTCGGAGGGCGGATGATCGCGCAGCGTCTGGCTCGGGCGGTCGAGGAAGGCGTCGAGCTTCGTGACCATCCGGTCGTACCAGTAGACCTCCTCCGCGCTCGGCGGTTCGCCCCTGGGCAGCGTCGCGATCTTCTCCCGGAGCATCGTGATGCGCTCGGAGGACAGCGGGTGGGTCTGGGCATAGGGATCCGTCTGTCCGCTCAGGAGCGCCTGTTGCCCCCGCAGAGTACGGAGCACGTCGAGCACGGCCGAGGCATCGCCCCCCGCCGCCGCGACATAGCGCACGCCCGCCTGATCCGCCGCCGCCTCCTCGCCGCGCGTGAAGGCGAGCATGTCGCGCGTCGCGACCTGCTGGCTGCCGGCGGCGATGGCGACGCTGGCATCGGGCGCGCCCGCGACCCCGGCGGCGGCCGCGCCGAGCATCCCGAGCAGCATGATGTTGCGGCCGCCGGTCATCGCCTGTCCGCGCCGGGCGAGATGGCCGCCGACGATATGGGCGGTCTCATGCGCGATGACGCCGCGCAACTGGTCGATGGTCGCGAGGCGGGTGATCATGCCCGTGTGGAGGAAGATGTTCTGTCCGTTCGCGACGAAGGCGTTCATCTCCTGATCCCGGATCAGGTAGAGGTCGGTCGTCGCTGGTGTGACCCCCGCCGCGCGAAGGATCGGGTCGGCGACGCGGCGCAGTGTCGATTCGATCTCCGCGTCGCGGATGAAGATCGGGCCGTCCGCGGCGACGGCGGGGCCCGCGAAGTTCAGGCCCGTGACATCAAGGCCCGGGAGGCTCAGGCTTGCGAAGTTCAGTCCCGCGACACTCAGGACACAGCCGAGAACGAACGCCGCGCCGGTTCGAAGGAGCCCGGTCAAATGCGCCTCCATTGCGCCTTGTCGCGTTTCATGGCCCATGGGGGGCTTGTTCGAGCGGAAGCGTAGGAGAGTCGCAGTGCGCAGTTCAAGCCGGGGCGAGGTCGATCCTTTCATTGTGATGGATGTGATGGAGGCGGCCCGGGCCGAGGAGGCCCTCGGACGGTCGATCATCCATATGGAGGTCGGGCAGCCTGGCACGCCCGCGCCGGCCACCGCGCTCAAGGCGCTCGGGCATGCGCTCGGCAACGGTCCGCTCGGCTATACCGTGGCGCTCGGCCTGCCGACGCTGCGCGCGCGCATCGCGCGGCTCTATGGCGAATGGTACGGCGTCGATCTCGATCCGGCGCGGGTGGTGGTGACGGCCGGGTCCTCGGCCGCCTTCCTGCTCGCCTTCACCGCGCTCTTCGAGGCGGGCGAGAAGGTGGCGATCGGCGAGCCGGGCTATCCCAGCTATCGCAACATCCTGAAATCGCTGAGCCTCGTTCCGGTCGGGATCGAGACCCGGGCGGAGAACCGCTTCCAGCCCGTGCCCGCCGATCTCGACCGCGACGATCTCGCGGGCGTCCTGATCGCGAGCCCGGCCAATCCCACCGGCACCATGCTCGACAGACCCGCGCTCTCCGCCCTGATCGAGGCGGCGGCGGCGCGCGGCATCGCCTTCATCTCGGACGAGATCTATCACGGCATCCAGTACGGCGCCCGCGCGGTGACGGCGCTCGAAGTGAGCGACGAGGTCTACGTGATCAACTCGTTTTCGAAATACTTCTCGATGACGGGATGGCGGATCGGCTGGATGGTGGTCCCCGAGGCCCATGTCCGCAAGGTCGAGCGGCTGGCGCAGAACATGTTCATCTGCGCCCCGCATGTGAGCCAGGTCGCCGCGCTCGCCGCGATGGACGCCGGCGGCGAGCTCGAAGCCAATCTGGCGACCTACCGCGCCAACCGGGATCTCATGCTGGCGGAGCTGCCCGGGGCGGGTTTCGGACGCATCGCGCCGCCGGACGGGGCGTTCTACATCTACGCCGACGTGAGCGATCGCGGCGAGGACAGCCGCGCGCTCTCGGCGAGAATTCTGAAGGAAGCGGGGGTGGCCGTCACGCCGGGGCTCGATTTCGATCCGCGCCGCGGCGCGGGAACGCTGCGCTTCTCCTATGCGCGCTCGACCGAGGATATCGCCGAGGGACTCCGCCGGCTGCGGGAGTGGTCGCGCCGCTGACCAAAGCCGGGCGCTGACCTGTGGCGCGGGGTCGCGGCGAAGCCAGGGCGCTTCGCCGCGACCCCGCGGCGTTGCCGCAGGTGGCCGGTCAGCCGCGCGACCACCAGCCGCGGCGTTTCGGCGCGGGCTCCCCGTCCTCGGTTTCCGTGGCGATGGCGGCCTCGTATTCGCGCGGAGCGTCCCCGTCCTCCGTTGCCGCCTCTCCGGCGCCGGTCTCCGCGGGATCGTCCGCGGTGTCGGACGCCTCGCCGGAGGCCACGGGCGGGATCGTGTCGTCCGTCCCCTCCGCGGCCGCGAGGGCGGGCTCCAGCGCTTGCTCGGGGCCCGGTTCCGCGACGACTGACTCCGAGCCGGATTCAGAACTCGGCCCCGGCGTGGGCTCCGCGATGTGGTCGTCCTGAGAAGTTTCGGACCCGGAGGAGGCCGCGGGTTCGGCCGCGCCGGGGATCGGGTCCTCGGGCGGTGTCTCCGCGGTCAAGGTCTCGTAGGGTGCCTCGTAAGGCACGTCGAACGGCACCGGCGCCTCCATCGGGCTTTCGAAACCCGCCAGATCCGGAACCGGAGCCTCCGGCTCGAAATCCGGCGCGGCGGGCGGGGCCTCGGAGGCCGGCGCCCCGTTCCCGTCTTCGTCGGCCGCGGATCGCTCGGACGCGGGCACGTCCGTCCCGATGGGATCGCCCGGCTCCTCGGCGGCGGGTTCGGGCGCCTCGGTGGGGGCGACCGCCTCCGAGCTGGCCTCCCCCGAGGCGGTGACCTCGGCGCCCGTGTCCCCGGCACTCGTGTCCTCGACACCCGTGTCCCCGATACCTGTAGCCTCGGCGGTGCCCTCCTGGATAGCCGCCTCGGCCGAGGGCGGCAGTCCGGTCGCGTCCGCGCTGTCGACGACCTCGGCCGCCGGCGGCTCCGGTTCCGGCGCGAACAGCGTCTCGCCGCTCGTGCTGGCCTCGGTTGGGCCGTCCTCCGCCGACCCGGACTCCGCGGTCACTTCCGCGACGCCCGCTGGCTCCGGCGCCGCGGCCGTCGCGGGGCGGCGCACCCTTTCGCGCTTGCGCGACGCGGGAGCGGCCGCGGTCTCGGGTACCTCGACGATACCGGGGGAGGTGCCTTCGCCGAGGTCGATGACTTCGCCCAGGCCCTCGGAGACCGGCGGCGTCTCCGCCCCTCCGCGCGAGCGGCGGCGCGAGCGGGCCCGCGGCGCGGGTTTCGCCTCGGCCGCGGCTGGCTCCGCGTCGGGCTGGGGCTCGGCGACGATCCCCTCGACGCCATCCTCCACCGGTTCCATCACATCGGCGGGAAGCGAGGTCGACGCCTCGACCTCGCGCACATCCTCGACCGGCTGCGCGTCGCGGGCCTGGTCCTCGGGCCCGCGTCCGCCGCGACGTCGCCGCCGCCGCTTGCGCTTGCCCTGCTTGTCGCCTGATGGATCGCCATTGCCCTCGGCGGCGCCGTTCTCGGCGGCCTCGGCCTCCTCCTCGGCCTCCTCCTCGACGAGATCATCGTCAGGATAGGCGACCGGAGGCAGCACCAGCGCCGTCGGCGCCGGGACGAGCCGCGAGGCGGTCTTGAAGCGTTCGAGCTTGAAATCCGGGCTGATCAGCGTCGGATCGCCCTCGACCCGGACCGACAGTCCGAACCGGCTCTCGACCAGCGCGATATGCTCGCGCTTCTGGTTCAGGAGGTAGTTCGCGATCTCGACCGGCGCGACGATCAGCACCTCCTTCGAGCGCTGACGCACGCCCTCTTCCTCGACTTCGCGCAGCAGCGCGAGCGCCAGGCTGTCGTCCGAGCGTACCCGGCCGGTGCCGTGGCAATGCGCGCAGGGCTTGGTCGTCGCCTCGATCATGCCGGGACGGAGCCGCTGGCGCGACATTTCCAGCAGGCCGAAGCCGGAGATCCGCCCGACCTGGATGCGGGCGCGGTCGCTCTTCAGCTTTTCCTTCAGCCGCTTCTCGACGGCGGCGTTGTTGCGCCGGTCCTCCATGTCGATGAAGTCGATGACGATCAGCCCCGCGAGGTCGCGGAGCCGCATCTGCCGCGCGGCTTCCTCGGCGGCTTCGAGGTTGGTCTTGAGCGCGGTCTCCTCGATCGAGGCCTCGCGCGTCGCCCGCCCAGAGTTCACGTCTATCGCGACCAGCGCCTCGGTCACGTCGATGACGATGTAGCCGCCAGACTTGAGCTGCACGACCGGGTTGAACATCGCGCTGAGGTAGTTCTCGACCTGGAAACGCGAGAAGAGCGGCAGCGCCTCGTTGTAATGCCTCACGTTCTTCGCATGCGAAGGCATGAGCATCTTCATGTAGTCCTTGGCCTCGCGGTAGCCGCGCTCGCCATCGACGAGCACCTCGTCGATGTCGCGGCTGTAGAGGTCGCGGATCGCGCGCTTGATGAGGCTGCCTTCCTCGTAGATCGGCGCCGGCGCGATCGACTTCAGCGTCAGGTCGCGGATCTGCTCCCACTGGCGCAGCAGGTATTCGTAGTCGCGCCGGATCTCGGTCTTGGTGCGGTTGGCGCCGGCGGTGCGGATGATGAGCCCCGCGCCCTCCGGAACCGTGATCGAGTTCGAGATTTCCTTCAGCTTCTTGCGGTCGGCCGCGTTGGTGATCTTGCGGCTGATCCCGCCGCCGCGCGCGGTGTTCGGCATCAGCACGCAGTAGCGGCCGGCGAGGGAGAGATAGGTCGTGAGCGCGGCGCCCTTGTTGCCGCGTTCCTCCTTGACGACCTGCACCAGCAGGATCTGGCGGACCTTGATGACTTCCTGGATCTTGTACCGGCGCTGGCGGACCTGCTTGCGCTGCGGGCGTTCGTCGGAGATGTCGTCGCCGCCGACGGACTCGTATTCGCTGTCCTCGGCCTCGTCGTCTTCCTCGGCGTCCCTGGCCTTCGCCCGGGATTTGCGCCGGCTTTTCGGCTGTTCCGCCTCGTCGTCGCGCGGCGTTTCGACCGGAACGAGATCCGGGGCGCCCTCCGGCTCCGGGACGACGCGGATGTCGACTTCGCCCGAGGCGGTGTTGGGCGGCGGCGCGTCGTCGAGCGGCTGCCCGTCGATCTCGATCTCGCCGGTCGCAGTGGCCTGGGTATCGGGAGTCTCGTCGGGCGAGGCATCCACGGGCGCCGCCTCCACCGGGCCGGTGGACGAGACATCCGGCGCGGAGGGGTCGCCGGCCTCCGCCGCGATGGGCTCCCCGCCTTCCGGTTCGCCCGCGGCTTCCTCTGTGTCGGCCGTCCGCTCCGCGCCGTCATCGGCTTTCGCTTCGGTCGGCAGCGGCTCCGAGGTGACCACCGCGTCATCGCCGCCAAGGCCCTCCGCGGCCGGCTGCGCGCGGCGGCGGGAGCGTGCCCGGCTCTTCGGCTTCTCACGGGGTGTCTCTTCCTCGGCTTCGCGGCTGAGCGCGGCTTCCTCGGCGATCAGCGCCTCGCGATCCGCCTTCGGGATCTGGTAGTAATCCGGATGGATTTCCGAGAAGGCGAGAAAGCCGTGGCGGTTGCCGCCGTAATCGACGAAGGCGGCTTGAAGCGAGGGTTCGACCCGCGTGACCTTGGCGAGGTAGATGTTTCCGGCAAGTTGGCGCTTGTTCAGCGACTCGAAGTCGAATTCGTCAACCTTGTGTCCGTCCACGACCACGACGCGGGTCTCTTCCGCGTGCGTGGCATCGATCAGCATTTTTCTTGTCATGATATCTTTCGGGAACGCCGCGCGGCGCCCGCGACCGGGGGCGCGCGGCGTCGGTTTCTCGTGTTGTTGTGGGGGACGCGGTGGCGTCAGGGCAACGGAACAGGTTCCCGCGCACCGAAGGGTGGCTTGTCGATGGGACCGGTCCTGTTCCTGCGCGTGTCACCGCGGTTCGTTCTCCGGCCAGGCGCCTTTGGCGGACGCTTGGCCAATCTTGTCCGGGCTTTGGGCCGCGGAATTCCTCTGTCTGGCGCGAACGCCTGCCGCGATTTGCCGGGTCGACCGGAACGCTGCGCTGTTCCGCGAAGCCGCGAGCGTGCGACGAATACGAGCAGATCAGGGTGTGGCATTCACCCGATCCTCAGCTTGCACAATAGGCATGGCGGCGCTCAAATGACAATTGGTATTTTGTCAAGCGAAAGGAAGACCATGTCCGGACCCATGCCCGGACGGCGGGGCTAAGGTGCTGGAATTGGGGTTTATCTTTCGCGCGCTCGCGGCCGGACTCTACGCGAGCTTGTGCGCGGGCTTCCTCGCCCTGGCGCCGGGTCCGGCCTCCGCGGCGCCTCCGGGCGGCGCGTCGCCCTGGGCGGCGATGGCCGAGACCGCCCGATCCGACGGGGCCTGGCCGGGCGCAGGTCACGCTCCCTTGCCGCGGCCGGGCCAGCTTCGCGCCGACCAGGTCGCCGTGAAGCGGAGCCTTCTCGGCTTCGGCTGGAGTCTCGACGCCTCGATCGGCGTGGCCGCGGCGGTTCCGTTCCGGGTCTTCACGCTGACCGAACCGCCGCGGATCGTCGTTGATCTTGAGGGGCTTGGCGTCTCCGGCTTCGATCCGGGGAAAGCGAGGCTCGCGCGAGGCGTGACCGCGGTCAGGGCCGTGCCGGCGCCGCCCGGCTGGGCGCGGCTCGTCTTCGAACTGGCCCGGCCCTTCGCACTCGAGACGGCGGAGATGCGTGCGGGGGAACTCCGGCTTACCCTGAGCCGTGTCGGCGCCGAGGAATTCGCTGCGCGCTCGGGCCCGCCACCCGGCGTGGTGGTCGGCGGGCAGGGGCCGGGGGAAACCGGCCAGCCGCTCCTGATCGTGATCGATCCGGGCCACGGTGGGATCGATCCCGGCGCGTTCCGCGACGGGGTGGCCGAGAAGGACGTGGTGCTGGCCTTCTCCGGGGAATTGCGCGCCGCCCTCGCTGCCACGGGGCGTTTCCGGGTGGAGATGACCCGGGAGACCGACACATTCCTGCCGCTCGCCGACCGGGCGACCCTCGCGCGGTCGCTTGGCGCGCGGGCCTTCGTCTCGGTGCATGTCAACGCGATCGAGGATGCGCGGGCCCGGGGCGGGATCGTCTTCACGCTGTCGGAAGGCGGGTCGAGCAGCGAGGCGCGCCGGCGGGCGGCGGTCGAGAACCGGGCCGACGCCGCAGGCGGACCGTTCATCCCCGACGCGGCCGATCCGGTGGGCTCGGCGCTCGAAAGCGTCTTGCGAACCGAGGCCCAGGCGCGCTCCATCGAACTCGCGCGCGCGCTCTCCGACGGGTTGGCGCGGGTCATCGGGGGCGGAACGCAGGCGCCGCTGCAATCGGCGAACTTCCAGGTGCTCCGCGTCCCGGACGTGCCCGCGGCGCTGCTCGAACTGGGATTCCTGTCGAACGCGGCGGATCGGGCGAACCTCGTCTCGCCCGAATGGCGCGTCCGCGCGGCGCGGGCGATCGCGGCCGAACTGGTGGCCTGGGCGCAGTCCGGTGGTCCGTTGACGCGGAAGTGACCGTCCCCGGGGCGGATTTCCGCCCGGGCGGTCTTTTGACGCAAGGCGGCCGGACGGATAAGGTGCGCCGGTCACCGGTATCCTCGTAGGGCTTCGAATCGTGCTCCGTGTCATCTTCAGGTTCTTCGGACTGGTGTTCAGCTGGCTGGCGATCGGCGCCGTCGTCGGCCTCGTCGGCCTCGCCGCGCTCTTCGTGATCTACGGGCGCGATCTTCCCGACTACCAGCAGCTCGCGAATTACGAGCCTCCGACCCTGAGCCGGATCTACTCCGGCGAAGGCTATGTCATGGACGAATTCGCCCGCGAACGCCGGGTCTTCACGCCGATCTACGAGATCCCCGATCTGGTGAAGGACGCCTTCATCAGCGCCGAGGACAAGAACTTCTATCACCATCGGGGCTTCGATCCGCGCGGCATCGCGGCGGCGATCTATGAAGCGGCGCAGGGCGGGCGGCTCAGGGGCGCCTCGACGATCACGCAGCAGGTGATGAAGAACTTCCTTCTGACCGGCGACCGCTCGGGCGAGCGCAAGATCAAGGAAATCATCCTCGCCACGCGGCTGGAACAAACGCTGGAGAAGGACCAGATCCTCGAACTTTATCTCAACGAGATCTTTCTGGGGCAGAACTCCTACGGCGTCACGGCGGCGGCCGAGGTCTATTTCAACAAGCCGCTCGACCAGCTGAGCCTCGCCGAGATGGCCTATCTCGCCGCGCTGCCGCAGGCGCCGAGCGTGCTGCATCCGGTTCGGGCCAAGGACCGGGCGGTCGCGCGGCGAAACTACGTGCTCGATCAGATGGCGGAGAATGGCTACATCACCCGCGAGGACGCGGATGTGGCCAAGGCGCAGGACCTGGTGACGGTCCAGGGCGGCGACATTCCCTCGGGCCGGAACCGCATGCCGCCGCGCGACTACTTCACCGACGAGATCCGCCGCCAGCTCTCGGCGAAATTCGGCGATGACCAGCTCTTCACCGGGGGCCTCAGCATCCGCGCGACCGTCAATCCGGAGCTGCAGTCGGCGGCGGCGCAGGCCCTGCGCGACGGGCTGGAGAGCTACGACCGCGGCCTGAAGGTCTACCGCGGGCCGCTCGCCACGATCGATCCGGCCGCGACCGACCTCTCGACCGAAGCCGGCTGGCGCGCGGCGCTCTCCGCCACGCAGGTGCCGCGCGACATCGCGGGCTGGCGCCCGGCGGTCGTGCTCGAAGTCGGCGATCGCTCGGCGCGGATCGGCATCGAAGGCGTCGAGGAGGGCGAGGACGGCAACTTCCTGCCGTTCTCCGATGTGAGCTGGGCGCGGGTCCGGAGCGACAACGGCCGGCTGCGCGAGCCATCCGGCATCTCCGACATCCTCGCCGTCGGCGATGTCGTTCTGGTACGGCAGGTCACCACCGACTCCGGCACGCGCTGGTCATACCGCCAGATCCCCGAGATCCAGGGCGGCTTCATGGCGATGGACACCCAGACGGGCCGCGTCCTCGCGATGCAGGGCGGGTTCTCCTACCAGTCGAGCGTCTTCAACCGCGCGACCCAGGCGCTGCGCCAGCCGGGCTCGTCCTTCAAGCCCTTCGTCTACGCGGCCGCCCTCGACAACGGCTACAGCCCGGCGACGATCGTGCTCGACGCGCCGATCGAGGTGGCGACACCGGAAGGGCTCTGGAAGCCCGAAAATTCGAGCAACCGCTACTATGGCCCGACGCCGATGCGAACCGGCCTCGAACAGTCGCGCAACCTGATGACCGTTCGCATGGCGCAGCAGGTCGGCATGCACACGGTCGCCGAATACGCGCATGACTTCGGCATCTACGAGAACATGCCGGAACTCCTGAGCTATTCGCTCGGCGCGGGCGAGACGACGCTCTACAAGATGGTGACCGCCTATGCCGAACTTGCGAACGGTGGGCTGAAGGTCGAGCCGACGCTGGTGGACCGGGTACAGGACCGCTACGGCGACACGATCTACCGCCATGACCAGCGCGCTTGCGAGGATTGCCAGGGTCCCGGCGTGACCCCGGCGACGCAGCCCGTCATCCGTACCGACGCGCAGCGGCTGCTCGACCCGATCACCGATTACCAGATCAACTCGATGCTCCAGGGCGCGGCGGCGCGCGGCACCTCGGCGGCGACGGTCGGAAAGATGGGGCTGAACCTCGCCGGCAAGACCGGAACCACCAACGAGGCCAAGGACGTCTGGTTCATCGGCTACTCCCCGCGCCTCGTCGCCGGCTGCTTCATGGGCTATGACACGCCGCGCCCGCTCGGACCGAGCGCCTATGGCGGCACTCTCTGCGCGCCGATCTTCGTCGAATTCATGAAGGTCGCGATGGAAGGGCAGGGGCCGGTCAAATGGGACGTGCCGGAGGGCGGCTATTTCATCAAGATCGACCGGCGCAGCGGCCAGCGGCTCGCGGATAATGCGAGCGGCGACATGGTGCAGGCTGAGTACATCCGCGACGGCCAGCAGACCGTCGTCGGCGGCTATGGCGATCTGGTCGACGGCGGCTGGCGGATGAGCGCGGACGTGCCGCTCTACGACGGCGCGGCGCAGTCGCAGATCGAGCGCGTGCAGGTCCGCGGCCAGGAACGCGCGCTGCCGAGCAACCCGTCGATGGGCTCGATGTCGAGCGGGGGGCTCTATTAGGAGCGCCCTCGTTCGGAACGGAATCTGGCGCTAGTAGGCGCGATTGGTAGCAGACGGCGACATCCTTCAACGAGGTTTAAGACTCTTGAGCTTGCGCCAGCGTGAGTCGCCCGGCCGCTTCACTTCCCAGTAGATCCAGCCGTTCAGGCTCGGACGACCACCATTTTTTGTCCTTGCGGCACTTCCCGCTGCGTCCGACGGGCTTCTTGTTTTGAGTCCGTCAACAAGCCATGCGCCATCTTCAATAACTCCTTGAAACGCTTGTCCATTGTATTCCATTTTCACCTCGGTCCCATGCGGCAACTCCACTCCGCTTCGGGACCACGAGCGGTTTGCACTACTCAGTTCCGACGCCGCGACAGACTTGGGGGGTTCGGACTTTGCATTCGGAAGCTTCAGCAATCTTCGGAGTGCTGAATTTTCGGGTTCATCAAAATTCTTTCTTTCGAGTTCGATCATCTGGTGAATGTCGAAGTCGATTTCGATCGTCCGCATTTGCATGGTTCTGCTCCTCGTTCGGATAGGGCGAACCCTATCACTACTGCGGCGGTGCTGTCAAGAAAATAGTAGTTCAAGTAGTTAATCAAGGTTGACCGCCTCGCTCTCACCCCCCCCACCCCTTTACCCCAACCCCGCGCGCGGATAGAACACGCAACCGCCGGAGGGGAGCTTTGCAGTCATGCGCGCCGAGACCGAACATGTCGTCACCGAGATCGAGAAGTCGCTCGCGCTCCTGCGTCAGCGGCTGAACTGGGAGACGGCGCCGCATCGGCTCGAGGAGCTGAATGCGATGTCGGAGGACCCGGAGCTCTGGAACGATCCGGCCAAGGCGCAGAAGCTGATGCGCGACCGGCAGGTGCTCGCCGACGCAATCGACGGCTACACGGCGCTGGCCCAGGAGCTCGACGACCAGCGCGAGCTGATCGAGCTTGGCGAGGCGGAGGGCGACGACGAGGTGGTCGCCGAGGCCGAGGCCGCGCTCAAGACGCTGCGCGAGGCGGCGGCGCAGAAGGAGATCGAGGCGCTGCTCGACGGCGAGGCGGATGGCAACGACACCTTCCTCGAGATCAACGCCGGGGCCGGGGGCACGGAGAGCTGCGACTGGGCGTCGATGCTGGCGCGGATGTATGTCCGGTGGGCCGAGGCGCATGGCTACAAGGTCGAGATGATGTCGGAGAGCCCGGGCGAAGAGGCCGGCATCCGCTCCGTCACCTATCAGATCAAGGGCCAGAACGCCTATGGCTGGCTCAAGTCCGAGAGCGGGGTGCACCGGCTCGTGCGGATCTCGCCCTATGACTCGGCGGCGCGGCGGCACACGAGCTTCTCCTCGGTCTGGGTCTATCCGGTGGTGGACGAGAACATCGAGATCGAGGTCGCCACGAACGACATCAGGATCGACACCTACCGCTCCTCGGGCGCCGGCGGGCAGCATGTGAACACGACCGACTCGGCGGTCCGCATCACCCATATCCCCACGGGCATCGTGGTGACCTCTTCGGAGAAGTCGCAGCACCAGAACCGCGCCAATGCGATGGCGGCTCTGAAATCAAGGCTCTACGAGATGGAGCTTCGGCGCCGGAACGAGGCGATCACCGCCCAGCACGAGGCCAAGGGCGACGCGGGCTGGGGCAACCAGATCCGCTCCTACGTGCTGCAGCCCTATCAGATGGTGAAGGATCTCCGCACCAATGTGGAGACATCGGACAGCCAGGGCGTGCTCGACGGCAAGCTCGACCCGTTCATGGCCGCGGCCCTCGCCCAGCAGGTCACCGGCAAGAGCCGTGCCGACGCCCAGGCCGCGCTGGACGAGTAGGCTCAGACCGCGACGCTGTCGCGGATCGCGCGCATCACCTCGACGAGGACCGGCGTCGGCGTGCCGCCCGCGCGCTGCGTGAGACCGACGGGGCCGGGGATCGGCAGGCCCGGCAGGTCGAGTTCCACCAGCGTTCCCGCCGCGAGATCATCGGTCGCCACGCCCCTGGAGATGAACCAGACCGCGTCGGAGCGCAGGAGCAGTCCGCGCCCGATGGCGTGGGCGACGGTCTCGGCGAAGGCGCGCGGCATCTCCTGTCCGATGCTGAGGAAATACTGCTCGACGACCGGCCGGATGATCGCCCCCGCCGGCGGCAGGATCAGCGGGAACTCCGCGAGCGGGCGCGCCGGCTCGGTGACGAGCGGATGGCCCGCGCGCACGATCGCGATCACCGATTCGCTGTAGAGCTGCTCGAAGACCAACCCGCCCATCGACGCCGGCGCGGCGAGCCGCCCGACCACGAGATCGACCGCGCCGTCGCGCAGTTGCGCGAGCAGAAGCCAGTTGGGCCCGGTGGTTATGGTCAGCGTGACCCCCGGCATCCGCTCGGCGAAGGTCAGGGTGGCGCGCGGCATCAGATCGGTCGCCACCGTCGGCAGCACGCCGATCTCGATCCGTTCGCTGAGCTTCTCGCCCGCCTGGAGCGCCTGGACTCCGCGGCGCAGTTCGAGCAGCGAGAGCCCCGCGTGGGTCTGGAACAGCGCGCCCTCCTGTGTCAGCCGCAATCGGCGCCCGACGCGTTCGAAAAGCCGTGCCCCGAGCCGCTCCTCGAGCTCGCGCAGCGTCTTCGAGACCGCGGGTTGCGAGATCGCCAGCGCATCCGCCGCCTGGCTCACGCTCTGAAGCCGCGCGATCTCGATGAAACACCGGACGTGACGGTAGCTGATGTCGCGCATTCATACCCTATGGGTTATAAGCGAGACCTTTCTTATCATTTTACATAACCAACGCAAAATGTGATGGTTCGCCGCAAGGGGGAACCGACAATGAAAATGGCTCAGATCAACGGGCTGAACGTTCACTACGCGGACGAGGGGGCGAAGGATGGCCCTGTCATCGTTTTCGCCAATTCGCTCGGCACCGACCTCCGGGTCTGGGACCCGATCACGCCGCTTCTGCCCGAGGGCATCCGCGTCATCCGCTATGACAAGCGCGGCCACGGGCTGTCCGACGCGCCGGATGGCGACTATTACATGGGCGATCTGGTCCAGGACGCGGCCGCGCTGCTCGATCACCTCGGCATCCGGGACGCGCTTTTCGTCGGCCTCTCGATCGGCGGCGTGATCGCGCAGGGGCTGGCGGCGGAACGCCCCGATCTCCTGCGCGGCGTGGTGCTCTCGAACACGGCGCCGAAGATCGGCACCGGCGAGATGTGGCAGGAGCGGATCGCGACGGTACGCGCGAAGGGCATCGCCGCGCTCGCCGACCCGATCCTGGAGCGCTGGTTCTCGAAGAGCTTCCGGAGCGAGCGCGCCGTCGATCTCGCCGGCTGGCGCCACATGCTGACCCGCACCCCCGCCGATGGCTACGCCGCCTGCTGCGCGGCGCTCGCCGAGACGGATCTGCGCGACTCGACCGCCGGGCTCAGGCTGCCGGCGCTGGTCATCGCCGGATCGGAGGATGGCTCGACGCCGCCCGATCTGGTCCGCGAGATGGCCGAGAGCATCGACGGCGCCCGGTTCGAACTCATCCGGGGCGCGGGACACATCCCCTGCGTCGAGGCGCCGGAAACCTATGCCCGGCTGGTTGGGGATTTCGCGAAGGAGATCGGACTTGTCTGAACGTTACGACACCGGGATGAAGACGCGCCGGAGCGTGCTCGGCGACGCGCATGTCGATCGGGCGGAGGCGAACAAGACCGCCTTCGACGCGCCGTTCCAGGAAATGATCACCGAGGGGGCCTGGGGCACGGTCTGGTCGCGCGGCGAATGGACCAGGCGCGAGCGCTCGATGGTGACGATCGCGCTTCTCGCCGCGCTCGGCCATCATGACGAGGTGGCGATGCATATCCGCGCCACCGCCAATACTGGCGCGACCCCGGACGATATCCGCGAGGCGCTGATGCATGTCGCGGTCTATGCCGGCGTCCCGGCTGCGAACCATGCCTTCAAGATCGTCAAGGACACCTACAAGGAAATGGGAGTGGAACCATGACCCAGACGGGCAAGCCCGGCTCGAACGCGAGATCGGGGCCAGCCGAATTCTTCCAGCGCGACCGCACCCTGCAGCCGGCGGCCTACACGCCGAACTACAAGACCAGCGTCGGGCGCTCGCCGCGCCTCGCGCTGCTCTCGCTGCAGAATTCGCTCTCGGAGATCACCGGCCCGACCTTCGGCCATTCCGACCTCGGCCCGCTGGATAACGACCTGATCCTGAACTACGCCAAGGACGGTGAACCGATCGGCGAACGGATCATCGTCCACGGCCGGGTGCTGGACGAGGGCGGGCGGCCGGTGCCGAACACGCTGGTCGAATTCTGGCAGGCGAACGCCGGCGGCCGCTACCGGCACAAGAAGGACACCTATCTCGCGCCGATCGACCCGAATTTCGGCGGCTGCGGCCGGGCCCTGACCGACGAGAACGGCTACTACCATTTCCGCACCATCAGGCCGGGCGCCTATCCCTGGCGGAACTGGGTCAACAACTGGCGCCCCGCGCATATCCACTTCTCGGTCTTCGGCTCCGGCTTCGCCCAGCGGCTCATCACCCAGATGTATTTCGAGGGCGACCCGCTGATCCGTTCCTGCCCGATCGTGGCGACCATCCCCGACGCCGATGCCATCGACCGGCTGATCGCGCCGCTCGATCTCAACGCCGCCGTGCCGCTCGATTGCCTCGCCTACAAGTTCGACATCGTGCTGCGCGGCAGCCGGTCCACGCTTTTCGAGAACCGTCTGGAGGGGAACTGAGCCATGCCGCAGCCATTGAACTACCTCCACGAATCCGCGTCGCAGACGGCGGGCCCCTATGTCCATATCGGTCTGGCACCCGGAGCGGCGGGTTTCGAGATCTTCGAGACGGAGCTCGGCACCGACATCGCGGGTCCGAACGCGGAGGGCGAGCGGATCACCGTCGAGGGCATCGTCACCGATGGCGCGGGCGCGCCCCTGAAGGACGTGCTGATCGAGGTCTGGCAGGCGAATTCCGCCGGCATCTACGCCCATCCCGCCGACCGCCGGTCCTCCGAGGTCGAGGAAGGCTTCCGCGGCTGGGGCCGGATCATCTCGAATTTCGACACCGGGCTCTTCAGCTTCGAGACCGTGAAGCCGGGCATCGTCCCGGGCCGCAACGCCCGGCCGATGGCGCCGCACCTGAACCTCTGGATCGTCGCCCGCGGCATCAACATCGGGCTCAACACCCGGATGTACTTCGGCGACGAAACCGACGCCAATGCCAAGGACCCGGTCCTGAACCTGATCGAACAGGTGAACCGCCGGAACACGCTCATCGCCACGCGCGAGGACCGTGACGGCAAGGTCGTCTATCGCTTCGATATCCGCCTTCAGGGCGAAAATGAAACGGTGTTCCTCGATGTCTGAGAACAAACCCTGCGTCATCTGCGTCGCGATCACAGGCAGCCTGCCGCGCAAGGAGAACAACCCCGCCGTTCCGATCACGGTCGCCGAACAGATCGAGAGCACGCAGGAAGCTTTCGAGGCGGGAGCGTCCATCGCGCATTGCCATGTGCGCAACGACGACCAGAGCTCCACCTCCGACCCGGAGAAGTTCGGGCGGCTGCTGGAAGGGCTCCGCGAGCACTGCCCCGGAATGATTGTGCAGCTTTCGACCGGCGGCCGTTCCGGCGCCGGGCGGGAACGGGGCGGAATGCTCTCGCTCGCCCCCGACATGGCCTCGCTCTCGGTCGGTTCGAACAACTTCCCGACCCGGGTCTACGAGAACAGCCCGGATCTGGTGGACTGGCTCGCCTCGGAGATGCTGACCTACGACGTGAAGCCGGAGATCGAGGCCTTCGACCTGAGCCATATCTTCCAGGCGATCGCGATGCAGAAGGACGGGCGCTTGAAGGCACCGGCCTATGTGCAGTTCGTGATGGGCGTGAAGAATGCGATGCCGGTCGATCGCGAGGTGTTCGACTTCTACATCGAGACGCTGAGGCGGCTTTCGCCGGAGTCCGAATGGTGCGGCGCCGGAATCGGGCCGAACCAGATCGTCTTGAACGAATGGTGCGTCTCCTCCGGCGGCCATGCGCGGACCGGGCTCGAGGACAACCTCAGGCTCGACAAGTCCACCCTCGCGCCCTCGAACGCGGCGCTGGTTCGCCGCGTGGTCGAGCTTTGCGAGAAATACGAGCGCCCGGTCGCGACGTACCAGCAGGCGCGGGAGATCCTCGGGCTCAAGGCGGCCTGATGTTCTCCCCCTTCGACGATCCGCTGACGGCGCCGCTCTATGGCGACGCCGAGGTCGCGGCGCTCTTCGGCACCGAGGCGGCGATCGCCGCCATGCTCCGCGTCGAGGGTGCGCTGGCGAAGGTCGAGGGCGCGCTCGGGATCATTCCGAGCGAAAGCGCCGCGGCGATCGCCGGGGCCGCGGGGGCGGCGAAGCTCGATCCGGCGGCGATCGGCCTCGGCGTGGCGGAGGCGGGGGTTCCGGTCCCCGCCCTCGTCGCGGGCTTCCGCGCGGCGCTCCCGAAGGAGCACGGTGCCTGGCTTCACTGGGGCGCGACCAGCCAGGATATCGTGGATACCGGGCTCGTGCTCCGGCTCCGGGATCTCTGCGACCTGCTCGACGCCCGGCTCGCGAGCCTCGTCGCCGCCTTCGCGGAGCAGGCGAAGCTCCACCGCGACACGGTAATGGCCGCGCGCACCCGCAACCAGATCGCGACGCCGACGACGCTCGGCGCCAAGATCGCGGTCTGGGCCGCGCCGCTCGTCACGCATCGCGAACGTCTCGCCGCGCTCCGCCCTCGGCTGCTGCGCGTCTCGCTCGCCGGGGCCTCGGGGACCAACGCCGCCCTGGCGGGGAAGGGGCCGGAGGTCATGCGCGCGCTGGCGGGCGAACTCGGGCTGGAACCGGCCGAGGTTCCCTGGCACGCCGACCGCTCGGGGATGGCCGAGTTCGGCGGCTGGCTCGCGCTCGTCTCCGGTTCGCTCGGCAAGATCGGCACCGACCTGATCCTGCTCGGCCAGTCCGAAGTCGGCGAGGTTCAGGCGGGTACCGGCGGCGGCTCTTCGACGATGCCGCAGAAGTCGAATCCGGTCTCAGCCGAGGCGCTGGTGACGCTGGCGCGGGTGAGCGGCACCCAGGTCGGCGGCCTCTACGCCGCGATGCTCGGCGCGCAGGAGCGCGACGGCGCTGCCTGGCCGGTCGAGTGGTTCGTGCTGCCCGCCCTCGCGGCGGCGGCGGGCGCTGGTCTCCGGACCGCGACCGGTCTCGCCGGCAGCCTCCGTGCCAATCCCGAGCGGATGGCGAAGGCGCTGATGGCCGATGGCGGGCTCATGATGGCCGAGGCGGCGACCTTCGCGCTCGCCGAGCGGATGCCGCGCCCCGAGGCGGCGGCGCTGGTGAAGCAAGCGGTGAAGCGGGTCCGCGACCAGGGCGGCACGCTCGCCGAGGCGCTTCCGGCGGCGGAGGGGATCGACTGGCGGCCAACGCTCGATCCCGCAGGCCAGACCGGTGACGCGGGCGCGATCGTCGACGCCTTCCTCGCGAGGATCTGAAGCAGCGGACCTTCGCGCGAACCGCGCCCGCGTGCGCGCATCGCGTCGAACGTGGGTGGCCGTCGGCGCCCCGGCGCGCCCCCGGTGATGTCCTGGAAGCGCTCGGGACCCGGCTGGCCGATCCCGCGGCATTCCCGCCGGCATCGCGCGACGGTCCTCCTCGCGGTCGTGGCGCCGTCTCAACTCTGCGCGCGCTTCGCGCGGAGACTGGTGTCATGCGCGCATAACGGCACTTGCAAGACTCATGATTCATCTTTTAGTTGTGAGAGATGCATCATCGGCGCGTTCATCGGCAACTGAGGTGGCAATCCATCAGGCTGGTTCCTGAGGACGGCACGCCCGCGACGCCCGGCCCGCCGCGTACCGGGCGCCTAGGGGCCACGTCACGCCCGCATCAACACATTGGAGCCAGCATCATGACCACCAGAACCAGCCGCGCCCGCGCCACCGCGCCCGTCCGCCCGTAGGGCCCGCGATGGACGGATCGGGCCGCGACCGCGACTACGAGATCGAGGTCACCGAACTGCGGGAGGTGCGCCTGCTCCTCTCGGTGCGCGCCGCCGATGATGACGAGGCCCGGGCCAAGGCGCTGGCGGGCGAGACCGAGAGCGAGACCGACCTGCGCGTCGAGGACATCCGTTCGCGCTATGTCATCGCCCGGGGCGGGACCCGCGACCACGACGACGATCCCGCGCCCGGCTTCTCGCGTCTCACGCCGAACGAGGCGCTGAGCTTGCTTCGCCGGGGAGCGGACGGGAGCATCCATATGTTCGCGGGTCAGGCAGGCTGCGACGCGCTCCCCGACGCGGTCACGCGCACGCTCCGCGCGGCCCGCGCGATCACGCTGGCCCCGCGCCAAAGCTTCGATGGCTTCATGGACCACTGGGTCCGGGCGCACATGGCAGATGGCACGATCATCGCCTTCGCGAGCGACCACCCCGAGGACTGAGGCCGGCGGATCGATCCGGCCAATCCGGACCCACATCTTTGCACTACGACCTCCGGGTCGGTACGAAGGCGGGTTGCGCGGTGCTCGACGCGGGCGACCCGATCGCGGCGCCGACTCGGGCCCGGAGGCTGACGCCATGCTTGGCTTCGTTGGGCGAGCGGCCTATCTCTTTACGAAAGGGCCGCGACGAGGCCGCGAAGGGGAGGTCAGCCAATGCGGATGCCGGAGCCGGACCGAAACGTCATCGCGCGCAAGGAGGCGATCGTCGCGAAGCTCAGGAAGGCGGCGCCCGACGCGCTGGTGATCGACGCGCCCGAGGAGGTTCGCGTCTATGAATGCGACGCGCTGACCGCCTATCGCTGCCCTCCGCTCGCCGTCGCGCTGCCGGGTTCGACCGCCGAGGTCGCGGCGATCGCGCGGGTCTGTTTCGAGGAAGGCGTCAAGATCGTTCCGCGCGGCGCGGGCACGAGTCTCGCGGGCGGGTCGCTCCCGACCGAGGATTGCGTCGTACTCGGCGTCGGCCGGATGAACCGCGTGCTCGAGATCGACACCGCGAACCGTTTCATCCGCGTCGAGGCGGGCCGGACCAATCTCTCGGTCACCGGCGCGGTCGAGGGGCAGGATTTCTTCTACGCCCCCGATCCGTCGAGCCAGCTCGCCTGCGCCATCGCCGGCAATATCGGCATGAACTCGGGCGGGGCGCATTGCCTGAAATATGGCGTGACGACGAACAACCTGCTGGGGCTCACCATGGTCCTGATGGACGGCACCGTCATCGAGATCGGCGGCGCGCATCTCGACGCGGCCGGCCTCGACCTGCTCGGCGTCATCTGCGGCTCGGAGGGGCAGCTCGGCATCGTGACCGAGGCGACGCTTCGCATCCTGCGCAAGCCCGAGGGGGCGCGGCCGGTGCTGATGGGTTTCGGCTCCAACGAGGTCGCGGGGGCCTGTGTCGCCGATATCATCCGCGCGGGCGTGCTGCCGGTCGCGATCGAGTTCATGGACAGGCCCTGCATCCGTGCCTGCGAGGAATTCGCCGGGGCGGGGTACCCGGATGTCGAGGCGCTGCTGATCGTCGAGGTCGAGGGTTCCGAGACCGAGATCGCCGAGCAGCTCGGGAAGATCCTCGCCGTCGCCGAACGGCACGCGCCGGAGGTCATACGCGAGAGCCGCTCCGCCGAGGAATCGGCGCTGATCTGGAAGGGGCGCAAGTCGGCCTTCGGCGCGATGGGGCAGATCGCGGATTACATCTGCCTCGACGGGACGATCCCGGTGGGCGAGCTGCCCTACGTGCTGCGGCGCATCGGCGAGCTGACCGAGAGCTACGGGCTCGGCGTCGCCAATGTCTTTCACGCCGGCGACGGCAACATGCATCCGCTGATCCTCTATGATGCGAACAAGCCCGGCGATCTTGAAAAGGCGGAGGATCTCGGCGCCGATATCCTGCGCCTCTGCGTCGAGGTCGGCGGCTGCCTCACCGGGGAGCATGGCGTCGGCGTCGAGAAGCGCGACCTGATGGATGTGCAGTTCACCCGCGACGACCTGGAGGCGCAGCTTCGGGTGAAGGACGTGTTCGATCCGCGCTGGCTGCTCAACCCCGCGAAGGTCTTCCCGCTCGCCGCGAGCGAGGGGCGGCGGGCGGCGTGAGCATGGAACCCAGGGACGAAGCCGATGTCGCCGAGGCGGTGCGGGGCGCCGCCGCCCGGGGCGAGCCGCTGGAGATCCTCGGGGGCGGCACGCGCGGGCTGGGCCACGCGGTCGAGGGGGCGCCGCTCGTGCTGGGCGGGCTTACCGGGATCACGCTCTACGAGCCGGGTGCGCTGACGCTGGTCGCGCGGGCTGGGACGCCGGTCGCGGAGGTCGAGGCGGCGCTGGCCGCCGAGGGCCAGCGGCTGCCTTTCGAGCCCTGGGACGGACGCGCGCTCACCGGCGCCAACGGCATTCCGACGCTGGGCGGCATGGTCGCGGTCAATGCCTCGGGCCCGCGACGGTTTCAGGCCGGCGCCTGCCGCGACAGCCTGATCGGGGTCCGCTTCGTCGATGGCGGCGGGACGGTGGTGCGTAACGGCGGCCGGGTGATGAAGAACGTGACCGGGCTCGATCTGGCGAAACTGCTCGCCGGATCGCATGGGACACTCGGCGTGCTGACCGAGGTGGCGTTCAAGGTGCTGCCGGTCGCGCACCGCACCGCGACGCTGGTCCTCGACGGTCTCTCGCCGGAAGCGGCGGGCCGGGCGATGCGGGCGGCGGTGGCGACTCCCTATGAGGTGACAGGGGCGGCGCATGTACCCTCCGCGCTGGGCGGTGGACCCGTGACGCTGCTGCGCGTCGAGGGGTTCGACGGGGCGGTCGCGCACCGGACCGCCGCCCTGACCGGGGCTCTGGCCGAATTCGGCACGGCGCGGGTGGTCGAGGGGCCGGGAGACTGGGCGGGGCTGCGCGACCTGGCTCCGCTCGCCGGATCGCCGGGCGCGGTCTGGCGCATCTCGGTCAAACCGTCCGACGGGCCGGGGCTCGGCGCGACACTCGAAGCGGTGGGGGCGGAGGTGGTGATCTGCGACTGGGCCGGCGGGCTCCTGAGCCTGCGCGCCGACGCGGCGGTGGACATCCGCGCCGCCATGGAAGGGGTGCCGGGACATGCGACGCTGATCAAGGGGCCGGAGACGGCGAAGGCGCGGTTCGGCGTGTTCCATCCGGAACCCGCGCCCGTCGCGGCGCTCTCCGCCGCGCTCCGGGCGAAGTTCGATCCCAAGGGCGTGCTGAACCGGGGTCGGATGGCCCCGACCCAGGCGGCCGCGACCGTGGCGATGGCCTGAGATGCGTACCAGTTTCACTGAAGAACAACTCGCCGATCCGGAGATCGCGGAATCGAACAAGATCCTGCGGACCTGCGTGCATTGCGGCTTCTGCACCGCGACCTGCCCGACCTATCAGGTTCTGGGCGACGAGCTCGATTCACCCCGGGGCCGGATCTATCTCATCAAGGACATGCTGGAGGCCGGCCGGCCCGCCGACGAGAAGACCGTCAAGCATATCGACCGCTGCCTCTCCTGCCTCTCCTGCATGACGACCTGCCCCTCGGGCGTCGATTACATGCATCTCGTCGATCATGCGCGCATCCATATCGAGCGGACGTACAAACGGCCTTTCGCGGAGCGGGCGGTCCGCGAGATGCTGGCGCGGGTGCTGCCCTATCCCGAGCGGTTCCGCGGGATGCTCATGCTCGCGAGGCTCGGGCGGCCCTTCAAGGGCGTGATGCCGGAGCGGTTGCGCGCGATGCTCGACCTCGCCCCGGCGCGGGTGCCGCCGAAGGGTGACGACGGGCCCCAGGTCTTTCCGGCGGAGGGCGAACGGCGGATGCGGGTCGCGCTCCTGACCGGCTGCGCGCAAAGGGTGCTCGATCCCGGCATCAACGCGGCGACGATCCGGCTCCTGACGCGGCATGGCGCCGAAGTGGTGATCGCCGAGGGCATGGGCTGCTGCGGCGCGCTCACCCATCACATGGGGCGCGAGGAAGCGGCGCGGGGTTCGGCGCGGGCCAATGTCGCGGCCTGGACGCGGGAGATCCGGGGGGCGGGCCTCGATGCGATCGTCATCAACACGAGCGGCTGCGGCACCGTGATCAAGGACTACGGCCATCTCTTCGCGCGTGAGCCGGAGGCGGCGGAGGCCCGCGAGGTCGCGGCGCGGGCGAAGGATCTGAGCGAGGTCATGGCGGAGCTCGGCCTGCGCGAGCCGAAGGGCACCGGGCTCCGCGTCGCCTACCACGCCGCCTGTTCGCTGCAACACGGGCAGCGGGTGCGGGACGCGCCGAAGACGCTGCTGCGCCAGGCGGGATTCGAGGTGGTGGAGCCGCGCGACAGCCATCTCTGCTGCGGCTCGGCCGGGACCTACAACCTCACCCAGCCGGAGATCTCGGGCAAGCTCAGGGACCGCAAGGTGGAAACGCTGCGGGAACTGGCGCCACAGGTGATCGCGGCGGGCAATATCGGCTGCCTGACACAGATCGGGGCCGGGATCGACGTGCCGGTCGCACATACCGCCGAACTGCTCGACTGGGCGACCGGCGGGCCGAAGCCGCGCACGCTCGAGGGGCGGGTGTGAGACATCCGTCCCGGCGCTGGATCGGACTGCTTCTCGCCGTCCTGCTCGCAGCCATCCTTCCGGACGGCCAGGGCGCGCGGGCACAGACGGAGCGGCGCCTGCTTTCGGCTCCCGAAGCGGGCGAGTTCAGGGGCGTGGGACGGCTCAATGTCTACGGCTCGCGCTTCTGTACCGCGACGCTGATCGATGCGAGCCACGTGCTGACGGCGGCGCATTGTCTCTACAGCCCGATCACCAAGCGGCTCGTGCGGCTTCACGGGCTCACCTTCGTCGCGGGGCAGTACCGGGACGAATACGCCGCGGCGCGACGGGTGGTGCGGATGGCGACCTTGCCGGGGTTCGATTTCACCGCCGCCGCCAATCTCGGCGATGTGTCGCGCGACATGGCGCTCCTCGAACTCGACCGACCGATCCCGCGCTCGGCGGCCGGCCCGCTGCCGGTCGCGGCCTCGGGCGGCGAGAGTGGCGGGATCATCGTTTCCTACGCGCGCGACCGGGCCTATGCGCCCTCGATCGCGGGGCCCTGCGCGCCGCGCGGGGTGACGGGGGCCGGGGTCGCGATGCTGGCCTGCGGGGTCAATGCCGGTGTCTCCGGCGCGCCGGTCCTCGCAGGCCGGCCCGGTGCCCGCCGGGTGGTCGCCGTGGTCTCGGCGATGGCGCGCGACACGCGGGGAAGCGACGTCGCGCTGACCGTCGTCGCCCCACCCCGGATCGCCGCGCTCCGCGCCGCGCTGTCGGCCCGGCCGGTCATGAGCGTGGCCGAGCAGGACGCGGAGCGGGACCGGCGGCGGCGCGCGAAGGATTAGCGAAACCTTCGCGCCGGCCGGGGTTGAAACGGCGGCGCTGATCTCCCAACTGACCATCATCCGGCGCCGGTCATCGGGCTGGATAGAACTGGAGGGTCCGTCCGGCAGCGAGGACCCGAGCTTATTTGTATCGCTTCCAATGGAGGATGCATCATGCGTCACTTTGATCTTTCCCCGCTCTATCGCTCGACCGTTGGCTTCGACCGTCTCGCCAATATTCTCGAGCAGGTTTCCCTGGCCGAGGGCCAGGCGAGCTATCCGCCCTACAACATCGAGAAGACCGGCGAGAACGCCTACCGCATCACCATCGCGGTCGCGGGTTTCGCGGACGGCGAACTCAATGTCGAGGCGCGTGAGGGCCAGCTGGTCGTGACCGGCCGCAAGGCCGAGGCCGAGGGCGAAACCAAGCGGAACTACCTGCATCGCGGCATCGCGACCCGCGCCTTCGAACGGCGCTTCCAGCTCGCCGATCACGTGCGGGCCAAGGACGCGGTGACCGAGAACGGCCTGCTCCACATCGACCTCGTGCGTGAAGTGCCCGAGGCGCTGAAGCCGCGCCGGATCGAGATTGCCACGAAGAACACCATCGAGGCGAAGCCGGAAGCCGCCGAGGCCTGATCCGGCCAGGCGGACCCGGAACCGGGCCGCGTGCGATCACCTCGTGTGAGATGAGCATGGACCGCCGGAGCATCCGCTCCGGCGGTTTTCGCCTGTTCGGCCGCCGGAACCCGCGGATGACGCCTGAAATTCTCGCGCCGGATCGGCGGTCTTGCGCTCGATCAAGGAATCGCGGTGGCGAGCGGTGCTATTCCGGGCCTCGGGGGGAACCGAGGCGCATGTATATCCACATCCTGGTGGCGACGGACGGGTCCGCGCGGGCCGAGCGCGCGGTCGAAGCGGCGATGGGGCTCGGGGCGGGCATGGGGGCGCGGCTCACCTTCCTGACGGTGATCGAACCCGATCCGGATGATGATCGGTCACGGCCGGGCCCGCTGCGCCCGCTACCGTATTCGGTGCGGGAACTGCGCGCGGAATGGGTCCTGGCGGAGGCCGAGGCGAAGGCGCTCTCGGTCGGATTCAGGACCGACGCGGCGCTTGTCACATCGGCGAGCCCGAGCACGGCGATCCTCGCCGAGGCGGAACGGCGGCGCTGCGATCTCATCGTCGTGGGCGCGCGGGGCCAGAGCTCCTGGAGCGCCGAGACCATGGGCAGTCAGGCTGCCCGGATCGTGACGGAATCGAAGATACCGGTCATGGTGGCGCGCTGACGGCGCTGCCCGCGACCGAGCTCCCGGCGCTTGCCTAACGATAGAAGACGTTGCCGCCGATCTTGCCGACGCGGTCGCGCGTGCTGAACCATCCGGGCTTGGCGGTCGCCGCGTGAAAGAACAGCGCCCCGTCGGTGATGTCCGGTTCGCCCCTCAGAACCGCGCGGGCGGCGGCGTAGGCGTCATCGCGCCGCTCAGCGTCCGCGAGCGCGTCGGAGCGTCCGTCACAGCGATAGGAGAACTGGCAGCCCTCGCTCACCACGCCGCAGATCGTGCCGGGGAACTCGTCGCTCTCCGCGCGGTTCACGATGACATGGGCCACGGCGGCCTCGGCCTTCGATCCCGTGCCGCCGGCCTCGAAATACACCGCTTCCGCGAGGCAACTCAGTTCCGCGGGCCGCGGAGCCGGAGCGTTCCTGCCGCTTGGCTCGGCGGCGGAGGCGGGCATGGCCAGCATGAGCGCCATGAGGTGGCCGGTCACGACGGTGCCGGTGAGCGCGGCGCGGGCGGTTCGCAGGGTCGGGCGCAAGTCGGCGCTCCTTGGTCGTTGACGAGGCAGGCACTATACATGCTGCGCCGCAGCAAAGTCCAGAGCCTGGTGCCAGATAGGCGGAATCCTGCGGGTAAGCCCCGCTGAACAACCTCCGCCAAGCTCCTGAAACTAATTGTCGTCGGCGCAATCCGGCAGGACCGCGCGCTCGAACGCCTCCCTGACCGGAGCGAGCCTCGCATGTCTGATCCGCAGCGGCTCGAAGACCAGGGGATCGGTATTCCACCAGTTCGGCTGAACCACGCGGTAGCATCCGGCATAGACCGCGCTCCCGCCCCCCTTGCGCGTCGCGCGCAGGACGACGCCCACGTGATGGGTGACGCTGCCCGCCGCCGCGTCCGGCAGATCCGGACCGAGGCGCAGGTCCGTCTTCACCGTGTCGGCGTAGCCTTTCGCGAAAGCCTCATAGGTCGCGACCGGGGGGCTGTCGCCGAAATAGGCGTAGGCGCGCGGATACTCGCCGCGATCGATCGCATTGTAATAGGATCGGATGAGCGCCGGCCCGTCCGATCGGTCGTCGAGATAGGCCGGCTGATCCTGCGCGGCGGCGGCCGTGGCGGCGATCAGGAGCGGGACGAGCGGGAGGAGGCGGTGATGTGGCATGGGCGCGACGCTCGCCGCGCGGCCTGCCTCGGGTCAATGGGGCGGCGTGTCACATCGGGCGGATGCAGCGCGCGCCGATCGGCCACCATCCGGCGATCCATCCCTCGTTAACCCGCTTCGCGCCAAGGTCCGGGCCTTCGATGTATCCGCGCCGGGGGAACGGGATGGACGATGTGAAACGCACGAAGGCGGAGGAGAAGGTCTATGCGGAACTGCTGACCGGCCTCGCGGCGCAGGAACGCTGGTTGCGCGGGTTTCGCGACGCGGGCGGCAGCCTGCCCGCCTTCGGCGCCAACCGCTCGAACGCCGCCGAGCCCGAGGACGTGGAGATCGAGATCGACGTCGACGTGGCGAAATGGTTCAAGACGTTGGGGCCTCTGCACCTTTCTCGGATGAACGCTGTGCTCAGGGTCTATGCGCGGGAGGTCAGTGGGCAAGCATAGCCCAGAAGAAGGGAAATCAGAGTATGTCTGTTGTGATAGCTTTCGTTGCTTTGGCGGTCTCATTCGTTACTTTGTATATAAATTACGTCAGATTAAAGATTGAGAATTTTCCGTTACTTAGCGTTGAAATAGAAAATGACTCAAAATTATCATACGATAACGGTAAGTTTTTTATCGATAATAATGAGGTCGAGGAGATTTGGTTCTCGGTATTAAATAACGGAAAGGGCACAGCTATAGTTAGAAAAATATATCGACGTTGGGGAATCTATGAAGATGGAGCATATCCATCGGCGATAGAGAGTGTAGATCTACAAGAAGGACAAACACATAAGGAAAGCGGACTGTATGTAAAAAACTGTGACATTGCGATTGGTGGTGGTGGAAGGAGTCAGGCTATCAGGGCATGTCTAGAAAATCTTCACATTGTAGATATTCCGAACAATGGGGCCATCATATTTGATTTGAAGTTTGAGTTTCTTACGATCGATGGTAGAGCGGACGAAGCTGCTCCAATACTGATTTTTAGAAACGGACGCTTTCATACCGCCCTGACTTACCTACAGCGGAATCAGGCATCGAAGCAGTTTGGCAAGGTTCGTGCCCACTGCTGGGCACCGATGAGGCTATGGCAATTGCTCCGTTTGGACTGGTAGCGTCCCCCGCATTGAGCAGTCCTTGCTTCCGGACTCACTGCAGCGAGCGCACCGCCAGATCGCCTTCCAGACGGCTCTTCATCGCGAGCGCGGCGGCATGGGCGCCGGCGGCGGTGGTGAAATACGGCGTCTTGGTCGAGAGCGTGAGCGCGCGGATCGCGCGGCTGTCGGCGATCGACTGGCGGCCCTCGGTGGTGTTGAAGACGATCTGCACGCCGCCGTCCTTCATCACATCGACGATATGCGGCCGGCCCTCGTAGACCTTGTTGACCCGCGTCGCCTCGATCCCGTTCTCCTTCAGGAAACTCGCCGTGCCGCCGGTCGCGACCAGCGTGAAGCCGAGATCGCGCATCAGCCGCGCCGCTTCGAGCAGCGCCTCGGTCTTGTCGGCATCCTTGACCGAGAGGAAGAGCGCTCCCTTCTCGGGCAGGAGCGTGCCGGCGCCAAGCTGCGCCTTGAGGAAGGCGCGCGGGAAGGAGCGGTCCCACCCCATGACCTCGCCCGTCGAGCGCATCTCCGGCCCGAGCAGCGTATCGACGCCGGGGAAGCGGTTGAAGGGCATGACCGCCTCCTTGACCGAGAACCACGGCGTCCGGGGATCGGCCAGCGTCAGCGGATCGGCGAAGGGCAGCGGATCGTCCGGGCCGATGCCCTCCGGATAGGGCGGTCGCTCGGGGAAATCGGTCAGTTTCTCGCCCGCCATGATCCGGGCAGCGATCGCGGCGATCGCGCTGTCGGTCGCCTTGGCGACGAAGGGCACGGTGCGCGAGGCGCGCGGGTTCACTTCGAGGACGAAGATTTCCTCGCCTTGGATCGCGAACTGCACGTTCATGAGACCTACGACGCCGAGCGCCAGCGCCATGGCGCGGGTCTGCTCCTCGATCCGCGCGACGATTTCGGGGCTGAGCGAATAGGGCGGGATCGAGCAGGCGCTGTCGCCGGAATGGACGCCCGCCTCCTCGATATGTTCCATGACGCCCGCGATATGCACCCGCTCGCCGTCGCAGAGCGCGTCCACGTCGACCTCGGTCGCATTCGAGAGATAGCCGTCGAGCAGAACCGGATTGTCGCCCGAGACATGCACCGCCTCGCGGATGTAGCGGCGAAGCTGTTCCTCGTCGCGCACGATCTCCATCGCCCGGCCGCCGAGCACATAGGAGGGCCGGATCACCAGCGGGTAGCCGAGATTGGTCGCGACCGCGAGCGCCTGTCCCGGCGAGCGGGCGATGCCGTTGCGCGGCTGGCGCAGATCGAGCCGGCCGAGAAGCTGCTGGAACCGTTCGCGATCCTCGGCGAGGTCGATCGCATCGGGCGTGGTGCCGAGGATCGGGATGCCGGCGTCATGCAGCGCGTTGGCGAGCTTCAGCGGCGTCTGGCCGCCGAACTGCACGATCACGCCATGCAGCGTGCCGTTCTCCTGCTCTACCCGGAGGATCTCAAGGACATGCTCAAGCGTCAGCGGTTCGAAATAGAGCCGGTCCGAGGTGTCGTAGTCGGTCGAGACCGTCTCCGGGTTGCAGTTGACCATGATGGTCTCGTAGCTCGCCTTGGTCAGCGCGAAACAGGCGTGGCAGCAACAGTAGTCGAACTCGATCCCCTGGCCGATCCGGTTCGGGCCGCCACCGAGGATCACGACCTTCTTCGCCTCCGTCGGCCGCGCCTCGCATTCGGTGAAGCCGCCGTGCTCGGCCTCGTAGGTCGAATACATGTAGGGCGTCTGCGCCTCGAACTCGGCGCCGCAGGTGTCGATGCGCTTGAAGACCGCGCGGATGCCGGCGTGATGCCGGTCCGCGCGCACGCTCGCCTCCGAGCGACCCGTGAGCTTCGCGAGCCGGGCGTCGGAGAAGCCCATCATCTTCAACCGCCTGAGATCCGGCGCCGCGGTCGGCAGGCCGTTGGCCCGCACCGCTTCCTCGGCGCCGATGATCTCGCGGATACGGGCGAGGAACCAGGGATCGAATTTCGTGACCGCGTGGATCTGGTCGTCGGTCAGTCCGTGGCGCATCGCCTGCGCGACGATCAGGAGCCGGTCCGGCGTCTGTCTCGCCAGTTCCGAGGTGATCGCCGCGAGCGAATCCGGCCCGTCGGCGCCCCGGATCTCGATCTCGTCGAGACCGGTGAGCCCGGTTTCGAGCGAGCAGAGCGCCTTCTGCAGCGATTCGTGGAAGCTCCGCCCGATTGCCATCGCCTCGCCGACCGACTTCATCGCGGTCGTCAGAAGCGGCTCGGTGCCGGGGAATTTCTCGAAGGCGAAGCGCGGGATCTTGGTCACGACATAGTCGATCGTCGGCTCGAAGGAGGCGGGCGTGACCTGGGTGATGTCGTTGTCGAGCTCGTCGAGCGTATAGCCGACGGCGAGCTTCGCCGCGATCTTCGCGATCGGAAAGCCCGTGGCCTTCGAGGCGAGCGCCGAGGAGCGCGAGACGCGCGGGTTCATCTCGATCACCACGAGCCGGCCGGTATCCGGATGCACCGCGAACTGCACGTTGGAGCCGCCGGTCTCCACCCCGATCTCGCGCAGGACCGCGATCGAGGCGTTGCGCATGATCTGGTATTCCTTGTCGGTCAGCGTCAGCGCCGGGGCGACGGTGATCGAATCGCCGGTATGCACGCCCATCGGGTCGATGTTCTCGATCGAGCAGACGATGATGCAGTTGTCCGCCTTGTCGCGGACCACCTCCATCTCGAATTCCTTCCAGCCGAGCAGGCTTTCGTCGATGAGGATCTGGCTCACCGGCGAGGCGTCGAGGCCGGTCTTGCAGATCCGCTCGTAATCCTCGCGGTTGTAGGCGACGCCGCCGCCGGTGCCGCCGAGCGTGAAGGCGGGGCGGATGATCGCGGGGAGACCGACGTATTCGATCGCGTCCATCGCCTCGGCCATGGTGGTGACGATGGTGGCCTTCGGATTTTCGAGGCCGATGCGGTCCATCGCCTCGCGGAAGAGCTTGCGGTCCTCGGCCATCTCGATCGCGGCGCGCTTGGCACCGATGAGCTCGACGCCGAATTTCTCGAGCACCCCCATGTCGTCGAGCGCGAGCGAGGTGTTGAGCCCGGTCTGCCCGCCCATGGTCGGCAGGAGCGCGTCCGGGCGTTCCTTCTCGATGATCTTCGCGACGACTTCCGGCGTGATCGGCTCGATATAGGTCGCGTCGGCCATCTCCGGATCGGTCATGATCGTCGCCGGGTTCGAATTGACCAGGATGACGCGGTAGCCTTCCTCGCGGAGCGCCTTGCAGGCCTGAACGCCGGAATAGTCGAATTCGCAGGCCTGGCCGATCACGATTGGACCCGCGCCGATGATCATGATCGACTGGATATCGGTTCTTTTCGGCATGGTGGGGCCTGCGGTTTCGTCCGGCGCGGGCGGCGCGCCGGTCAGGTGGATTCGAGAACGGGCGGCAAATTCCCGGTGGTTATAGAGGCGGCTGGCCCGGGCGCAAGGAGATTTGCCTCAGCCGAGCCTGAGGCCGATCGCCCCGGCGAGGATGAGCATGGCCGCCGCGAGCCGTTTTGGGTCCACGCGCTCGCCGAGCGCCAGGGCGGCGATGGCGAGGCCGAACAAGATCGATGTCTCGCGCAACGCGGCCACGAGCGCGACCGGCGCATGCGTCATCGCCCAGAGCGCGAGGCCGTAGGAGCCGAGATTGCCCGCGCCGCCGATCAGCGCGACCCGTGCATGGGCGCGGGCATAGGCCCGGAGCGCCGGGCCGCGGGTCACGATCGCCCAGGCGAGGAGCGGCGCGGCATTGGCGACGAAGAGCCAGAGCGCATAGGAGACTGGCGCGCCCGAGAGCCGGACCCCGACTCCGTCGATCAGCGTATAGGTTGCGATCACGCAGGCATTGGCGAGGGCGAAGGCGACCCCGGAGCGCGACGCGCGGGCGCGGCCCGCTCCCGCGATCGCCAGCACGCCGCCCGACACCAGCGCGATGCCGAGCCAGCCCGCGGGCTCGATGCGCTCGCCGAGGATCAGGATGCTCGCGAGCGCCACGAGCACGGGCGCCGAGCCGCGCATCAGCGGATAGGCGAGGCTCATCTCGGTCGCCTGATAGGCAAGGGCGACGAGGATGAAATAGAGCGTCTGCACCGCGGTCGAGGCGGCGAGGAAGGGCCAGCTCTCCGGGGCTGGCGCGGGGAGGAAGAAGAGGAAGGGCAGGGCGATGAGCGCCGAGCCGCCCGCGACGAGGACGGCCGAGAGCACCTTGTCGGAACCGGCCTTGACGATGGCGTTCCAGCTCGCGTGAAGCGCCGCGCCGACGAGGACGGCGGCGAAGACCGAGAGGGGCATGCGGTTCTCCGGAGCCGGCGCGGTGGGTTTCGGCGCATTACCCCCTCCGCCCGGGAAAGGAAATGCCCGCCGCTGGACGCCGGACCGGCCCACGCGGTCGCCGGGGCGCGGCCGTTTTCGGGCGTTGGCGCGACACCGGGACGCGCCGCCCTCGGACCGTTGAGCGGCGGGCGGGGTCCGGTCGAGGCGCGCATGCTGTATGAAAGTCCGGCTTGGCAACCGGCTCCCCGATTCGAAGAAGGAGACGCGTGGACGGGCGATTGACCCTCGGGGCGCATCGGGCCATGAGGCGCCGGCAGGCGGAGCGGGCGGAGCGGCGGATCTTGACGCGGCACGGAATGATCGAGGTCGGGTTCGGACCGGATGGCGCGCGGGCGCTGTTCGCGGCGCCGGCCGAGGCCCTGATCGCCACGCGGCACGAGGAGGTGCCCGGCGCCATCGCACGGGCGGAGGCGATGCTGGCGCGCGGGAAATGGATCGCGGGCTACGCCAGCTACGAACTCGGCTATGTGCTGGAGCCGAAACTCGCGCCGCTCATGCCGGCCGAACGGCGAACGCCGCTCATCTGCCTCGGCGTCTTCGACGCGCCCCGCCCCGCGCCCCCCGCGGAGCCGGGAGGCCGGCTCGGCCCCTTCACCCCAAGGTGGGACTATGCCACCTATGCGCGGGCCTTCGCACGGGTCGCCGAGTACATCCGCGCGGGCGACATCTATCAGGCGAATTTGACCTTCCCGCTCGACGGGCGCTGGGAGGGCGATCCGGCTGCGATCGCGGCCGCGCTCGCCGCGCACCAGAAGGTCGGTCATGACGCGCTGGTCACGCTCGGCCCGGTGACGCTGATCTCGCGCTCGCCCGAACTCTTCTTCGCCCTCGATGGCGCCGGCGGGATCGAGACCCGGCCGATGAAGGGCACCGCGCCGCGCGCCGAGGACCCGGCGGAGGACGCGGGCCTGGCCCGCGCGCTCGAAGTCGACGAGAAGAATCGCGCCGAGAACCTGATGATCGTCGATCTCCTTCGCAACGACGTCTCGCGCATCGCGGAGATCGGCTCGGTCGCGGTTCCGGAGCTCTTCGCCGTCGAAACCTATGCGACCGTGCATCAGATGGTGAGCCGGGTGACCGGGCGGCTGTTGCCGGGGACGCGGCTCGGTGGCATTCTCGGCGCGCTCTTTCCTTGTGGATCCGTGACCGGGGCACCGAAGGTCCGTGCCATGGAGGTCATCCGCGAGCTGGAGCCATGGCCCCGCGACGCCTATTGCGGCGCGATCGGCTGGATGGCGCCGGACGGACGCGCGGCCTTCAATGTCGCGATCCGGACTCTGGCGCTCCATTCGGGCGGGACAGCCGTGCTGAATGTCGGAGGTGGGGTCGTGGCGGACAGCCTGGCTCGGAGCGAATACGAGGAGGCTCTGTGGAAAGCGCGATTCGTCCAGGCCTGCCCAGGGACTTCAGATTGATCGAGACATTCGCCTGGCGCCGCAACCCGGGCTTCCTGAACCTTGAGATGCATCTCGCGCGGATGGAGCGGGGCGCGCGACTCTTCGGTTTCGGCTTCGACCGTCTCCGCATCGATGCCGCGCTCGAGGAGGTGACGCGCGGCTCGACGCCGCTCAGGGTGCGGCTGACGCTCGGGCGGGACAACCTGCTCGAGGTCTCGGCGCAGGCCTTCACGCAAGGCCCGCCGATCTGGAACATCGCCGTCGCCCGCGACCGGCTCGACCCGGCGGACCCCTGGCTCCGGGTCAAGACGACGCAGCGCGCGCTCTACGACCGGACACGGGCCAATCTTCCGCCCGAGATCCACGAGATGATCTTCCTCAACCATCGCGGCGAGGTCTGCGAGGGCACGATCTTCAACATCTTCGTGAAGCTCGGGGACGAACTCCTGACACCGCGGCTCTCCTGCGGCCTGCTGCCGGGGGTGCTGCGTGAAAGCCTGCTCAGAAGCGGCCGGGCGCGCGAGGCCGTGCTGCGGCCCGAGGATCTGAGCGGCGGCACGGTCATGCTCGGCAATTCGCTGCGCGGCCTCTGTCCGGCGCGTCTCGTGCGGCCCGCGGCGACGCTCGCGCGCATGTAGGGGATCGTCTCAGTGCGTTTCGCGGTGGCGAAGCTTGCGCGCGGGGGGATGCCCGGTATAAGTCGGCGCGTCTTTCGCGGCCCTCCATTTCAGTCAGGAACCGGCTCATGCACGCCTATCGCTCCCATACCTGCGCGGCCCTCCGCGCCGCCAATGTCGGCGAGACCGTCCGTCTCTCGGGTTGGGTGCATCGCGTGCGCGATCATGGCGGCGTGCTCTTCATCGACCTGCGCGACCACTACGGCATCACCCAGGTGATCTGCGACGGCGACAGCGCCGCCTTTCCGGTGCTGGAAAAGGTCCGGGCGGAATCGGTGATCCGGATCGACGGCGAGGTGAAGGCGCGCGCCCCCGAACTGGTGAACCCGAAGATCGAGACCGGCGAGATCGAGGTCTACGCCCGCGAGGTCGAGGTGCTCTCCGCCGCCGACGACCTGCCGCTGCCGGTCTTCGGCGAGACCGAATACCCGGAGGAAACCCGGCTCAAGTACCGTTTCATCGACCTCCGCCGCGAGGGGCTGCACGCGAATATCATGCTCCGCGCCCAAGTCATCGCCTATCTCCGCGATGCGATGCGCGCTCAAGGGTTCACGGAGTTCCAGACGCCGATCCTGACCGCCTCCTCACCCGAGGGTGCGCGCGACTTCCTCGTGCCCTCGCGGCTGCATCCGGGCAAGTTCTACGCGCTCCCGCAGGCGCCGCAGCAGTTCAAGCAGCTCACGATGATCGCGGGCTTCGACCGCTACTTCCAGATCGCGCCCTGCTTCCGCGACGAGGACCCGCGCGCCGACCGCTCGCCGGGCGAGTTCTACCAGCTCGACATGGAGATGAGCTTCGCGACGCAGGAGGACGTGTTCTCGGTGATCGAGCCGGTCATGCGCGGCGTCTTCGAGGAATTCGGGCAGGGGCGCCCGGTCACGAAGGAATTCCCCCGCATCGCCTATCGCGACGCGCTGCTCTGGTACGGCTCCGACAAGCCGGATCTGCGCAACCCGATCAAAATGCAGATCGTCTCCGAGCATTTCGCGGGCTCCGGCTTCAAGGTCTTCGCCTCGCTCCTGGAACAGCCCGGCACCGAGGTCCGCGCCATCCCCGCGCCTGGCGGCGGCAGCCGCAAGTTCTGCGACCGGATGAACGCCTATGCCCAAGGCGAGGGGCTGCCCGGCATGGGCTATATCTTCTGGCGCAAGGGCGAGAGCGGCGCGATGGAAGCCGCGGGGCCGCTTGCGAAGAACATCGGCCCGGAGCGGACCGAGGCGATCCGGCTGCAACTCGGACTGAACGAGGGCGACGCCGCCTTCTTCCTCGGCGGCAAGCCCTCGAAATTCGAGGCGGTCGCGGGCAAGGCGCGCAACGTGATCGGCAAGGAACTTGGCCACACGCTCGAGGACCGCTTCGACTTCGCCTGGATCGTCGATTTCCCGATGTACGAGCGCGACGAGGACACCGGCAAGCTCGACTTCAGCCACAACCCGTTCTCGATGCCGCAGGGCGGGCTCGAGGCGCTCGAAAGCGGCGATCCGCTCGACGTGCTCGGCTATCAGTACGACATCGTCTGCAACGGCGTGGAGCTTTCCTCGGGCGCGGTGAGAAACCACAAGCCCGAGATCATGTACCGCGCCTTCGAGGTCGTCGGCCACGACCGCGCCTTCGTCGACGCCCATTTCGGCGGCATGCTCTCCGCCTTCCGCTACGGCGCGCCCCCCCACGCCGGGATCGCGCCGGGCGTGGACCGGATCGTCATGCTGCTCGCAGGCGCCGAGAACATCCGCGAGGTCATCATGTTCCCGATGAACCAGCGCGCCGAGGACCTTATGATGGGCGCCCCGAGCGAGCCGACGAACGAACAGCTCAGGGATCTGGGGCTGCGGGTGGCGCCGAAGGGGTGAGGCGAGGCTGGCGCTTCGCAATAGGATGGTCGTTCGGGTACGGCGCATCGAGAGAGCGACCATTTCTCAGCTTCTGACGGGCGTTACTTCCACACAAAACCCTGTCGCGGAGGCGGGCAGGCCCGCCATAGTGCTTTCCCAAACTATCAATGAGCGCTTCAAATGCGATTGGCGGTGCCTTCCAGCAATTCCAAATGTGGTAAGGCTCGCCCGTGTCGGGGGCGATGCCTTCCGGAAGCAGGGTATGCACGTCGCCGATCCACTGGTCGAGGTGGGCTTGGGTCAGACCCAGTGCTCCGCGAAGATCGGCGGAGTAAGCAAGGGAAGCACCCATCAGTTTATCGGAGAACCTCGTTCCTCGAAAATCAACCGCGCTGAGGTCAGAGCCTTCTAGACGCACATCGCGTAGGTGCGCGTCCCGAAACCGTGCCCACCAAAGGACTGCTCCCTGCATTTGGGAGTTCCAAAGGTCCGCGCGTTCGAAATCTACCTCCCTAAGATCCGCATCTTGCAGACTGGTGCGCCAAAGCCGCGCGCCAGCCATCCGCGCCCCTCGGAGGTTTGCCTGCTCGATGTGCGCCCCGGTAAGGTCGGCCGATTCCAATTGCGCACCGTTGAGGTTCGCATCGTCCAATCGCGCATCTCGGAGGTCCGCGTTCTTCATTCGTGACGCCGAGAGGTTCGCACCCGTCATCTGTGCTCTCCAAAGGCTCGCCCCGTCCATCTGAGTCCCGCCCAGGTTTGCCCAATCCATCTTGGCCTGCTGGAGATTTACGTCCTCCATATGAGCACCGCTAAGATCTGTCCCTTGCAGCCTAGCTCCATGAAGGTCCGCCCCGACGAGTGAGACGCCGGCCGCCGAAGCACGACGCAGGTCACGGCCAGCGAGATCGAATCGCGGAGGGAGCGTCACGCCATTGAGATTGGTGCGGGCAAGAAAGATCCCCTCCTCGGTACGAGCCCAACTCATGAGTGCCAGCAAAGCTCCTGCCAGAACCGCGGTTTCTCCACGAAGGAATCGCGACCAGCCAAGCGGCGATGTCGCGCCGAGCGTGTTTTCGGCGTGCCACCAACTGGTGAACCCCACAACGAGGCTGAGCCAGAGGCACGCTCCGATTACCAGCGTCAGCCATTCCTCATGCGCCGGCATCGAGCGCCACCACGCGAAGGCGAGCACGAATGGCCCCGCCGCCCAGACAAGCAGGCGCGTCACCCAGTCGTTGAGCCACCACAAAGGTCGCGCGCGGGTGATCGGGTCACCGCGTCGGATCAGGGCGAAGTCGTTGACGAGCCAGTGGTGCGTCGCATCCGCGTCCTCGGTCCGGGCCTCGCCATGGGCGTCCCAGAGCTTGATCAGGAACAGGTGCAGGTAGATGTAGAGCGCCGCGCCGAGGACCGGGGCGGTCCAGAAGAAGCTCGCGGTCGGGATCGCGACGTTGACGAGCGGCAGGTCGGTCTGGCGCGAGGGGACGAAGAAATCCGCGTCCCTGACGCCGAGAAGCGTGATGCCGACGAAGACGAGATAGCCCATGAGGGTGAACCACGCCGTCCGGGCAAGTTGCGAGAGTTCGTTGATCCGTTCGATCCGGGCCTTCTTCGTCTCGGGCTCAATCGGGGGCGATCCGCTGGCGGCCATGGCAAATCCGGGTCGGCAAAAGCGCATTGAAAACGTGGGCCGTCTCAGCTTAGGCCGGGCCCCGTCCCGAGACAAGCGAAGCGCGAGGGACGCCGGAATGGACCAGAAACATCCGCCCTTCGACACGGCCTCGGTGCCGGTCCTCATCGGTGTGCTCGACCGGTCCGAGACGATGCCGCGCCATGCCGAGGAAGACCTCGGGCCCGGCTGGTGGATCAGCCGTCGAGGTAGTCCGAGACCAGCAGGCGGGTCGGGGCGCTGTCTTCCTCGACCTCGGCGAAACGGCCGATGGGCTCGCGGAACACGTTGTCGGTCCGGTCGTCGTTGACCGTCGAGACCTCGCAGACCAGGCAGTCCTTCCCCTCGGCCCAGAAGGCGTGCCAGATCCCGGGCATCAGAGTCACGCTCTCTCCCGGCGTCAGGCGGATGCGCCCGCCGGCGTCGACCTCGCGCATGACGCCGTCGCAGGGCACGGCCACGCGGGCGGTCTCGTCGATGCCGCCATCGGCGGTCGGCGCGAAGAGTTCGATCACGAGGTCGCCGCCGCCCCGGTTGATGATGTCCTCGGCCTTCAGGTCGTGGCGATGCATCGGCGACAGCTGGTTCTCGCGCGAGATCATCACCTTCTCCGCGTAGAGCATGCCGCGCCCCTGCCGCAGATCCGCGAGCGCGCCATTGCGGGTGGTGAAGAGGAAGAGCCCCATCTCCTCGAACCGGCCGTCGCCGTAATCGGTGATGTCCCAGCCGAGGCCGCGCGCCCGGATCAGGCTGGCTTCCCGCCCGCGGATGCGCTCGGGCGTCCAGTAGGCGAAGGGCGGCAGGATCATGCCGTGGGAGCGGATGAAGGCATCGCCCTCGGCGATGATGTCGTTGATCTCGGAGCGTTTCATGTGAGGTCACCCGTGGTGATGAGTTCGGTTTTCGCCAGCTGCTGGCATGAGGTGGCGTCGGCGCCGTCGATCACGCGCAGCAGCAGGTCGGCGAGCGCCCACCCCGCCCGTGTGCGCGAGAAATGCGAGGCGTGGACGCGGCTCGCGACATAGCTGGCCAGATTGGTCCCGGACCGGAGCGAGAAGCCGATCCGGTCGAGATCGGCGCGGGCATGGTCGCGGACGCCGGCGCGGGCGCCGAGGAAGGCGAGTTCGTTCACGCAGACGAAGGCGTCGGCGCCCCGATCCAGCAGCTCGGCGCTGGCCTGCCGGGCAATGTCGGCGGCCGGTTCGGAATGGTGGCGCAGCCCGGGATCGGGCTCGAGTCCGTGGTCGCGGAGCGCGCGTTCATAGCCGCGCACGCGCTGACGCACGAAGGTGTGACGCGGGTCGCCGTCGATCAGCGCGATCCGGCGGTGACCGTCGCGCAGCAGCGCGTCGGTGCCCTGCCAGGCGGCGAATTCGTTGTCGATGTCGAACCACGGATGGTCCGACAGAAGTTCGGTCCGGCCGAAGGTCACGAAGGGGAAACCCTCTTCCAGCAGGTATTTGACGCGATCATCCTGAAGTTCGGTGTGATCGAGGATGATGCCGTCGGCCAGCCTGCCGCGAACGACCTCGCGCACCCGGTCGAGCGCCTGCCCGCCCGGATCGACGGGGACCGCGCGCACGGCGTAGTCGGTCCCCGCGAAACGGTGATGGATGCCGTTCAGAAGACCGACGGAGCCGGAATCGCCCACCTCCTCGGAGAAGCCGAGGAAGGCCATGGCCACGAAGGTCTTGCCCGTCCTGAGCTTGGCACCTTCGAGATTGCGGACATAGCCCATGCGCTCCGCGGTCTCGCGGACCTTGCGGACCATCTCCGGACTGATCCGGTGGCCGTCCTTCAGGGCCCGCGCGACCGTGGTGACCGAAACGCCCATCTCGGCCGCGATCGATTTCAGCGTCGCGGGCGGGCCGGGCTTTCGCGCCATGTTCATCCTTTCAGCACCCCGACCCCGGGTTCGCGCGGCGGCAGGTGCGAGCTTCGGGTCCGAAGCGCGGTCAGCGTGCGCGGCCGGCCCGGAAGCAGCGTGATACAGTTGTCGGACCAGACTGTATCGCCGCCGTGATCCCACGTCACCCAGGGCGCGGGGCGGTCGGTCGAGAGCGTCACCTGTTCCCGGCCATCGGCCCCCCGGGACCGTGTCGCCGTGATCCGGGGCGTGCCGAAATCATAGTCCTTCGGCCGCAGGGGCAGGTATTCGTTCTCGCCCGAGTGCTCACCCGAATTCTGACCGGACGGATCGCCCTCGGCGCTCCAGTCGAAGTGCAGAAACGCGTCTCGCGCCAGCGTGCCCGGCTCCAGCCGCGCCAGTTCGACGGCGCGGTCGGTGGGGCATTCCGCCGTCCAGGCGCCGATATCGGTCCTCTCGCCGCTTACCCGGACCGCGCGCGCCGAGACGCGGAGCGTCACCGGCGCGGGCGTGTCGTTCACCGCCCAGAGTACGATCGCGCCGCTCTCCGCGTCGGGCTGGGCCGTGACCAGAACCGGCGCGTAGAAGCGCTTGGCCACGTAGTGCAGCGACTTCCAGCCGCCGCCATATTCGAGACCCGACCAGCTCGCCACCGGCCAGGTGTCGTTGAGCTGCCAGTAGAGCGTGCCCATGCAGCGCGGCTTGTTCGCGCGCCAGAACTCGATCGCGGTCTTCATCGCGAGCGCCTGGCCGATCTGGCTGAGCCAGGCCATGTCCGCGAACCCCTCGGGGAAGCGGAAATAGCGGGCCAGCGTCTCGACGATCCGGCTGTTGCCGCCGGGGTTGCGCTGGTGGACATCCATGACCCGCGACGACACGTTGCGGTCGGCCGGATCGGTGAAACTCTCGATCACGCGCATCGAGGGGAAGGACTGGAAGCCGAATTCGGAGCAGAAGCGCGGGCGCACCGTCCGGTAATGCTCGAAGTCCTTGGCCGAATGCCAGACGTCCCAGAAATGCATGTCGCCGGAGGTGTCGTCATGCCAGCCGTCGCCGAAGTTGAGCGGCCCGACCGAGGGCGAGGAGGGCCACCAGGGCGCGTCGGGAGCTTCGTCCCGCATCGCCTCCTCGAGCGCATGGTTCAGCCGGTCGTACATCGCGAGGTAGCGATCCCGGTCGGCCTTGCTCTCCTTGTACCAGTTGAGCGCGCCGATGAGCTCGTTGTCACCGCACCAGAGCGCCACGCAGGGATGGGCTGAGAGGCGGCGGATCTGCTGGCGTGCCTCGCGCCGCACGCTGTCGAGCCAGTCGCGGTCGGCGGCGGGGTAGAGGTTGCAGGCGAACATGAAGTCCTGCCAGACCAGCAGTCCGCGCTCGGAGCATTGCCGGTAGAACCAGTCCGGCTCGTAGGAGCCGCCGCCCCAGACGCGGAGCATGTTCATCCCGGCCTCGACCGCGCTCGCGAGCAGATCGGCGACGGCTTCCGGTGTCGCGCGCGCCGGCAGGGCGTCGGCGGGGATCCAGTTCGCGCCGCGCATGAAGATCTCGCGGCCGTTGACGCGGAAGGCGAAGCGGTGGCCGATCTCGTCGGCGTCGGTCACGAGTTCGACGGAGCGCAGCCCGATCGGGAACTGGCGCGCCTGATCGCCGAGGCGAACCTCGACATCGTACATCTCCTGCGCGCCATGGCCGGCGGGCCACCAGAGACGCGGGGTCTCGATCGTCGCGCCGAGGGTCACGCGGTTCTCGCCGGGCCAGAGCTGGACCTCGCGCAGGATCTCCTGTCCGTCGATGCGCAGCAGCGCGCGCACCGTCGCCGGGCGGGCGGCATCGGCGGTCAGGATCGCCTCGACCCGGACCGCGCCGCCCTCGTGGTGCTGGCGGATCATCACATCGTCGAGCCGGATCGGATCGGTGCGCCGCAGGCGGATGCCGCCGTGGACGCCGATCGGGCTCAGCGCGATGTTCCAGTCCCAGCCGGCGTCGCACTGCGGCTTGCGGAGGAAATTGTAATGCGGCAGCCGGTTGTTCCAGGTCAGATACGGGACCGGGAAGGGGAAGGCCTCCGCCTTCTCCGCCGCCACGGCGGAATTCGACAGGAAGCGGATCGAGAGGCGGTTGGGCCCGGCCAGAAGCGCGTCGGTCACGTCGAGGTCGTGGCGCAGGAAGGCGCTGCCGAGCCGGCCGATCTCCTGTCCGTTCAGGCTGACGACCGCGTGGCAATCGACGCGGTCGAGCGTCAGCGTGTGGCGGCCCGTGACCGGCCCCGGCAGATCGAAGCTCCGCTCGACGAGCCATTCGCTCTCATGGACCCAGTCCAGATCCGGCTCGCGGTCGCGCATGTAGGGGTCCTCGATCAGCCCCGCCGCCAGGAGCGCCGAATGCACGTCGCCGGGAAAGTCGATGGCGAGCCGCTCCTCGCCGCCGATGCGTGCGAGGCTCCAGCCAGTGTCGAGGCAGATGTCGGTCAGGCTGTTCTGAATGTTCATGGCAGGATCCCCGCGGGCGTCAGAGGTGGGCGCCGGTGTCGGTGTCGAAGAGATGGGCGTTCGAGAAGTCCCAGGTGATGGACTGTTCGCCGCCGGTTTCGAGATGATGCAGGCCGGGCACGCGCAGGCGCAAGCTCTGGTCGCTGAAGGAAAGTTCGACCGAGGTCTCCGATCCCATCGGCTCGCAGAGCTCGACCACATGGCCGCTGGTGACGATGCCCGCCTCGGTCGCCCCGATGGTCAGGAACTCGGGCCTGACGCCGAGGATCGCCTCGCGCGGCGCGGTGATCGGCCTGCGCGCCACGCTGGCGGGCAGGGGGAGAACCCGGCCGCTGGCGCGCGCGGCGTAACCGCCCGCGGCGGGCTCGACTCTCACCCGGAGCGCGTTGATCTCGGGCGTGCCGATGAAGCGGGCGGCGAAGAGCGTGTCGGGCTGCGAATAGAGCTGGTCGGGCGTACCCAGCTGCTCGATCCGGCCGCCGTTCAGGAGCACGATCTTGTCGGCGAGCGTCATCGCCTCGATCTGGTCGTGGGTCACATAGGCGATGGTGGCACCCAGCACCTTGTGGATGCGCTTGAACTCGGTGCGCATCTCGGCGCGGAGCTTCGCATCGAGATTGGAGAGCGGTTCGTCGAAGAGGAAGAGCGCGGGGTGGCGGACCATGGCGCGGCCGATGGCGACGCGCTGGCGCTGGCCACCGGAGAGCTGGCCGGGCTTGCGGTCGAGGTGCTGGTCGAGCTTCAGGATCGCGGCGACACGATCGACCTCGGCCTTGATGGCATCGCGGCCCGTCTTGCGGATACGCATGCCGAAGGCGATGTTGTCGAAGACCGACATGTGCGGATAGAGCGCGTAGGACTGGAACACCATCGCGATGTCGCGGTCCTTCGGGTCGAGATGGGTGACGTCGCGGCCGGCGATGCGGATCGCGCCTTCATGCTCCAGCTCCAGCCCCGAGATCAGCCGGAGCAGGGTCGATTTCCCGCAGCCGGATTCGCCGAGCAGCACGAGGAACTCGCCCTTGCCGATCGACAGTTCGATGTCGCGGAGCACCTGGACGGCGCCGAAGGACTTGCTGACATTGTTGATGTGAAGACCGGGCATCAGGCGAACTCCCTCTGGGCGGGCATGGCGGCGGCGAGCGCCGGCGCGAGCGTCTGGTTGATGAGAAGGCAGGGGATGGAGAGACCGAAATAGACGAGGATCAGCGGCTGCTGGGAGCCGGCCCAGAGGGCGAGCGGCAAGAGCGGTGCGAGCGCGACATGGCGGAGCGGCGCCAGTCCGAACCCGGCGCGGGCATTGGCGAGCGCGTCCCCCGCGCCGCCGCGCAGCTTCGCGACGACGACGAGCGTGGCGAGCGCGAAGCCCGACATCAGGAGCGCGGCGGGCAGGAGGAAGGCCGAGGCGATGACCGGCAGGACCAGCGCCAGCGCCAGCGTCCCGGCGACCACCGCCAGGACCGGGAGCGCCGAGAGGTTCGCCGTGGCGAATTCGCTCCGGTACTGCTGCCACATGCCGCGCACGAGCTCTCCGGCGGTGAGGCGATCGAGACGCGCGGTGGCCCAGAGCGCCGCGACCAGCGCGGGGGCGAGTCCGAGGAGGCCGAGCCCGAGCACCGTCAGGCCGAGCGCGGCGAGGTTGATCGCGGCCAGCTGCCAGAGGCGGGTGGTGAGGGTGACGACAAATCCGTTCATCGCCGTCACCCCTTCACCGCGCCGCGCATCATGCCGGAGACGATCTGGCGCTGCAGGACCATGAAGATCACCAGGGTCGGCGCGATGACGATGACGATACCGGCCATCAGGATCGCCTCGGTCGCCGAGGACATCATGTCGGAGGCCTTGTAGAGCAGCATCGACACCGTCGATTGCTCGACCCGGGGCGTGTAGAGATAGGGCATGATGAAGTCGTTGTAGATCGCGATCGTGCGCAGGATCACGACCGTCGCGATCGCGGGCGTCATCAGCGGCAGGATGATCTTCCAGTAGATCTGGAAATAGCTCGCCCCCTCGATCCGCGCGCTCTCATCGACCTCGCGGCTGATCGAGCCGAGGAAGGTGATGAAGATGTAGAGCGACACGATGTCGGCGCCGGAATAGAGTACGATCAGCGCCCATTTCGAGTTCACGAGGCCGAGGCCCAGCATCACCTGATAGAGCGAGACCTGCGTCGTGATCGCGGGCACCGCCATGACGATCACATAGGTCAAGAGGATCAGCCGGCGGCCCGGGAAGCGGAACCGGTCGATCACATAGGCGGCCATCGTGCCGACGAGAATGATGATCGCGAGCGACACGACCATGACGAAGATCGTGTTCCAGAAGGCGAGGCCGATCGGCTGGCGCGCGATGAAGTCGGCGTAGTTGGCGAGATTGGTCCAGTCCGCCGGCAGGTCGGTCTTGGCGCCGCGCAGCATTTCGAGCGGCGTCTTGAACGAGCTCATGAAGACGATGAGCAGGGGCGCGATCACCAGGATCGAGGCGAAGATCAGGGCTCCGTAGTGGAACGAGGTCCAGAAGACCTTGGCCGGGGTCAGGTGCCGGCGGCGCCGGCGGGCGGGTTTCGCGGCGGGAATGTCGACGACGGCGGTCATGCGCGGGCTCCTCTCTCGAACAATGCGCGCTGGACGACGATGGCCAGCATGACGAAGCAGAGCAGGATCACGGCCATGGCCGCGGCCATGCCGACACGGCGGAATTCGAAGGCTTCCTCGAGCGTGGCCATGACGAAGGTCTTGGTGTCATTGGCGCCGGCGGTGATGAGGAAAGGCACGTCGAAGACTTCGAGCGCCCCGACCGTCGCGAGGATCAGTTGCAATCCGAGGACCGGGGCGATGGTCGGCAGCGTGATGTGCCGGAACCGCTGCCATTCGGAGGCGCCTTCGATATGGGCCGCCTCGTACTGGTCCTGTGGCACCGCCTGCAGCGCGCCATAGGTGATGAGCAGCTGGAAGCCGAGGTAGCGCCAGACCGAGGCGAAGACGAGCGACCATTTGACGACATCCGGGTCCTGTACCCATTCCTGCGTGAAGGCGCCGAGACCGACCAGCGCCATCAGCGCGTCGAGGCCGCCGTCGATCTGCAGGAAGTCGCGGAAGACGATCGAGGTCGCGACCGAGTTCAGCACGAAGGGCAAGAACAGGATCATCCGGAAGAGGTCGGAGCCCGGCATCCTGCGGCTGAGGATCACGGCGAAATAGGTGGCCAGCGCCAGTTGGATCACGCCGCCCACGAAATAGTAGAGCGAATTGACGAGCGGGCTTAGCAGTTCGCGGTCCTCGATGAGCACGCGGCGGTAGTTGGCGAGGCCGACGAAGTTCTTGTCGGGAGACAGGCCGTCCCAGTCGGTCAGCGACAGCCAGACCAGCTGGATCGCCGGCCAGAGCGAGAAGACGGTCAGAAGCGTCAGCGGCGCGATCAGAAAGGAGATGATCACCAGGCGGCGCTGCGTCTGCGCAGTCAATATGGGCATGAGCGGGCACTCCTCCGGTGCGGGTGGCACGAGGCGCGAGGTGGGGATGAGGTTCGGGAAATTCGGTGGAAGGCCCGGCGACGGGATGTTCGTCGGGCGGCCGGGCCTTCGACGGGGCTACTGGCCGATGGCCTTGGCCCAGCGGTCGTTGACCGCGGCGACGGCGGCGTCGAAATCGGACGCCAGCACCAGATCGCGGATATAGGTGCCGTTCATGAAGTCGAGCCGCGCATCGGCCATCGCTTGCGTGAATTCCGACGAGGGCGTGCCGGCGCGGATCTCCACCGGATGGGCGTCGAAGAGTTCCCGGAGCTGCGGCATGGTGATTTCGCGGCTCGGATCGGCGGGGATGAAGCCCGCGGCCTCGGCGACATCGGTCTCGGTCAGGATGAACTCGATGAAGGCCTTGGCCGTCGCCTTGTTGTCCGATTTGGCCGAGACGCCAAGCGCCCAGTCGGGGTTGAGCACGATCGAGGGCTCGCGGCTGTCGTCGGTCGGCAGCGGGAACATGCCGAGGTCATCGCCCGCGTTCTCGATCCCGAGCGCCTCGGCGGCGGTGATCACCTGCGGCACCGACCAGTTCGCCATGAACCACATCCCGGCCTCGCCCGCGCCGAGCAGCATCTGGGACTCCGCCCAGTTGTTCGCGGTGTGATCGCGCTCGGCGCAGCCGGCGTCGAACAGCTCCTTCACGAAGCGGACCGACTTGCCGTAGGGCTGGTCCGCCGCGTAGGGGGCGGGCTCTGTGAGCATGGTTTCGTAGTAATCGCCGTCGCCCGCGAACATGAGCGCCGCCTTGTCCCATTGCTGCATCGGCCAGCCCGCGCCCATGTTGAGCAGCATCGGCGTCAGCCCGGCCTCGGTCAGCTTCTCGCAGGCGGCGAAGAGCTCGGTCCTGGTTCGCGGCGGCTCGGTGATCCCGGCCTTCTCGAAGGCCCGCTTGTTGTAGACGACGCCCTCGGCGTTGACGCCGTAGATGTAGCCGTAGACCTCGCCGTCGAAACTGTAGCGGTCGACGAAGGAATTCGTCTTCGCGAGGCCGAGGTCGGAGATCGGCGCGTAATATTTCGGATAGTCCGAGGTCGGGATATTGCCGAGCACGTTCAGGACATCGCCGTAATCGCCCGATGCGATGCGCGTCGGCATCTCCTTGGCGTAATTGGACACGCCGACGACCTCGACTTCCGTGCCGGGATACTTCTCCTCGAAGGTCGAGGACCATTCGGCCCACTTGCCGTTGTCGACGAAATTCGTGAAATGGGTGTAGAAGGTGATCTTCCCCCCGATTTCGCCGTCCTGCGCGTGAACCGCGCCCGCCGCGGTCACCACGCCCGCCAGGGCAAGCACGGGCAAATTCCGAAGCACTGCCATCATTCTCCTCCCGTTCGGGTCGCACCCGATTGATGTGACATTGACTGGTGTAACGTTGTACCAAATTCATACCAGCATGGATTTGGAAGTCAAGTTTCTTGGTGCATCGTTACATCAAGTCGCGATTGCGCGGGGGAATCGAAGGACTTGGCCCGACCCGCGCCGCCCCCGAAGCCCGGTGTGACGTCGATCGCGAGGGGCGTCGGAGGCAGGCAGGCGGCGAATCGCTCGCGAAAAGGCCCCGCCTTCTGGTCGGAGAAGGCGGGGCCTCGGGTGTCGGTGTGAGTTCGCGGAAACCGGTCCGGGCCGCGCGCCGGTGCCCCGGCGGGCCGGTCCTGTCAGACCTTTTCGGTGAGATCTGGGACGACCTGGAACAGATCGCCCACCAACCCGTGGTCGGCGACCTGGAAGATCGGGGCCTCCTCGTCCTTGTTGATGGCGACGATGACCTTGGAATCCTTCATCCCCGCGAGGTGCTGGATCGCGCCCGAGATGCCGACGGCGACGTAGAGCTCCGGCGCCACGACCTTGCCGGTCTGGCCGACCTGCCAGTCGTTGGGCGCGAAGCCCGAGTCCACCGCCGCGCGCGAGGCGCCGACCGCCGCGCCGAGCTTGTCGGCGAGCGCCGCGATCAGCGCGAAGTTCTCCTCCGAGCCGACGCCCCGGCCGCCCGAGACCACGCGCTTGGCCGAGGTGAGCTCCGGACGGTCGCTCTCCGCCACCTGGTCCGAGACCCAGGACGAGAGCCCCGGATCATCCGCGAGGCTCGCGTCCTCGACCGAAGCCGACCCGCCGTCGCCGGCGGCCTCGAAACTCGCGGTCCGGACCGTCATCACCTTCTTTCCGTCCCGCGACTTCACCGTCTGGAAGGCATTGCCGGCATAGACCGGACGCTCGAAGGTCTCGGCGTCGATGACGCCCGAGACATCGGGGATGATCATCACGTCGAGGAGCGCCGCGACGCGCGGCATCACGTTCTTCGCATCCGTCGTCGCCGGTGCCGCCACATGATCGTAGTCGCCGGCGAGGCTCACCATGAGCGCCGCCGTCGGCTCCGCCAGCCGGTGGCCGTAGCGCGCATCCTCGGCGACCAGCACCTTCGCCACGCCGTCGATCGTCGCGGCCTCGCCGGCAGCGTCCTTCGCATGCGCGCCGGCGCAGAGCACCGTCACATCGCCGAGGGATTTCAGCGCATTGACCGCCTTCGCCGTCGCATCGCGGTTCAATTCGCCGTTGGTCACTTCACCGAGCAGAAGAACGGCCATCAGAGCACCCCCGCTTCCTTGAGTTTCGACACCAGCTCGTCGACCGAGCCGACCTTGACCCCGGCCTGCCGCGTCGGCGGCTCGGCGGTCTTGACGATCTCGAGCCGGGGCGTCACGTCGACGCCGTAATCGGCGGCGGTCTTCTCCTCCAAGGGCTTCTTCTTCGCCTTCATGATGTTGGGGAGGCTCGCATAGCGCGGCTCGTTGAGGCGCAGGTCGGCGGTGACGATCGCCGGCAGCTTGACCTCGATCGTCTGCAGCCCGCCATCGACCTCGCGGGTGACCCTGGCGCTCTCGCCCTCGATCGCGACCTCCGAGGCGAAGGTGGCCTGCGGCCAGCCCATGAGCGCCGCCAGCATCTGGCCCGTCGCGTTCATGTCGTTGTCAATCGCCTGCTTGCCGGCGATGACCAGCTTCGGCTGCTCCTGATCGATCACCGCCTTCAGGATCTTCGCCACCGCCAGCGGCTCGATGTCCTGGTGCACGTCATCGGCGGCGACGACGAGGATCGCGCGGTCGGCGCCCATGGCGAGCGCGGTCCGCAGCGTCTCCTGCGCCTGCTTGACCCCGATCGAGACCGCGATCACTTCCTCCGCCGCGCCCTTCTCCTTCAGCCGGATCGCCTCCTCGACCGCGATCTCGTCGAACGGGTTCATGCTCATCTTCACATTCGCAAGGTCGACGCCGGAGCCGTCACCCTTCACCCGAACCTTCACATTGTAGTCGATCACCCGCTTAACGGGCACCAGGATCTTCATGATTTCCTCCTTCGGTTTCCAGTGGGGTCCGCGGACCATCCCGGTCCGCGATCCAGGTCGCTTCCTCAGGCGAGCTTCTCGTTCGGCGCGGTGGCGGGAGGCATGTCGGCCTCGACCACGATCGCGCTCCGGCGGTGATCGATCATGATGACCGCGATCATTCCAAGCAGACCGGCGAGGGCGATGACCATGAAGTTCTGCTCCAGCGGCAGGTTCAGGCTGACGATGACGCCGATCACGATCGGGGCGAGGATGGCGCCCGCGCGGCCCACGCCGGAGGCGAAGCCGACGCCGGTCGAGCGGATCTCGACGGGGTAGAACGAGCCGGCATAGGCATAGGCGAGAAGCTGGGTACCCAGCGTCGAGGCGCCGACCACGAAGACGACGAGGAACAGGAGTTCCGTCGACCGGGTGTAGCCCATCAGGGTCAGCGAGATCGCCCCGACCGCGTAGAAGATGATGAGGACGGTCTTGATGTTGTAGCGGTCGCCGAGCCAGCCGCCGAACACCGCGCCGATCATCGCGCCGAGATTGAAGACGATGACGAAGTTGAGCGCGGAGCCGAGGCTGTAGCCGGAGAGCGCCATCAGCTTGGTGAGCCAGGAGCTGAGCGCGTAGGTCATGAACAGGCCCATGAAGAAGGCGAGCCAGATCATCACCGTGCTGAAGCCGCGGCCGTCCTGGAAGAGACCCGAGATCGGCGCGTCGCCCCGTCCCGCCGGCGCGGTGAAGACCGTCTCCCGGGTCACATGCGCCTCGGGGGCGAGGCGGGCGACGGTGCCGCGCAGTTCGTCGATGCGCCCGGTCTTGATCAGGAAGGGCATCGATTCCGGCATGGTCCTGATGATGAACGGGATCAGGAGAACCGGCAGGCCCGCGGTGTAGAAGACCGACTCCCAGCCCCAGCTCTCGATCAGCTGCTTGCCGACGGCGGCGACGAGGATGCCGCCGATGGAATAGCCGGCGAAGACCAGCGTCACCAGCCGCGAGCGGAGCTTCCCGGGCGCGAATTCCGCCATCTGGGCGGTNGTCAATCGCCTGCTTGCCGGCGATGACCAGCTTCGGCTGCTCCTGATCGATCACCGCCTTCAGGATCTTCGCCACCGCCAGCGGCTCGATGTCCTGGTGCACGTCATCGGCGGCGATGACGAGGATCGCGCGGTCGGCGCCCATGGCGAGCGCGGTCCGGAGCGTCTCCTGCGCCTGCTTGACCCCGATCGAGACCGCGATCACTTCCTCCGCCGCGCCCTTCTCCCTCAGCCGGATCGCCTCCTCGACGGCGATCTCGTCGAACGGGTTCATGCTCATCTTCACATTCGCAAGGTCGACGCCGGAGCCGTCACCCTTCACCCGAACCTTCACATTGTAGTCGATCACCCGCTTCACGGGCACCAGGATCTTCATCGCGTGCTCCCCTTCTTCCGCCCGCTCAGGCGGTTCCGTCTCGATCATCGCGGCCCGGTCCGGCGCCGTTTCCGGCGCCGTTTCTGGCGCCGATCTGGCGACGCCGCCGGGCAGCGCGTGCGACAGAATGTGGTCTAAGGGTGGCCTCGGAGCGGCGCAATAACATTTCGCGACCTCCCGCGGCCAATGACGACATCATGCGCGATGACTTCGCGGAACGTGGGCGGAACCTGAGCGGAAGCTGGCCGGAAGCCTGAACGTAAGGCCCGTTGGATGCCTCCCGTCGCACGGGGCCTCGGACGGCCGCCCCGATGGGGGATTCGGACGCTCTCAGACGGGGGCGGGCGCCCGGCTCCAGAGTTCGAGGACGACGGCGGCGTAGATGAGCCCGCTCGCGGTCACGACGAAGACGTGCCAGATCGTGTTGTGGAACCGCAGCCGTTCCCAGAGGAAGAACACCAGGCCGAAACTGTAGAGCGCGCCTGCGAGCAGCACGAGGTCGCGCCCCGCGGGGGTGAGCGCGGTGATCATCTGCTGACCCACCAGCACCCCCGCCCACCCGAGCAGGAGGTAGAGGGTGAGCGCGGGCCAGCGCGGTTTCGGCGGGCCGAAGAGGATCATCGTCACGCCCGCGAGCGCGACCGTCCAGACTCCGGCGAGGAACAGACCGGCGGAGGTGCCGGTGAGCACGGCGAAGGGCGTATAGGCGCCCGCGATCTTGAGATAGATCGCCGACTGGTCCATCCGCCGGAAGCTGTCGTGCCGTCCGGGCCAGGTCACGAAATTGTAGATCGCCGAGCAACAGAGCATCGCGATCAGCGTGGTTCCGTAGACCACCAGCGCGGTGATCGTCGGCCCGTCCCCGACCCAGACCGCGGCGAGGGTCACCAGGACCGGTACCGCGATGAGGGCGGCGAGAATGGCGGTGGCATGCACCACCGCGTCCGATATTATCTCGGCGCGCGAGTACGCGCCGCTTTCACGACCGTTCTCCATAGTTCGGCTCCCCTCACACGAGGCCGGCCCCGAATATGCACGACCTCGATACAAATATAGCGCAAAATGGCGAGTCTCCAAACCGTTCACGAGGTCGCAATTCACGAATGGTAAACCATCGCGCTACTCCGGGGAGGGGAGGGCTTGCTTAACGGTTGGCGCCGGGCACCCAGAGGACGTCGGCCGCGCCCTTGTCGTTCGCGATCCGCGCCGCGACGAAGAACCAGTCCGAGAGCCGGTTGAGATACTTCACCGCCTCCGGGTTCACCGTCTCCGTGCCCATGAGCTCGGTCGCGAGCCGCTCGGCCCGGCGGCAGACCGTCCGGCAGAGGTGCAGATGCGCCGACAGCGCCGAGCCGCCGGGCAGGATGAAGCTTCGCAGCGGCGACAGTTCGGCGTTGAAGGCGTCGATTTCGCGCTCCAGCCGGTCGACCTGCTCCGCGACGATGCGCAGCCGCGGATATTTCGCCGTCGCATCGTTCTCGATATCGGGCACGCTGAGATCGGCGCCGACGTCGAAGAGGTCGTTCTGGATGCGGGACAGGGCCAGGTCCATGTCCCCGTCCATACCGGCCGTCGCGTGTAGCCGCGCGAGGCCGAGCGTCGCGTTGAGCTCGTCCACCGTGCCATAGGCGGAGACGCGGGCCGAATGTTTCGGAACCCGTGATCCGTCGCCGAGTCCGGTTTCGCCCTTGTCCCCGGTCCGGGTATAGATACGGTTCAGCACCACCATGGCTCAGCCTCCGCTGGAGAGATAGACGAACAGCACGATCAGCACGACGGCGATGAACTGCGCGAGCAGGCGGAGCCGCATGATCTTGTTCGCGTACTTGCGGTTGAAATCTCCGCCCTTGCCGAAGCTGCCGACACCGACGAGGAGCACGCCGACCGTGATGAGGCAGGCGATGCCCGCGATGATGAACAGGGGATCATTGATCATGGCGGCCCGCGGCTCCGTTGCGAGCCTCCATCGGTATCGGATCGGCGCCGGTTTTGCAAAGCGGCGGAATGGCTATCGTCCCGCCAGCACCCGGTCGAGCCAGCCCGTGGGCAGGAGCCGCCTGAGCGCCGCGGCCGCGCGCGCGCGGTGCGTCACAGTGTAGCGGGCGGCGGGCCGGGGGCTTTCGAGGGCCGCGATGAGCTTCGCGGTGACGGCGCCGGGCGGCAGTTCGAACCGGTCCTTCCGCTTGTGCTGTCCGTAGAGCCGGGGCAGCAGCTCGCTCTCGTAACGCGCCGCGTGGGGCGAGGCGCGCCAGTCGACGTGGCGCTCGAACCGAGGGATGGACTTGGCGCGGAACGGGGTGCCGATCGGCCCCGGCTCGATCAGCGTGACCGCGATCCCGCTGCCGCGCAGTTCGAGACGCAGCGTGTCGGTCAGACCTTCGAGGGCGAACTTGCTCGCGACATAGGCGCCCCGCCAGGGCGCGGCCACGAGGCCGAGCACCGAGGAGTTCATCACGATCCGCCCCGATCCGCGGCCGCGCATGCCGGGCAGGACCCGATTCGTGAGGTCGATCTGACCGAAGAGATTGGTCTCGAAGATCTCGCGGAACGCGGCGCGGGGCATGTCCTCCACCGCGCCGGGGATCGCGAAGGCGCCGTTGTTGAAGAGGGCGTCGGGCATCTCCCCGAGCCGCGTTCCGGCCTCGTCCACCGCGCGGGCGATGCTCGCCTCCGAGGCGAGGTCGAGCGGGAAGCTCTCGAGCCCCCCGGTCCCGAGTCGCGCGCAATCGGCCGGGTCGCGGCAGGTCGCGAGGACCCGCCAGCCTCGCGCGGCGAGCGCGTGCGCGGCGTCGAGGCCGATTCCCGAGGAGCACCCGGTGATGAGGATGGAGCGCGGCGCGGAGGCGTCCTCGCCGGTCGCGGTATGGGGTCGGGGCATGGACTCCGCCTGATTGTTGCACGCGGGACGCTCTGGCAAATTACACGCTTACCATGTTGAAACGGGGCCTTCACGCGCGCCCGTGCTTGGTCTAAATGGATCGGGTTGAGGAGTGGCGGCCGTGCTTGCATGGCCGCTGGCGAGTAGCGAGGGGAGAACCGATGCCTCGGTATGATGCCGATCGGGACGAATTCGTGTCCCGAATCGACCGGCAGAGACGATGGCTTGGAAGGGGTGCGAAGGTCCTCAAGGCTTTGGGGGTCCTCAAACGTCCGATTCAGGAGGCGGTCTACGAGCGGATCTTCTCTTCCGAGACGGAAATGCTGAGCTACGCCTATGCGCGCAAGAACGACCACCTTCCCGACCTCGTCAACCCGACCTGGTACAACGAGAAGGTGCGCTGGCAATTCCTGAATCATCCCAATCCGCTGATGAGTCTCGTCGCGGACAAGATCGCGGTGCGGGACTATCTGCACTATCGCGCCGGCCGGATCAAGCCGCCGCGCATGATCGCGCATGGCTGGACGCCGGGGGAACTGGCCGGGGTGGAGCTTCCGCCGCGGTTCGTGCTGAAGTCGAGCTTCGGCAGCGGGCAGAACCATGTCGAACGGGGCGAGAAGCCGACCCCCCGCGCCGAACTGATCGAACTGGTCGCGCGCTGGATGAACTATGACCAGTGGCGCAGCACCGGGGAATTTCACTACCGCAACGTGCCCAAGCGCTGGATGGTCGAGGAATACGTGCCCTCGGTTCCCGGCGATCAGGTCGAGTGCAAGATCTTCTGCATGATGGGCGAGCCCGTGTTCATCCTCGTGATGAAGGGCCGCGACCGGAAGGAGAACCGGCGCAGCAACATCCTCTGGCCGGACTGGACACCGGCGGATTTTCACTGGAAGGGCTATCCGATCGACCCCAATCCGGTGGCCCGACCGGATTGTCTCGACGACATGCTGGCCGATGCGCGGCTCTACTCGCAGGACTTCATGAGCGTCCGGGTGGACTTCTTCCTCAGCACCGGCGGCCGTGTCGATTTCTCCGAACTCACCTTCGCGAGCGCCGCGGCGCGCGTGCCCTTCACGCCGGACCCGGCCAACGTCCGGCTCGGCGACATGGTCGATCTCTCGCGCTCGGAGGAATATCTCGAGCGGGGACGGCGGATCGCCGCGGAACTCGGCTGGCCCGCGACCTGTCCGGCGAAGACTCCCCCGAAAGCCTCGCCGAGGGCCCGGGTGGCGTCGGTTGCGAGGTCCTCGCTGGAATCCCGATAGGATTCGCCGCGGATACGCGTGGGACCCCGAGGGGCGCGAATCGCTTTCGTCTGGACGGGTGGAGCCGAGGTGATTACGACAGGTCGCCATGGCCGACCCGACCGACGACCCCGATCTTCCCCCCGGAGACATGCCCGGTGACATCACCTTCGAGGCGCTGTCGACCGCGCTCGGGGACCGCTATCTCACCTATGCGCTGTCGACGATCACGCACCGCGCGCTGCCGGACGCCCGCGACGGGCTGAAGCCGGTCCATCGCCGCATCCTCTATGCGATGCGCGGGCTGAGGCTCGATCCCGGAACCGCCTTCCGCAAATGCGCGAAGATCGTCGGCGAGGTGATGGGCAACTATCATCCGCACGGCGATCAGGCGATCTATGACGCGCTCGCCCGTCTCGCGCAGGATTTCGCGGTCCGCTATCCGCTCGTGGACGGGCAGGGGAATTTCGGCAACATCGACGGCGACAACCCCGCCGCGCAGCGTTACACCGAGGCGCGGCTGACCGCCGCGGCCGCCGCCCTGATGGACGGGCTCGCCGAGGACGCGGTCGATTTCCGCGACAATTACGACGGTTCCGAACGCGAGCCGGTGGTTCTGCCCGCCGGATTCCCGAACCTGCTCGCCAACGGGGCGAGCGGGATCGCGGTCGGCATGGCGACGAACATCCCGCCGCACAACATCGACGAGTTGTGCCGGGCCTGCCTGCATCTCATCAAGACGCCCGGCGCCTCGGACGAGAAGCTGCTCGACTTCGTGCAGGGGCCGGATTTCCCGACCGGCGGCGTCATCGTCGAGCCGCGGGCGAACATCAAGGAAGCCTATCGCACCGGCCGCGGAAGTTTCCGCCTCCGCGCGCGGTGGGCGGTCGAGGATCTCGGCCGGGGCCAGTGGCAGGTCGCCATCACCGAGATCCCCTATCAGGTCCAGAAGGGCAAGCTGATCGAGCGGATCGCCGATCTCATCAATGCGAAGAAGATCCCGATCCTCGCCGATGTCCGCGACGAGAGCGCCGAGGACCTCCGCGTCGTGCTGGAACCGCGGGCGCGGACCGTCGATCCGGCGGTGATGATGGAGATGCTGTTCAAGGCGAGCGACCTCGAAACCCGCTTCGCGATGAACATGAACGTGCTGCTCGACGGGCGCACGCCGAAGGTCTGTTCGCTGAAGGAGGTGCTGCGCGCCTTCCTCGATCACCGGCGCGAGGTTCTCATCCGCCGCTCCCGCTTCAGGCTGGCGAAGATCGACGCGCGGCTCGAGATCCTCGAAGGCTATCTCGTCGCCTATCTCAACCTCGACAGGGTGATCGAGATCATCCGCACCGAGGACGAGCCCAAGGCGGTGATGATGGCGGAATTCCATCTGACCGACACCCAGGCCGAGGCGATCCTCAACATGCGCCTGCGCAGCCTGCGAAAGCTCGAGGAGATGGAGATCCGGGGCGAACGCGACGCGCTGACCGTCGAGCGCGAGGAGCTGATCGCGCTCCTCGGTTCGGAGGAGGCGCAGTGGAGCCGGATCGGGGACCAACTTCGCGAGGCGCGCAAGGCCTTCGGCCGCGACGCGCCGGGCGGCGCGCGCCGGACCGAATTCGAGGACATGCCCGATGTCGAGGAGGTCTCCTTCGAGGCGATGATCGAACGCGAGCCGATCACGGTCGTGTGCTCGAAGATGGGCTGGATTCGCGCGATGAAGGGCCACCTGCCCGACGACGCGGAGCTGAAGTTCAAGGACGGCGACGGGCCGGGCTTCCTCTTGCGCGCCGAGACCACTGACCGGCTGCTGCTTCTCGCATCGAACGGCCGGATGTTCACGCTCTCCTGCGCGAACCTGCCCGGCGGGCGCGGCATGGGCGAGCCGGTGCGGCTGATGGCCGACATGCCGAACGAGGCGGCGATGGTGGCACTGCGCGTGCATCGGCCGGGCGGCAGGCTGCTCGTCGCCTCCGACGCCGGGGACGGTTTCATCTTGCCGGAGGACGAGGCGCTGGCGCAGACGCGCGGCGGCAAGCAGGTCCTGAACCTCCGAGGCGAGACGCGCGCCCGGGTCTGCCGCGCGGTCGCGGGCGATCATGTCGCGGTCGTCGGCGAGAACCGCAAGCTTCTGGTCTTCCCGGTCGCGGAACTCGACGAGATGGCGCGCGGCAAGGGCACCCGGCTGCAACGCTACAAGGATGGCGGGCTTTCGGACGCGACGACCTTCGATTTCTCGGGCGGGCTCAGCTGGAAGGACCCGGCCGGGCGCACCCGGACGGTCACGGCGGCGGATCTCGCGGAATGGACCGGCAAGCGCGCCGATGCCGGCCGGATGGCACCACGGGGATTTCCGCAGAACAACCGCTTCACGTAGGGCGGGCATCCCGGCGACGGACCGGGCGGCGTCGCGCCGGAGATCGCCTTACGCGGCCCGCGCCGCTTCCTCGAACAGGATCGCATGGCGCGCGGCGAGGCGTTCAGGGTCCGTGTCGTAGCCGCCGCCGAGCACGCCCACGAGCGGCAGGCCACGCGCCCGCGCCCAGCCGATCACCATCGCGTCCCGCGCGCGAAGCCCCTCGCTCGACAGATGAAGCCGTCCCAGCTGATCGTCACGATGCGGGTCCACGCCCGCGTTGTAGAAAACGATGCCCGGCCGGAAATCCGCAGTTCGCCTCAGCGCATGGCCCAGAACTTCGAGATAGGGTTCGTCGGCCAGCCGGTCGGGGAGCGGGAAATCGAGCGTCGAGACAGCCTTGCGCGCCGGATAATTGTGTTCGGCATGGAGCGAGAGCGTCAGCACGTCGCCCCGCCCGGCGAAGATCTCCGCCGTGCCGTCGCCCTGATGCACGTCGCAATCGACGATCAGCACCCGCGGCACCTGCCCTTCGCTCAGCAGCGCCTCCGCCGCCACGGCGACATCGTTGAAGACGCAGAAACCCGCGCCCCCTTCCGGCCCCGCGTGGTGCGACCCGCCCGCCATGTTGAGCGCGAGCCCGTGCTCCAGCGCGAGCCTGCCGGCGAGCAGGGTCCCCGCCGCCGAGAGAAAGGCGCGGCGCGCGACGGCGGCGGTGTTGGGCAGGCCGATGCGCCGCTCCTCCGTCCGCGTCAGCCGCTGGTTCGCCACCCGCTCCACATATTCGATCGCATGAACCGCGGCGACGATCCGCGCGGGCGCCGGCGCCGGGGCGAGATAGCCGCCGCTCTCGGGCAGCAGACCCCGCGCGGTGAGCGCCTGGCGCAGATAGCCGTATTTCGACATCGGAAAGCGATGGCCCGGCCGCAGCTGCGCCATGTAATCGGGATGATAGACGATCGGCGGCGTCATTCCCCAGCCTTCATTTCCGGGCCTTCATTCTCGGGCCTTCATTCGCGCCCTTCATTCTCCGGCCTTCGATGCCGCCGCGTCCGGTCGTTCCTCCGCCTCGCCTCCGAGCTTCCGGCGGATGATCGCATCCGCCGCCTCGGCCGAGATCGAGAGCGACTCGCGCAGGCTGTCGAGGTCGGGCTGGTCCGTCGCTGCGAGCAGCAGATCGACCAGACCCTGGCCCATCTCGGCGGGATCGCGGGTCCGGTCGCTCGCAAGCCGCAGGATCTGCTGCGTCGCGGTCAGGGCCGCGTGCGCGCCTTCGAGCGTATCGGCCTCGGGTCCGGTCAGCCAGCCGACGCGGGCGAGGCGCGAGAGCATCCGCCGGGGCCGGTGCAGATGGGCGAGCCCGTTGATGAGCGCGCCGGCCTGCGCCAGAAGCTCGATGTCCATCAGCCGGCCCGGCCCGAGCTTCACCTCCCAGGGGTTGGCGGCGGCGGCCTCCTTCGCCTCGGCGAGACGGCGGCGCATGTCGCGCACATCGGCGAGCACCTTCTCCGGATCATGCGCCCGGGCCATCACCGCGTCGATCGCCTCGCTCACCCGGCCCGCCAGCAGGTGCGGACCGGCGACGACCCGCGCGCGCGTCAGCGCGAGATGCTCCCAGGTCCAGGCCTCCTTCTCCTGATAGGTGGCGAAGGAGGAGATGCTCGTGGCGAGCGGCCCCTGCCGGCCGGAGGGGCGGAGCCGCATGTCGACCTCGTAGAGGATTCCCTCGGCCATCGGCGCGCTCAGGGCCGAGATGATCGCCTGGGTCATCCGGGCATAGTAGGTCGAGACCGGCAACGGCCGCCTGCCCTCGGAGCTTTCCACCCCCTCCGCGTCGTAGATGACGATCAGGTCGAGATCCGAACTCGCGGTCATCTCGCGGCTGCCGAGCTTGCCCAGCGCGACGATCACCGCGCCCGCGCCGGGCGGCGGCCCGTGACGTTTCGCGAAATCATGCGCGACGAGCGGGCCGAGGGCCGCGAGCACCGCCTCCGCGACGGCGGAATAGGCGTCTCCCGCTTCCTCCGGGCTCGCGATGCCGCGCAGGAGATGCACGCCGATCCGGAAGCGCCGCTCCTTGGTCCAGACGCGGGCGAGGTTGAGCGCGGTCTCGTAATCGTCGATCTCGGCCAGCTTTCCCGCGAGTTCGTGGCGGAGGTCGGCCGCGCCGCGCAGCGGACGGTAGAAGTCGCGCGACAGCACGGCGTCGAGCACACCCGCGTTCTGGCCGAGGCTGCGCGCAAGCTCCGGCGTCGAGCCGCAGATGTCGACGATCAGGTCGAGCACCTTCGGATTGGCCTCCATGAGCGAGAAGAGCTGCACGCCGGCCGGCTGCACCCGGAGAAAGCCGTCGAAGAGGTTCAGCGCCTGATCCGGGCTCGCCGACTTGGCGATCTGGCCGAGGATACGCGGCAGCAGGCGACGAAAGATTTCCCGCGCCCGTTCGGAGCGGAGCGCGGGCAGGCTGGTCCAGCCCTGCATCACTTTCTCCGCCGCCTCGGGATCGGCGAATTCGACCTCCGGCGGCGCTTCCGGAGCCTCGGCGCCGTGGCTGAAGAAGGGCTCCGTCAGCTCATGCACGGTGCGGAACCGGTCGAGCAGTTCCTTTTCGAACCGTTTGGGGTCGGCGGCGCAGAAGTCCATCAGCCGGGCGAGCCCTTCCCGGGTCGTCGGCATCCTGTGGGTCTGCTGGTCTTCCAGCATCTGCAATCGGTGTTCCAGCGCGCGGTGGGCGAGATAGGCGTCGCTCAGGATCGCCGCCGTCGCGGGCTCCACCCAGCCCTTCGCCGTCAGGGCCTCCATCGCCCCGAGCGTGTCGCGCTGCCTCAGGTCGGGGTCGCGGCCGCCGGTGATCAGCTGGCGGGTCTGGGTGAAGAACTCGATCTCGCGGATGCCGCCCTGGCCGAGCTTCACGTCATGGCCGAGCAGTTCGAGCGGCCCGGTCAGCTTCTTGTGCTCGCGAATCCTGAGGCGCATGTCATGCGCGTCCTCGATCGCCGCGAAATCGAGATGGCGTCGCCAGATGAAGGGGCGCAGCCGTTCGAGGAAATCCCATCCCGCCTCGATCGCCCCGGCGCAGGGCCGCGCCTTGATGAAGGCGGCGCGTTCCCAGGTCCGCCCGACGCTCTCGTAGTAGTTCTCCGCCGGATCGGTCGCGATGCAGACCGGCGTCACCGAAGGATCGGGCCGCAGCCGGAGATCGACGCGGAAGACATAGCCCTCGACGGTCGCCTCCGAGAGCAGCTTCACGAGCCTCTGGGTGACGCGGATGAAGACCTTGCGCACGTCCGCGTAGTCGTCCGGGTCGTAGCGGCTCTCGTCGAACATCATCACGAGGTCGATGTCGGAGGAATAGTTGAGTTCGCCCGCCCCCATCTTGCCCATGGCGAGGGCGAACATGCCCGCCGTCTCGCCCACCTCCGCGAGATCGACCTTGAGCTTGCCACGCGCGACCTCCTCGGCGACGAGATCCCGCAGCCCGAGCGCGACCGCGCGATCCGCGAGATCCGTCAGCGCCTGCGTCACGGTCAGGACGGGCCAGACCCCGCCGAGATCGGCGAGCCCGGCGAGGAGCGCGACGCGGCGCTTGGCGATCCGCAGCCGGGCGCCGAGCGGTCCGCCGTCCTCGGCATCCATCGCGGCGAGGACCTCTTTCATCGTCCGTCCCGGCGGCTGTCCGAGCGCGCCGCGCAGCCAGTCCGCCTCGCGCCGCATCAGCCCGTCGAGAAATCCGGAACAGCCGGCGGTCCCGACGAGAAGCTCGCGCGGCGTCTCCGGAACGTCGGCGAAAATCTCGGCGATCTCGCGGGCGCGGTCCCTGTCATGGGGGCGCGGCGCGGTGACGATCGAGGAGGCGAGCGGCTCGCTGATCATCTCCCCGGCCCACCGCGTGAGGTCGGGGCGAGGCGTCGGACGGAGTTCGGCATGGGCGCATCCTTCCCGGCTGGCGGCGGGTCGCGGCGACGATAGCCGCGCCGGGCGGTCTTTGGAAAGACGCGGTGGCCGGGCGGAGCCTACTCTTCCGTGAGCCGCGCGAGCCGCCGTCGCTCCTCCTCCGTGAGCCCGGGAGGCGGCGGGTCGGGTGCCCGGGACCGGCGGCGGATGAAGGCGAGCGCGAGCCCGCCGCCGATCAGCAGGAAGACCGGGCCCGAGAACCAGAGCGCGGCGTTGAAGGCCGAGAACCGCGGCCTGAACAGTACGTACTCGCCGTAGCGGTCGACCACGTAGTCCATGACCTCGGGATCGCTGTCGCCCGCCACGATGCGTTCGCGCACCATGAGTCGCAGGTCGCGGGCGATATCCGCGTTGCTTTCGTCGAGGGATTCGCTCTGGCAGACGACGCAGCGGAGTTCCTTGGTGATCGCCCGCGCCCGCGCCTCCTCCGACGGGTCGGGCAGCATCTCGTCGGGCTGAACGGCCCTCGCCATGAGCGGGGCGGTCAGGAGCGCGAGGATCAGGAGCAGGCGCATCATGGTCACTCCGCGGGAACCGCGCCCCGGCGCGCGCGGGGCGCGGGGGCGCCGACGCGGTAGCGCCGGTCGGTGAGGCTGACCACGCCGCCGATCGCCATCACCAGCGCGCCGATCCAGATCCAGTTCGCGTAGGGCTTCACATAGGTCCGCACGGCCCAGCCGCCGTCGCTCTGCGCGTCGCCGAGCGCGACATAGAGATCGCGCGTCAGGCCGCGGTCGATCGCCGCCTCGGTCGTCGGCATCCGCTGCACAGGATAGAACCGCTTCTGCGGGTGCAGGGCCCCAACCTCCTCCCCGTCGCGCAGGATCGCGATCGTCGCGGTCTCGGTCTGGTAGTTCGGTCCCTGCGCCGTCTCCACGCTGTCGAGACGGAGCGTATAGTCGCCGACCGGCCAGCTCTGACCGAGCCGCGCGACGCGGATGTCCTCGAGCGCCCAGGCGGTGATGCAGGCGATGCCGAAGATCGAGAGCCCGAGCCCGGAATGGGCGAGCGCCTTGCCCCAGTCGGCGCGCGGCAGGTTACGCAGCCGCCGCGCGGTTTCGGAGAGCGCCACGTCGCCGAGGCGTGCGCGGTTGCCGAGGTCGGCGAAGGCGCCGAGGACCAGCCAGGCGGCGAGCGTGACGCCGATCGGGGCGAGCATCGACCGTCCGGTCTGGACCTGCCAGGTGAGCGCGCCGAGCACCAGCGCGAGCACCGCGACGCCCCAGAGCGGCCGCATCGCCCGGCCGAGCATGCCGCGCTTCCAGGGCAGCGTGGCGAAGACGGGCAGGATGACGGCGATCGCGATCATGAACGGGGTGAAGGCGAGGTTGAAGAACGGCGGCCCGACGGAGATCTTGCGCCCCGTCGCCACCTCCACGATCAAGGGCCAGAGCGTGCCGAAGAAGACGACGAGCGTCGCCACGACCAGCAGCACGTTGTTGAAGACGATGCCGGTCTCGCGGCTGACGAGCCCGAAGACCGCGCTCGAGCGCATTTCCGCCGCGCGCATCGCATAGAGCATCAGCGAACCGCCGGTGAAGGCGCCGAGGATCAGGAGCAGGAACACACCGCGGTCCGGATCGTTGGCGAAGGCATGGACCGAGGTGAGAACGCCGGAACGCACGATGAAGGCGCCGACCATCGAGAAGGAAAAGGCGAGGATCGCGAGCAGGATCGTCCAGCTTTTCAGCGTGTCGCGCTTCTCGACCACGATCGCCGAATGCAAGAGCGCGCAGGAGATGAGCCAGGGCATGAAGGAGACGTTCTCGACCGGGTCCCAGAACCACCAGCCACCCCAGCCGAGCTCGTAATAGGCCCAGATCGAGCCGAAGGCGATGCCGATGGTGAGGAACACCCAGGCGAGCAGCGTCCAGGGCCGCACCCAGCGCGCCCAGGCGGCGTCCACCCGCCCCTCGATCAGCGCCGCGATGGCGAAGGAATAGGCCATCGAGAGCCCGACATAGCCGAGGTAGAGAAACGGCGGATGGAAGGCGAGGCCCGGGTCCTGCAGCAGTGGATTGAGGTCGTTGCCGTCGATCGGCGGGTTCGGCAGCCGGATGAACGGGTTCGAGGTCCAGAGGATGAAGGCGAAGAAGGCGACCGCGACCGAGGCCTGCACCGAGAGCACGCGGGCCTTGAGCGTCGGCGGCAGGTTCGCACCGCCCCAGGCGACCATCGCGCCGAAGAGCGTCAGGATCAGCATCCAGAGCATCATCGACCCCTCGTGATTGCCCCAGGTGCCGGCGATCTTGTAGAGCATCGGCTTCATCGAATTCGAGTTCTGCGCGACGAGGCGGACGGAGAAATCCGAGACCACGAAGGCGTGCATGAGCGCGGCGAAGGCGAAGGCGGTCAGGAGGAACTGCAGCGTCGCCGCCGGGACCGCGGTCCGCGTCCAGTCGGTCCAGCCCTTGTGGGCGCCGACCATCGGCACGATCATCTGCGCGATCGCGACCAGAAAGGCCAGGATCAGGGAAAAATGGCCCAGTTCGACGATCATGGCTCCGCTCCGGCTAGACGGGCCGCACTATGATCCGAAACCTGGCCGGGGGCAATTCGCGGGCGCGTGAGGGGCGCGGCGGAGTCGCGCCCCTCGGATCCCGCGGATGCTCGCCTCAGCGCCGGAGCGCGCGCCATTCCTCGAGCGCGGCGTTGAACCTGGGATCGCCGGCCTTGACCTCGATCGCCGGTGCCGGTGCCGGCGCCGTTGTCTTGCGCGGCGCGAAGAGCCCGCCGAGCGCCGGCTGGGGCGTCCTCGTCGCCTTCGCGGTGATCGCCTTCGGGGTGATCGCCTGTCGCGCCGGCTTCCTCCGGGTCTCCTTCGCAACGGCCGTCGCGCCGGTGACGACCGCGGTCGCGGTGCTCCGCCGGTTGCGGGTGTAGTGCAGTTCGCGCGCCCCGAAGTAGAATGAGACGATGGCGCCGAGCAGCCACCAGAGCGGCTCGGGAACCAGCGCGAGCGATTCCATGCGCCGCGCGAATTCCTCGGGCGAGATCATCGCATAGCCGAAGAGCCCGAAGGTGCCGCCGACGAGAAGCGGCCGGGGCAGGCGGTTTAGCCCATTCACGAAACCGTCGAACCAGCCTTGCGGCGCCTCCCGGAACTCGGCCTCGTACTGGCTGAGCGCCGCCTGTCCCATCGCGGCCTCGGCCGCCTCGCGCTCGGCACGGTTGCCGGCGAAGACCTCGGCGAGTTCGCCGACGGCGCCCGCGACCTCGCGCGCGCCCAGAACCGTGCCGATCAGCCCCATGACCTGACCCTTTCGTCATGCTGCGCGCGGGTGAAATGGAAGCGCGCGGAGATGAATTCCTCGGCCCGGGTGATCCAGCCACCCTTGCCGCCGTTCTTCGCCCGCGCGAATTTCCGGCTCGCGGGCCGGAGATCGCCGAGACGGTAGTAGTAGTTGCGCCGTTCGATGCCGTAGGCGTCGGCGAGATGGCGCGGTGCCATCGCCATGGCCTTCGCCGCCGCCCGGGCGGTTCCGGGGCCGACCACGCCATCGTCGCGGAGCGCGAGACCGAAGGCGGTGATCAGCCGCTGCAGGATTTTCACCGCGTTGGCCCCGGCGTTGACCTGCATGTCGAAGACGCTGGGCCGGAGCGGCTCGGGCAGCAGGTCGAGCCGCGGCTTCTCGTAGTAATGGCGCACGTAGATCGCCGCGGCCTCCTCGGCGGTCAGTGCCCGCAGGTCGTCGAGATCGGCGCCCTGGCCGCTCTCGCGTCTCAGCGCGCGCAGGGTACCGATGGTGACGCCGAAATTCGTGGCGCCGCCCGGATCGTCGGGGTCGTTCACATACCCGCCTTCGCGCCGGACGATGTCCCGCGCGATCATCTCCACTGCATCCATGGTCGAATGAGGCTCCCTTGCACTGGATCGGAGCCGGGACGGGTGGAGCGCCCCAGGGCTGCTCGGTCCGTCCTTGGGGCGAATCCCGCCCCCGCGCCGGGGAAGCTGGCATGAAATCGCTAAGGATGCCTTGCCGACCGGCTCAGCCCATCTCGGCGGCCGCCTTGAGCAGTCGCTGGAGCGTGCCGAGGGTTCTGGTCGTCACCGGCACGCCGAGCAGTCTTTCGAGAAACCCGGTCACATCGCCCGGCGCCCCGCGGCGCATCCAGCAAACGGTGCTCGCGCTGCCCCGGTCCAGCCGGCGCAGTTCGACCAGCCCGTTCGCGCCGCGCAGGGGCAGGGTCAGATCGGGCGGCGGCCCGGCATCGGAAGGCTTGGCATCGGAAGGCCTGGCACCGGGACGACCGGTATCGAAGAACGAGATCGCCGACCTGTGGACCCCCTCGGCCGGGTCGGCGGCCGGTGTCGCCGCGACGGCCTCCGCGACCTCCTCGATGGTACGGAGCATGACCGGATGCTCGAAACCGCGGGCGCGCAGTACGTGGAGCGCCTGGTCGCAGGTCGCCCGGGCGGAGGTCGCGGAGAAGATGACGGTGCCGTTGGTCTGGAAGCTCCGGACGCGAAGCGCCCCGTCGAAGGCGGACAGGAGCTCGTCCTTCGTCGGACTGCCCTTGTGGCCGAGGTTCAGGTTCCTGAACAGAGCGACATGCAGCCTGGGCGCGTCGGAGGGTGTCATGACTGGCCGGGTCCTGCCTCGCTCGATGGTGCTCTCCCGATGGTGCTTTCGGAAGGGATCGCCCTAGCTTCCGGGGTCTTCGTCACCCTCCGGGCGGTAGAGCCCCTGTTCCTTGAGCGCGTCCGCGACCTCCTTCGGCATGTAGTTCTCGTCATGCTTCGCGAGGATCTCGCTCGCGATGAAGGTGTCGTTCTCGATCGCTCCGGAGGCGATGACGCCCTGGCCCTCGCGGAAGAGGTCGGGCGGGATGCCCTCGAAGACGACCGCCTGAGTCGCGCCGCCGTCGGTGATGTCGAAGGTGATCACGCCATCGGTGCCGCGCACGACCGAGCCCTCCGCGACGAGACCGCCGAGGCGGAACCGCTCGCCCGCTCCGGGCGGCTCATCGACGATTTGGGAGGGGCTCCGGAAGAACTCGATCCCGTCGCGCATCGCATAGCCGATGATCCCCGTGGCAATCACGAGCATCGCGCCGCCGAGCGCCATGAGCTGGATCCGGCGTCGTTTCTTCAGGCCGACGGCCATCTTGCTTTCCTCTTGCGCGGCGGTTCAGGTCACGAGCTGGCGTTGTATGGGCGCCAGCTTGTTCAGTTCCGCGTTCAGTTCCGCCCCGAATATAATGGTGGCCCCCGTCAGGTAGAAGAACATCAACGTGATGATAACGCCCGCCAGCGTGCCGTAGGTCACCGTATAGGTCGGCGTGAAGCTCAGATAGATCGTGAATCCCCCCGCCGCGATGAGCCAGATCAGGGCCGAGATGATCACCCCCGGCCAGATCAGCGTCCCGGGCGCGTGGCGGCGGCCGGGCAGCCAGCGATGCATCAGCGAGACGAATCCGACGAAGACCATGATCCCGAACCCGTAGGTGACATAGCCGGCGAGGGAGGGAATGGCGATATTCGCCCGCTCCGACAGCACGCGCATGATGATCGGGCTCAGGAGGATCGAGACCCCGAGGAGCGCCGCGACCACCGCGCCGAGCAGCACGATGCCGATCGCCATCGCCCGGTTCATGACGAAATGCCGCGGGTCGATGATGCCATAGGCGCGGTCGAAGGCGATCCGGAAGGCCTCGACCGCGTTCGAGGCGACCCAGACCGCGAAGAGCGCCGAGAGGGTCAGCACCTCGCTGCTCTGCTTGTTGAGCACTTCCTCCACCACCGGCTCCAGCGTCAGCGCGACGTGCTCCGGCGCGATCTGGAACAGCGCGTCGATGATGCCCTCGGACCGGCTCTCGCCGACGAGGATACCGGTCAGGGTCGCGGCGAAGATGAGGAAGGGAAAGATCGACAGAAGCCCCGAGAAGGCGATGTAGCCGGCCATCGCCGCCCCGTCGTTGTTCTGGAACCGGTTCATCGTGTTCCAGAGCGTGACGCAGGATTCCCAGACTTTCCGCCGTTTCCTCACACGCGCCGCTGCCTCACGGGAAGAGCGGGGCGGCCATGAGGCCCGCCGTCTCGGGAAGGCCGAGCATCAGGTTGGCGTTCTGCAGCGCCTGCCCCGAGGAGCCCTTGGTCAGGTTGTCGAGCGTCGAGAAGACCATGACCCAGCCCGGCCGCCGGTCGGCGATCACGCCGAGATGGACGAAGTTCGAGCCCCGGACATGCCGCGTCGCCGGCGCCTCGCCGAGCGGCAGCACGACCATGAACGGCTCGTCCGCGTAGGCGTCGGCGAGCGCCTTGTGTACCGCCTCGGCCTCGCCGCGCACATAGACCGTGGCGAGGATGCCGCGGTTCTGCGGCAGGAGGTGCGGCGTGAAGGTCACCTGGACCTCGCGCCCGGCGGCTCTGGTGAATTCCTGGTCGAATTCGGCGAGGTGGCGATGCTTGGCGACGTTGTAGGCGTGGAAGCCTTCGGAGACCTCCGAATGGAGCGAGCCCTCCTTGGGCGAGCGGCCGGCCCCGGAGACGCCGGTCGCGAGGTCGATGATGATCATCTCGGGATCGATGACGCCCGCGCGCAGCAGCGGCAGGATCGCATAGATCCCGGTCGCGGCGTTGCAGCCGGTGCCCGCGACCAGCCGGGCGCCCTTGATCTCGTCGCGGTAGAACTCGGTCAGCCCGTAGACGGCTTCCGCCTGCAGGTCGAGCGCGAGATGCTCGTGCCCGTACCATTTCGCATAGACCGCCGGATCGCGGAGCCGGAAATCCGCCGAGAGATCGACGACCTTGAGCGTTCGCGGCAGTTTCGCGATCACTTCCTGGCTCGTCGCATGCGGCAGCGCGCAGAAGGCGAGATCGATGCCGGAGAAATCCACCGCGTCGATCGTCGTCAGAACGGGCAGGTCGAGATGGCGCAGGTGCGGGAAGACCTCGCCCATGCTCTGGCCGGCCTTGCGATCGGCGGTGAGCGCGGCGATCCGGATCGAGGGATGGGTCGCGATCAGCCGGACGAGCTCCGCGCCGGTATAGCCGCTGGCACCCAGAATGGCGACGTTGAAGGTCCTGGTCATGACGCTCCCGTGAGGACGGTTTCAATCGGGATTAGAACAAAGCGCCCCTGCGATCAATCAGCCGGTCCGTTTCGCGGACGATCGGCCGGAGGCATCACGCCCGGCGGAACGGCAGTTCCGTGCCGGTGAAGACGCGCGCGCGGGAGCCGACGGCCGCCGGGTCGCCGGTGGTGAGATAGGTGACGGCGCCGGTTCCTCCCGCGAAACGGCGGTGGCGCTTGAGGTAATCCGCGAGGCTCGCGGCGATCAGCGCCGGCTGCGAGACGAGCGTGGTCGATGCGGGCAGGGCGGCGTGGAAGGCCTCCTCGACCAGCGGATAGTGGGTGCAGCCGAGCACCGCCGATTGCGGCCGCGGCAGGTGCTGGAGCAGCGCCTCGACATGGTCGCGGGCGACGGCGGCCGCGGCGGCGAGGTCGCCCGCCTCGATGGCTTCGACGAGGCCGACGCAGGCGCGCGGCACCACCGTCACGTCGCGGGCGCGAAATTTCAGCTCGCGCGGGAAGGCACCGCTCTGCACCGTCGCCGCCGTGGCGAAGAGCGCGACATCGCGAAGCCCGGTATGGGTGGGCGGCGTGTTGTCGCCCCAGTCGCGCCGGGTCAGATGCTCGATCACCGGCACGAAGACGCCGAGCACGCGGTGCGCCTCCGGGTTGAGCCAGTTCACCTGCAGATCGTGGAGCGCGACGGCCGAGGCGGTGTTGCAGGCGAGGATCACGAGCCCGCAGCCCTCGCGAAACAGCCGAGTCACGCCCGCGATGGTGAGATCGTAGATTTCCACTGGCGGGCGAGGCCCATAAGGCGCGCTGGCATTGTCGCCGAGATAGACGAAATCCTGATCCGGTAGCGCGTTTCGCGCCGCCTGGAGAACGGTGAGCCCCCCGAGTCCGCTGTCGAAGACACCTATGGCCATGATGTTCGAGCCGTCTCCGACCAGTGACCGATACGTGGGCGATGCATGAGCGATACCCGGGCATCGCGCCCGGGCGCCATCATATCGGCCCCGGCGGCGGACACAACCGAGCAGGAGCGGAAGGCGGCCGGAAGCAACCATGCGCCGGAGCGACGGGTTCCAAAACCGGCCCGGCGTCTTTATCAGGGGCGAATGACGGAGCCGAACGACCGAGGGAGCGGAAGAATGCGACGCTGGAATGGAATCCTGGCCGCCGGGGCGGCTCTCGTCCTCGCCGGATGCGCGGTCTCGCCGAGCAGTGAGGGGTCTTTCAATCAGTCCGGGGCGGTCACCGGCGCGGAGGCGTTGTTCCCGGTCGCCCGGCGGAGCGACGAGTTGCATCGCAACAATGGCAGCACGGGCCAGATGATGGGGGTTGGCGTTTGCCCGCGCGAGCGCGATCTCACCGACTGGCAGCCGCTGCTCAACCCCTCGCTCAACGCCTTCCCGCCGTCGCCGAAACCGGAATACACCCGGGCGCCGCGCGATTTCGGCCGCGCGTTCAACACCAGCGCCTATCGCGTGCTGCTCACGCAGGACATGGGCCGGGCTCGCGCCGACATAGACGCGCTGCGCGCCCATGCCGAGCGCAATTCCTGGGTGCCGCCGGTCCAGAGCAACGCCGCCGCGAGCGCGGTGATCGAGGGTCTTGGATCGGTTCTGCCCGCCTGGCAGATCCTGCGCCAGACCGCGGTCGCGACGGCGGAGGACAGGGCGCTGATCGACGGCTGGCTTCAACGCGCCTCCGAATATACCGACACCCATCCGGGCGAGAACAACGGCGGTACGTTCCGGGGCGCGAACGACATGCTCTGGGGCGCGATGTCGGGCGACCGGGCGCGGTTCCAGAAGGGGATCGACCAGGGCTTCATGCGCCAGCTCCGCGACATGCGTCCGGACGGCAGCTTCCCGCTCGAGACCGACCGGGGCGTGAAGGCGCTGGAGAACTCCAGCCGCAATGTCGCCCTCATGGTCTACTCGGCCGAGATCGGCCTGTCGCAGGGCGTCGATCTCTACGCGACCGAGGTGGATGGCAAGAGCCTGCACGACGCGGTGTCCTTCCTCGTGCGGGCCGCGGACGACAACGCGCTCGTCGATGTCTATGCGAAGGGCGACCGCAACCCGAGCCCCGGAACGCCGCCGTTCCGCCCGAACGCGCAGGTCTCGCCCTATGGCAACCCGTCGCGCGGCTGGGTCAAGCTCTACACCGACCGTTTCCCGGGAACGGAACTCTCCGAGGCCCTGCTCGCCCGGATCGAGCTTCCGTCGCGGATCACCGCCGATACCGTGGGCGGCACCGTCACCTGCTACGCGGGGGATGTCTGACGGGTCGGACCGCGGCGCCCGGCCGGAACGGCGCGGAATGCCCGGATGCCTTGGCCGCGCGCCGGCCAAGGCTGTTGCGAGCCGCCGGTGAGGGGTATAACAAGCGCGACCGGCCGCCCTCGGAGCTCACGCCATGTCCGAAGAATTCTACCGAATCAAGCGCCTTCCGCCCTATGTCTTCGCCGAGGTGAACCGTCTCAAGGCAAAGTACCGCGCCGATGGGATGGACATCATCGATTTTGGCATGGGCAATCCGGACATGGATACGCCCGCGCATATCGTCGAGAAGCTGGTCGAGACGGTGCGGCGTTCGCGCACGCACCGCTATTCGGCGTCGAAGGGCATTCCCGGCCTGCGACGCGCGCAGGCGGGCTATTACGAGCGCCGCTTCGGCGTGAAGCTCGATCCCGAGCGCGAGGTGATCGCCACGCTCGGCTCGAAGGAGGGCCTTGCCAATCTCGCGATGGCGATCACCGGGCCGGGCGACGTGATGCTCGTCCCGAACCCGAGCTATCCGATCCATCCCTACGGTTTCATGATCGCGGGCGGCACGCTTCGCCATGTGCCGGCGCTGCATGACGGGGTGTTCGATCCCGAGGAATACCTGCGCGCCCTCGACCGGGCGGTGATGCATTCGGTGCCGAAACCGGTCGCGCTCGTCGTTTCCTTCCCGTCGAACCCGACGGCGCAGGTCTGCGACCTCGACTTCTATGGCGAGCTGATCGCGTTCGCGAAGAAGAACCATCTCTGGGTGCTGTCCGATCTCGCCTATGCCGAGATCTATTTCGACGGCAATCCGCCGCCTTCGATCCTGCAGGTCGAGGGTGCGAAGGACGTGGCCGTCGAATTCACCTCGCTCTCCAAGACCTATTCGATGCCCGGCTGGCGGATGGGTTTCGCGGTGGGGAACCCGCGGCTCGTCGACGCGCTGACGCGGATCAAGAGCTATCTCGACTATGGCGCCTTCACCCCGGTGCAGGTCGCCGCGGCCGCCGCGCTGAACGGGCCGCAGGACTGCGTCGCCGAGATCCGCGAGACCTACAGGCAGCGCCGCGACGTGCTCGTCGAGACGATGGGCCGGTCGGGTTGGACCATCCCCTCGCCGCCGGCGACGATGTTCGCCTGGGCGCCGGTGCCGGAGCCGTTCCGGTCGATCGGGTCGATGGGCTTCTCGAAAATTCTTCTGAAGGAGGCCGAGGTCGCCGTGGCACCCGGCATCGGCTTCGGCGAATACGGCGAGGGCTACGTCCGGCTCGGCCTCGTGGAGAACGAGCAGCGCATCCGCCAGGCCGCGCGCGGGGTGAAGCGCGTCATGCAGAACGCGCAAACCCTGCTCGACAAGTACCATGCCGAGGAAGTGGCCGCGTGACCGAGGAAGAATGGGACTTCGAGGAGCAGCGCGCCGACACCGAGATGACGGTGGCCGAGCTTCTCGCCGATACGGAACTGACCGCGGAGAGCGTGATCACGCTCGATCTCGAATTCATGCCGGAGACGGAGGAGGCGGATACCGAGGCCTTCGTCAAGGCGCTGGAGAGTTTCGGCTATCTCGCCAGCGCGACCGACGAGGGCGGGCGGGTCGATGCCTCGGTGCTCGACATCCCCTTCTCGGCCGAGGCGATCTGGACGCATGAGGAACGGACGACGAAGATCGCGCTCGCCCGCGGCTTCGTTCCTGACGGATGGGGTTTCTGGGAGCCCTGAACGGGATTTCTGGCACGAGGGCGTCGTGAATGACGCTTTTTCGTGCAGTTTCCAGTCACTTCCCGCTGAGGTCGCGCCCGGCTCTTGCCCCCGGCGGGTCAAGAGCCCACGCTCCGTGACCGCGCCTCGCCGCCCGTTGCGAGGATCGCGATCAGGGGGAAGGACGGGTCATGGCCAGGAAGTCGAAGGCGAAGGATGACGCGCGCGAGGCCGAACTGCGGACCAACGCGCATGAACACAGCGACCGCGAGATCGTCTGGAAGCGCGGGCCGAAGCCGAAGGAGAAGCCGCCGCGCGGGAAGCCCTACAAGTACATCGAGGAGCTGGTTCGGCTGCAGTTCGAGCTCATCAAGCTGCAGGACTGGGTGAAGGAGCAGGGCCTCCGCGTCGTCGTGCTCTTCGAGGGCCGCGACGCCGCCGGCAAGGGCGGGGTCATCAAGCGGATCAGCGAGAGCCTCAACCCGCGGGTCTGCCGCGTCGTGGCGCTCGGCACCCCGACCGACAGGGAGCGCGGGCAGTGGTACTTCCAGCGTTACGTCCCGCATCTGCCGGCTGAGGGCGAGATCGTGCTCTTCGACCGCTCCTGGTACAACCGGGCCGGGGTCGAGCGGGTCATGGGCTTCTGCACCGAGGAGGAATACCGCGAGTTCCTCCGCGCCTGCCCGCTCTTCGAGGAGATGCTGATCAATTCGGGGATCATCCTCGTCAAGTACTGGTTCTCGGTCTCCGACGAGGAGCAGGAGAAGCGGTTCCAGCAGCGCATCGAGAATCCGATCAAGCGCTGGAAGCTCTCGCCGATGGACCTGAAATCGCGGGACAAGTGGGTCGAGTATTCGCGCGCCAAGGACGAGATGCTGCGCCATACCGATACCGAGCTCTCGCCGTGGCATGTGGTGGATGCCAATGTGAAGAAGCGGGCGCGCCTCAACTGCATCAGCCATCTTCTGACCCGGGTCCCCTACGAGGAGATCCCCCGGCGCGAGGTGAAGCTGTCGCCGCGGCCATCGGATGAGGGCTATGTCCGGCCGCCGAAGGAGGACCAGCGCTGGGTGCCCGAGGTCTATTGAGGGGCAGTCGGGAGGGGCGCGGCGACTTCGCGATTGCGATGCCGCCGTCGCTCCACTACGAGGGGGCGCCACGTCCGGGACTTCGGAGACCGCCATGAACAAACCCCTTCGCGTCGCCATCGCAGGCCTCGGCACGGTTGGCGCGGGCGTCGTCAAGCTGCTCCAGGGCAATGCCGGGCTGATCACCGCGCGCGCCGGACGGCCGATCGAGATCGCCGCGATCAGCGCGCGGTCGCGCTCCCGCGATCGCGGCGTCGATGTCTCCGGCTATGACTGGGAAGACGATCCCGTCGCGCTCGCCCGGCGCGAGGATGTCGATCTCGTGGTCGAGGTGATGGGCGGCGAGGACGGGCCGGCCAAGGCCACGGTGCTCGCGGCGCTCCAGTCCGGCAAGCATGTCGTCACCGCGAACAAGGCGATGATGGCGCGCCACGGGCAGATGCTCGCCGAGACCGCCGAGGAGGCGGGCGTCGCGCTCCGCTTCGAGGCGGCGGTGGCGGGCGGCATACCGATCGTCAAGGCGCTGACCGAGGGGCTGGCGGGGAACCGCATCCACCGCGTCATGGGCGTCATGAACGGCACCTGCAACTACATCCTGACCCAGATGGAGGAGACCGGCGCCTCCTATGAGGCGGTGCTGGCGGAGGCGCAGCGGCTCGGCTACGCCGAGGCTGATCCGAGCTTCGACGTGGGCGGGATCGACGCGGCGCAGAAGCTCGCGCTTCTCGTCTCGATCGCCTTCGGGACGCGGGTCGATTTCGACGCCGTGGCGATCGAGGGGATCGAGCGCGTCAGCCTCACGGATATCGAGCACGCGGCGGACATGGGCTACCGGATCAAGCTCCTCGGCGTGGCCCAGGCGAACGCGGACGGACTCGAGGCGCGGATGCAGCCCTGTCTCGTGCCGGCGCAATCCTCGATCGGCCAGCTCGAAGGCGTGACCAATCTCGTGCTCGTCGAGGGCGATTTCGTCGGTCAGGTGGTCTGCCAGGGGCCGGGGGCGGGCGAGGGCGCGACTTCCTCGGCGATCCTCGGCGATGTGATCGACGTGGCGCGCGGCCTCGTGATCCCCGCCTTCGGCCAGCCCGCGAGCGGCCTTGCCGCCGCGAACCGGACCGACGAGGGCGCGCCCGCCGCCTATTACCTGCGCTTCGCGGTGACGGACGCGCCGGGCGTGCTCGCCAAGGTCGCGGCCGAGCTTGGCGCGGCGGGCATATCGATCAACCGGATGCGGCAGTACGAGCACGCGGGCGAGGAAGCCCCGGTCCTGATCGTGACGCATCGCGGCAGGCGCGCGGCGCTCGACGGTGCGCTCGAGCGAATCGCCGCGCTCGACGTCTGCCGCGCGGCGCCGGTGGCCATCCGGATCGAGGACGTTTGATGCGCCCCGCCCGGGCGAAACGGCTTCGCGGGGCAGGAGGAATGCACTAGAACCAACCCAGGCAGCTGCTTGAAAGGGTACCAGATGTCCGTTGACCAACTCTTCGCCGACCGGATGCTCTCGTTGGGTCTCGCGCGCGTATCGGAGGCCGCGGCGATCGCCTCGGCCAAGCTGATCGGCAGCGGCAACGAGAAGGCGGCCGACCAGGCCGCGGTCGATGCGATGCGTACGCAGCTGAACCTGCTCGACATCGCCGGCGTCGTGGTGATCGGCGAGGGTGAGCGCGACGAGGCTCCGATGCTCTATATCGGCGAGGAGGTCGGGACCGGCACCGGACCGGGCGTCGATATCGCGCTCGACCCGCTCGAAGGCACGACGCTCTGCGCCAAGGACATGCCGAACGCGCTCGCGGTGATCGCGATGGGTCCGCGCGGTTCGATGCTGCATGCGCCGGATGTCTACATGGAAAAGCTCGCGATCGGACCCGGCTATGCGAAGGACGTGGTCAGCCTCGACATGACGCCGACCGAGCGGGTCCAGGCGATCGCCAAGGCCAAGGGCACGGACGCGGGCGGCGTCATGTGCTGCGTGCTGGAGCGTCCGCGCCATGAGGCGATGATCGCCGAGTTGCGCGAGAGCGGCGCGCGCATCCGGCTCATCACCGACGGCGACGTGGCGGGCGTGATCCACTGCGCCGAAAGCGCCAAGACCGGCATCGACATGTACATGGGCTCGGGCGGCGCGCCTGAGGGTGTGCTCGCGGCGGCTGCGCTCAAATGCATGGGCGGGCAGATGTGGGGCAAGCTCCTGTTCCGCAACGACGACGAGAAGGGCCGCGCGAAGACCGCCGGCATCACCGATCTCGACAAGGTCTACAACCGCGACGAGATGGTGACGCAGGATGTCATCTTCGCGGCGACCGGCGTGACCGACGGCTCGCTGGTCCACGGCGCGCGGCGCGACGGCGAGTGGATGGAGACCGAGACCATCCTCATGCGCTCCAAGACCGGATCGGCGCGGCGCCTGCTCTATCGCCAGCGCAACAACTGATGACGCGACCGCTCTCCCGGAAGGAGAAGACTTCCATCGGCTTCCTCGTCGTGTGGATGATCTTCTGGGGGGGCGGCATGCTGCTCGTCGTGCTGGCGCTGGGCGGGGCGGCGATGGCGGGGGATGTCGCGCCGATGATCTTCATGATCGTCTGGCTCGTCGCCGCGGGCTTCGGCCTCTACCGGGCGGGGCGCCAGCTCAGGACGCTGCTGATGCGCGACGGGCAACCGAGGCGGCCGCCGACGAGCCAGCCCTGGCATGACGGGATGACGGAGCGCCCGAAGCTCGAACCGATGGATGCCACCTGGGAGGGCGCGCCTGAGCCGCGGGTCCCGGTGGGGCGGACCTGGAATGACGGGATGCCGGGCCGCGCCTCGCCACCGTCCGAGGCGCCCCCGTCGGCGCCCCCGGATGCGCCACCGCCGCCGCCACTCCCGCGAGACACGGATGGGAGTGAGCCGCGATGAACCACGTCCGCGGCTTCGAGAATCCCGGAACCGCCTTCCTCGGCGTGACCGCCTCCGCGACGGGACGGCGCTGGGTCGGGCCCGGAGCTGAGGAGGACCGGCTCGCCCGGGCGATCGCCCAGGCCGCGGGGACGCCCGCGATCGTCGCCGCCGTCCTCGCGCGCAGGGGAGTCCAGCCCGCCGAGGCGGCGGCCTATCTCGCGCCCTCGCTGCGTGACCTCATGCCCGACCCCTCGCGGCTGCGCGACATGGACCGGGCCGCCGAGCGGCTCTGCGCGGCCGTCAGGCGGCGCGAGCGGATCGCGGTCTTCGCGGATTACGACGTGGACGGCGGCGCCTCGGCGGCGCTCATCATCGACTGGCTCCGGGGGCTCGGGATCGGGGCGAGCCTCTACATCCCCGACCGGATCGACGAGGGCTATGGCCCGAACGTCCCCGCGATGCGCGCGCTCGGCGCGGAGCACGATCTGATCATCTGCGTCGACTGCGGCACGCTGAGCTTCGAGCCGATCGCGGCCGCGGGCTGCGACGTGGTCGTGGTGGACCACCATCTCGCGGGCGAGACGCTACCCGACGCGCTCGCCGTCGTGAACCCGAACCGCCAGGACGAGACCTCGGGGCTCGGCTATCTCTGCGCGGCGGGCGTGGTCTTCATGCTGCTCGTGGCCGCGAACCGGCTGCTCAGGGCAGAAGGCATGGCCGGGCCGGATCTGATGGGGCTCCTCGATCTCGTCGCCCTCGCCACCGTCGCCGATGTGGCGCCGCTGACCGGGCTCAACCGCGCCTTCGTGCGGCAGGGGCTGCGCGTGATGGCGCAGCGCGGGCGCCCGGGGATCGAGGCGCTGTCGCGCGTCGCGGGGGCGAACGGGGCGCCGACGCCCTATACGCTCGGCTTCGTGCTCGGTCCGCAGGTGAACGCCGGCGGACGGATCGGCGCGGCGGATCTCGGCGCCCGGCTGCTCGCGACACGCGACGCGGACGAGGCGACGGCGCTGGCGGAGCGGCTGCACCGGTTGAACGGCGAGCGCCGGGAGATCGAGGCGGCGGTGCTTGCCGCCGCCGAAGCGCAGGTCGAGGCCCGGATTGAAGCCCGGGTTGAGGCCGGGGTTGAGACCGGGGGGGAGGCGGATCCGGGGGGAAAAGCACCCCTGGTCTGGGCGGCGGGCGAGGGCTGGCACCCCGGGGTGGTCGGCATCGTCGCCGCGCGGCTGAAGGAGGCGCATGGCCGTCCCTCGGTCGTGATCGGCTTCGACGGCGATGCCGGCAAGGGATCGGCGCGCTCGGTCGCAGGCGTGGACCTCGGGGCGGCCGTCGCACGGCTGATGCGCGAGCGCCTGATCGAGAAGGGCGGCGGACATCGCATGGCAGCCGGGCTGAGCCTTTCGCGCGCTCAGCTCGAACCCGCCATGGAGCGGCTGGGCGAACTCATCTCCCTGGGCGGTGTGGAGGGTGGCGAGCCGCGCGACCTGACGGTGGAGGGCATGATCGGCGTCTCCGGCGCCACGCCGGAGCTCGCGACACTGATCGCCGCCGCTGGCCCCTACGGCGCGGGAAGCCCGGCGCCCCGGATCGTGCTCGCCGAAACGCTCATCGCAGGCGTCCGCCGGGTCGGTGACGGCCATCTGGCGCTCCGCCTCGGGGACGGCGCCGGCCGGCTCGACGCGATGCTCTTCCGCGCCTTCGCCTCGCCGCTCGGCGAGCTCATGGAACGCTCGGTTGGGACCCGGATGCATTTCGCCGGTCGGCTGGAGCGCGACGACTGGGCCGGAAGCACGCGGGCGAAGCTCCATGTCGAGGATGCCGCGCCGGTCTGAGCCTGCGCGGAACTTTCGGGATCGAAGCTTCAGAATATGCTTGATCCCCGGCTGGGCCGTCGCTACATAGCCCCCCGCTGGTCCCTTCGTCTATCGGTTAGGACGTCAGATTTTCAATCTGAAAAGACGGGTTCGACTCCCGTAGGGACTGCCATCCGCCGCTTCACCGCGGTGGCCGCGCACTAAGGACGGTCCCTTCGTCTATCGGTTAGGACATCAGATTCTCAATCTGGAAAGACGGGTTCGACTCCCGTAGGGACTGCCAGCAACACTCGACAAGACCACACTAGCCACGCCATCGCCCGCGTGCCTTCGAGCGTTGGTTGACCCCGCCCGCGCGGCGGCGGAAAAGGCGCCATGACGCAGTTGATTCCCGCATGGGTCGATGGAGATCTGGTCCCGCTCGACAAGCTGGACGTGCATCGACGCGGCCTGCGGCATCCGGCGGTCTCGGTGTTTCTCCTCGACGGCGACCGTTTCCTGATCCAGCGACGCGCGCTCGGCAAATACCATACGCCGGGGCTCTGGGCGAATGCCTGCTGCACCCATCCGCGCTGGGGCGAGGCGCCGGACGATTGCGCGGCGCGGCGGCTCGGCGAGGAGCTTGGCGTGACCGGGATCGCGCTCCGCCCGCGCGGCGAGGTCGAGTACCGCGCCGATGTCGGCGGCGGGATGGTCGAGCACGAGAGGGTCCGCCTCTTCACCGGCGACTGGCGGCGCGGGCTCGCGATCCGGCCGGACCCCGACGAGGTGATGGACTGGCGCTGGCTGAGCGTGCCGGAACTGCGTGGGGAGATCGCCGAGGCCCCGGAACGCTTCACGCCCTGGCTCCGGCTCTATCTCGCGCGCCATTCGGACGCGATCTTCGGCTCGACCTGACGAACAGGCCTGACGGCCAGTTCAGGCGTCGAAGAACCCCTCGCCCGCGCGGCCCCTGAGGTCGGCGGCGAGCGCGGTGCCGAGCGCCTCCGCCTCGGCCACGCCGCCGCTTACCTCCCCGGTCAGGCATTCCGACCCGTCCGGCCGCAGGATCTCGCCCCGGAGCCGCAGCGTGCCGCTGGAAAGCGTCGCCAGCCCCGCGATCGGCGTCTGGCAGGAGCCGTCGAGCCCCGCGAGCAGTGCCCGCTCCGCCCGGAGCCGGTGCGCCGTGTCGGCATCATTGATCCGGGCGAGCATCGCCGTGACCCGCGCATCGCCGAGCCGCTGCTCCACCCCGATCGCGCCCTGGGCGATCGCGGGCAGCATCTCCTCCACCGGGATCGGCGCGCGCGCCACGTCGCGGAGGCCGAGCCGGCGCAGCCCGGCCATCGCGAGGAAGGTCGCCTGCGCGACGCCCTCCGAGAGCTTCCGGAGCCGCGTCTGCACATTGCCGCGGAACTCCACCACTTCGAGATCCGGCCGCCGGTGGCAGAGCTGCGCGCGACGCCTGAGCGAGGAGGTGCCGACGACCGATCCCGGTTCGAGATCGGCGAGGTTCCCGGTCCCGAGCCCGCCAAGCGCGATGAAGGCGTCGCGCACATCCTCGCGCGGCAGGTAGCAGGTGATCGCGAGCCCATCCGGCTGGACGGTCGGCATGTCCTTCATCGAATGGACGGCGATGTCGATTTCGCCGGCGAGCAGCGCGTCCTCGATCTCGCGCGTGAAAAGCCCCTTGCCACCCAGTTCCGACAGCGGGCGATCCTGAACCCGGTCGCCGGTCGTCTTGATCGGAACGATGGCGAAGGCCGCTTCCGGCAGGCCATGCGCGGCCATGAGCCGGATCTTGGTCTCATGCGCCTGGGCGAGTGCCAGCGGGCTCCCGCGGGTGCCGATGCGGAGCGGGCGGTAGGAGTCCGGGGGGTCGCTCGGGGAAAGATCGGTCATCGTGGGATCGGTCATGAAAATGTGGCGGTCGCTCGCGGCGTGGGCGCCCGATCTGGCGGCCGCTGGCTTTTCACCGCCCGCTTTATCCGCTAGGTCGCCGCGGGACAATGAAAAACCGGCCAGCGGGGGATGCGATGCGAACGGCGGAGAAACGGCTGATGCGAGCTCTCGCGGGCGAAACGCTGGCGGTTCCGCCGGTCTGGATGATGCGCCAGGCCGGGCGCTATCTGCCGGAATACCGCGCGACGCGTGCGAAGGCGGGAAGTTTTCTCGATCTTTGCTACGATCCCGACCTCGCGACCCAGGTCACGCTGCAACCGATCCGGCGTTATGGTTTCGACGCTGCGATCCTCTTCGCGGACATCCTGCTGGTGCCGCAGGCGCTCGGAGCCGACCTCCGCTTCGTGGAGGGCGAGGGGCCGCGGCTCTCGACGGTGACGGGCGCGGAGGATCTCGCACGCCTCGGCCCGGCGGATGCGATCCACGAGACGCTGGCGCCGGTCTACGAGACCGTGCGAAGGCTTCGCGCCGAATTGCCCGCGGAGACGGCGCTGATCGGTTTCGCCGGCGCGCCCTGGACGGTGGCGACCTATATGGTCGCGGGCCGCGGCACGCCGGACCAGGCGCCGGCGCGGCGGCTCATCTATTCCGACCGCGCGGTGTTCGACGCGCTCATCGAGCGGATCACCGAGGCGACGATCGCCTATCTGACGCGCCAGATCGAGGCGGGCGCCGAAGTCGTGAAGCTTTTCGACAGCTGGGCGGGCGCGCTGCCGGGGGCGGAATTCGAGGCCTATTGCATCGGGCCCGCCCGACGGATCGTCGCGGCGTTGCGGGCGGTGGCCCCCGAAGTGCCGGTGATCGGCTTCCCGCGCGGCGCGGGTGGCGGCTACCAGAGCTTCGCCGAGGCGACGGGCGTCCGGGCGATCGCGCTCGACACCAGCGTCGATCCGGCCTGGGCGCGGCGTGCGATGCCAGGCGTCTGCCTGCAGGGCAATCTCGATCCGCTGCTGCTCGTGACCGGCGGCGCCGCGCTCGACGCGGCGACCCGCGCCTGTGTCGCGGCCTTCGGCGGCGGCCCGCATGTCTTCAACCTCGGCCACGGGATCACGCCGGACGCGGACCCTGCGAATGTCGAGCGGATGCTGCGGGCGATCCGGGGTTAGCCGCGCCGAGATTCCGGTTGACCGGACGGCCCGCGCAGGGCGGCCTCAGCCCGCCCAGTTTCAATCGTCGAGGCGGCGTGCCTCGTCGATGAGCATGACCGGAATGCCGCCGTGGATCGGGAAGGCGAGATGCGCCCCGCGCGAGATCAGTTCCCGCCGCGCGGGATCATAGACCAGCGATCCACGGGTGACGGGGCAGACCAGATATTCGAGCATCCGCCTGTCGATCGGCGGCGCGGCGGCTTCGGCATCGCTGGTCATCGGATCGGTGGTCGCCGCATCGGTGGCATCGGAGCGAGGGAGTTCCGGGCCGGGACGTTCCGGGCCCGGAATCTCGGGGCCGGGGTGGTCGTCGGGCGTGTCGGTCACTGGATCTGTCCCTCGTCGCCACCGCTCCTGAGAGCGAATTCCATCAGCGTCACCAGCGTCTCGCGCCGCGTCTCGAGCGTCGGCGCTTCGAGCAGCGCCTGTTTCTCCTCGGGATCGAAGGGGCAGAGGATCGAGAGCGAATTGATGAGCAGCTCCGGTTCCGCTTCCTTCAGGCTGTCCCAGTCGGAATTGAGCTGGGCGGCGGCGAAGAACCGGGCCAGCACCTCGAGAAAGGCGTCGCGGTCGAAGCCGGGATCGCGCTCCACCCGGGCAAGGTCGCGTTCGAAATCGGACCAGTCCACCTCGGCCCGGAGATAGGGTGTGAACCCCTCGCGCTGATCGCCCATCCGGAACCGGCAGACGCCCGAGAGCGTGATCAGGTAGCGTCCGTCCTCGGTCTCCTGCAGCGCGGTGACGCGGCCGGCGCAACCGATCTGGTGCAGCCGGACCGTATCGGCGCCCGGCCGTCCACCGGGCACCGGCACCGGCTGTACCATGCCGATGAGCCGGTGCGGCGTCTTGAGCGTGTCCTCGAGCATCGCGAGATAGCGTGGCTCGAAGATGTTGAGCGGCAGCCGCGCGCGGGGCAGCAGCAGGGCGCCCGGCAGCGGAAAGACCGGGATGCAGTCCGGTAGATCAGCCAGGGTGAATATCGCCTTCGCCATGCCGCGCCTCCCCGGAGCCGTCAGGCGAAGATCATCGACGAGAGACTGCGCCGGCCCTTCAGCACCGCGGGGTCCTTGGGGCCGAGGCTGTCGAAGAGCGTGAAGAGCCGGGCCTTCGCCGCGCCCTCGTTCCACTCGCGATCGCGGCGGAAAAGCTCGAGCAGCTGGGAAATCGCGCCTTCCGCGTCGCCCTTGGCATAGAGCGCGTCGGCGAGATCGAACCGCGCCTGGTGGTTCGCGGGATCGCGCTCGACCTCGGCGGCGAGCTCGGCGGCCTCGCCCGCGTCGGCGCCGCTTCCGGCCAGTTCGATCTGGGCGCGGGCGGCGAGGATCGCGGGGTCGTTGAGCTTTTCCTTCGGCGCGAGGCCGAGGATCGCCTTCGCCTTGTCGATCTCGCCGAGCGCGAGATGCGCACGCGCGAGCCCGCCGAGCGCGGCGGGGTTGCCCTCATCCTCGACGAGGATCGCCGAGAAGGTCTGCGCGGCATCCGCGACCGCGCCCTCTTCAAGCATCTCCTCGGCCATCGCCAGCGCGTCCTCGAGCCCGGCATTGCCGCCGGATTCTGCGATGAGCCGGTCGAGGAAGGCCTTGATCTGCGCCGGCGACTGCGCGCCCATGAAGGCGTCCACCGGCTGGCCGCGGTAGAAGGCGAAGACGGCGGGGATCGACTGCACCCTGAGCTGGGCGGCGAGCCGCTGGTTCTGGTCGACATCGACCTTGACCATGCGGATCTTGCCCTTCGCCGCCGCCACCGCCTGTTCGAGCGCGGGGCCGAGCGTCTTGCAGGGGCCGCACCAGGGCGCCCAGAAATCGACGATGACCGGGACTTCCATCGACGCTTCGATCACATCGGCCATGAAGCTGGCTTCGTTCCCGTCCTTGACGAGGTCCGAAGGGGGCTGCTTGGGGGGTGTGAGATCCATTGCGACTATCCTCATGCGACGCGCGCGGGCTGCGTCCGGTTGCCGAACTAGGTGGGTGAGCGGGCCGCGGGCGTCAAGCCAAAACCCGGCCATTTGTCGTTCCCGGCCCCGCTTGGCCCCCTACCTGGCCTCGATCCGGCAGCCGCTGCGCCCAACGGAGCGCCGCCCGCGACGTTCAGACGGTCTCGCACCGCGCCATGAGGTCGCGGAACCGCGCGATGAACGCCTGCTTGACCTCCGCCGGCGGACGGGGCGTCAGCGCATGGCCTTCGAGCCCGGCCGCCCGGGCGTCGCCGAAATACCGGTCGGCCTCGCTCACCGTGAACCCGGCAAGCCGCACCGCCTCGATCCAGGCGGAGATCCGGTCCGCCCGCTTGATCCGCGCCTTGATCGAAGGCGGCAGGACCGGGGGCAGGCCGAAGCGGACATGCACCGCCTGCGCGAGCCGCTTGTCGAGCGCGGCGTAGCCGCCGCCGACCGCCGCCTTCACCGGCGAGATCATGTCCCCGATCACGTATTCCGGCGCGTCGTGGAGCAGCGCCGCGAGCCGCCAGCGCGCCTGGGGCCTCGGGTCTAGCTGCCCGTAGATCTCCTCGACCAGCAGCGAATGCTCGGCCACCGAATAGGGGAAGTCGCCGATCGTCTGCCCGTTCCAGCGCGCGACGAAGGCGAGGCCATGAGCGATGTCCTCGATCTCGATGTCAAGCGGCGAGGGGTCGAGCAGGTCGAGCCTGCGCCCCGACAACATCCTCTGCCATGCGCGCGCCTGCGCCATCTCCGCCTCCCGCGTCGTGCGCCTCGTCGTGGGTTCCCGGTGCTAGCCCCCGCCGCCGTCCTTGTCGAGACGCGTGGCCATGGGCGGGAGCGGGGTCACTCCGGGTCGCGCACCGTGAGATCGTCGGGGAAGCGCGAGAGGTAGGAGATCATCGGCCGGGTGCTGAGGAGGTGCTTGAGGTAGAGCTTGTAGAGAAAGCCGGGGTTGGCGTGCGGCGGCGTGCCATCGGGGCCGATCGCGGGGAAATCGGGGAAATGCGTCGCGAGAAAGGCGCGATAGGCGCGGCGGAACCGCGGAGGCAACTCGCCGCCATCGTGTTTCCAGGGCTTCTTGTGGCCGATGAAATGCACGACATTGGCCCCGACCATCCCCTCCAGCAGCCGCGTGGCCCAGGTGTACTGCCAGTTCCAGAGCGGCGAGAGTTCCGCCCAGTCGCCGCGCAGAGTGGCGTTGATCAGGTCCTGGTCGAGACCGATCTGCTCCGGCGGATGGCTCGCGCCGAGTTCGAGGCAGCGGTCCAGCACCTTCTGCTCCTCATAGGCGGCGGTATCGATCAGAAGCACGCCGCTGTTGAAATAGGGCGCGCGCGGCAGGCCCAGCCGCTTGCTGGAGCGGGGCAGCCGTCCCGGCGTGCGCCACTGCGAATTGTCGCGGACGGCGCCGAGCGCGTGGCCGCGGAGGTCGATGTCGAGGAGCGCCGAGAAATCGCCCGCCTGCGGGAAGGTGTCCGCGTCGAGATAGAGCAGGCGGCGGTACTGCCCCGCGAAGGCGCGGGGCAGGGCGTAGCGCAGATAGGCGGTCTCCGTCCGGCGAGCGTCGCGGCAAAGCGCGGCGAAGACGCCGCCCGTCTCGACGCGGCAGGGGCGGGCGCCGATCGGCTCGAGGCCCGCCGGGATTTCCGGCATCTCCATCGACGCGAGGCAGATGTCGAAATCGCGCCCCGGCGACAGCGCGGAGATGAGGAAGGCCGCGAGCCAGGCGAAAGGCATGTAGTTGCCGTCGCAGGCGAAGACGATCGCCTTGTCGTGCGCCGGGCCCATGTCGGAGATGAGGCGGATCGTCACTCGAGGTCTCCCGTTGACCGTCAACCCACGCGGTCAACCCAGGCGGGCGGGAGCGTGAAGCCGCCGGAATTAAGCACCGCATCTAAGACTGCGCGGCCCGCGGTTGTCGAGGGCGGGATCGGCTGCTAAACGCGGGCTGGGTTCGAGTTCGGCCAATGTCGTTCGGAGTTTTTCGCATGAGCACTGATTACGTAGTCAAGGACATCAATCTGGCCGAGTTCGGTCGCAAGGAACTGGATATCGCCGAGACGGAGATGCCGGGGCTGATGGCGCTCCGGGCCGAGTTCGGCGCGGCGCAGCCGCTCAAGGGCGCGCGGATCGCGGGCAGCCTGCACATGACGATCCAGACCGCGGTCCTGATCGAGACGCTGGCCGCGCTCGGCGCCGAGGTCCGCTGGGCGTCCTGCAACATCTTCTCGACGCAGGATCACGCCGCGGCGGCGATCGCGGCGAGCGGCATCCCGGTCTTCGCCGTGAAGGGCGAGACGCTGGAGGAATACTGGGCCTATACCGACCGGATCTTCGATTTCGATGACGGCGCCAACATGATCCTCGACGACGGCGGGGATGCGACGATGTACATCCTGACCGGCGCGCGGGTCGAGGAAGGCGAGACCGATCTGATCGAGACGCCCGGCTCGGAGGAGGAGATCTACTTCTTTGCCCAGATCAGGAAGCGCCTCGCCGCCGATCCGGGCTGGTTCGTCAAGCAGCGCCACAAGATCAAGGGCGTCTCCGAGGAGACGACGACCGGCGTTCACCGCCTCTATCAGCTGATGGAGAAGGGCCGGCTGCCCTTCCCGGCGATCAATGTGAATGATTCCGTCACCAAGTCGAAATTCGACAACAAGTACGGCTGCAAGGAATCGCTCGTCGATGGCATCCGGCGTGCGACCGACACGATGATGGCTGGCAAGACCGCCGTCGTGCTCGGCTACGGCGACGTGGGCAAGGGGTCCGCCGCCTCGCTGCGCGGCGCCGGCGCGCGCGTGCAGGTGACCGAGATCGACCCGATCTGCGCGCTTCAGGCGGCGATGGACGGGTTCGAGGTCGTCCGCATGGAGGATGTGGCGGGCAAGGCCGACATCTTCGTGACCACGACCGGCAACAAGGACGTGATCCGGCTCGAGCACATGCGCGAGATGAAGGACATGGCCATCGTCGGCAATATCGGTCATTTCGACAACGAGATTCAGGTCGCCGCGCTCAAGAACCTGAAATGGACCAACATCAAGGATCAGGTGGACATGATCGGCTTCCCGGACGGGAAGCGGATCATCCTGCTGAGCCAGGGCCGGCTTCTGAACCTCGGCAATGCGACCGGTCATCCGTCCTTCGTGATGTCGGCCTCCTTCACCAACCAGGTGCTGGCGCAGATCGAGCTCTTCACCAAGGGTGACGAGTACGAAAACAAGGTCTACATTCTGCCGAAGCATCTCGACGAGAAGGTGGCGCGGCTGCATCTCGAAAAGATCGGCGTGAAACTGACCGAACTGCTGCCGGAGCAGGCCGATTACATCGGCGTCGCGGTCGATGGCCCGTTCAAGGCCGATCATTACCGCTACTGATCATTTCCCTGATCGTCCCCGCCGCGCCCGGTTTCTTCCGGGCGCGGCGATGTCTCGGGTTTTCGTCGAACAAGGCTCTGAGTCACCTCAATTCCTTCGCATGATCTTCTTGCCTTGCGCGCTCGTGCTGGCATAGTGATCCCCACGGCGGCCGAGGCAGAAGCGCCCGACAGACCCGCCGTTTCCTCCAGGTTTCAGTTTGCGTCCCGCGCGGGCCCTGTCGGTCCCGGGACCATGCGTGGCAAGGCTCTCAGCCTTCGCGCCCGATCGCGCGCTCCGTCCGGTGTGGGGTCCGGATGGCGCGGGCATGGGCGCGGCGGCCGGGCCGGGGGAAAGCCGCGCGCGCGCCGGGGAAGCTCTTTGAGGGGAGGGCTTCCCCGACGACGTTTTACCGACGAAGCCCCGCGGGGCCGTTTCCGCGGGGTTCCGGAACGCGGGCGGGAATCGGGCGTTGCGTCGGGGTGGTCTCGTTCCCGGTTCCGGGGCAGACTCCGGGACGGAAGCGGATATGAGGAACAGGCATGAGCGTCGGACTGATCGCCCTGCTCGATGACATCGCGGGCCTTGCGAAACTCGCAGCCGCCTCGGTGGACGACGTGGTCGGCCACGCGGCCAAGGTCAGCGTGAAATCGACGGGAATCCTGATCGACGACGCCGCCGTGACGCCGCGCTATGTCGTCGGCCTGGACCCGAGCCGCGAACTGCCGATCATCGGCCGGATCGCCAGGGGCTCGCTCATCAACAAGCTCGTGTTCCTGCTGCCGATCGCGCTCCTGCTCGGCCAGTTCGCGCCCTGGGCGATCCCGCCGCTCCTGATCCTCGGCGGCTGCTATCTCGCCTATGAGGGGGCGGAGAAGGTCTACGAGATCCTCTTCCACCGGGGCGAAGGCCATCACGACAAGCCCGAACCGGAGGCCGCGACCCCCGACAAGCTCGAGGATGCCAAGGTCGCGAGCGCGGTCAGGACCGATTTCATCCTCTCGGCCGAGATCATGGTCCTCGCGCTCTCCTCGATCCCGGACCAGGGGTTCTGGAGCCGCGCCGCCGTGCTCGCGGTCGTGGCGCTCATCATCACGGTCGCCGTCTATGGCGTCGTCGCGCTGATCGTGAAGGCCGACGACATCGGCCTTGCGATGGCGAAGGGCGGCGAGGGGATGCGCCGCCGGATCGGGCTCGCGATCGTCAAGACGACACCGCCCTTCCTGAAGCTGCTGGCGGCCATCGGGACGGCGGCGATGATCTGGGTCGGGGGCGGCATCCTTACCCATGCGCTCGAAAGCCTCGGCGTCTCCGAGCCCGGGCATACGATCCACGCGCTGTCCGTCGCGGCGCACGAAGCCGCGCCCTTCGCTCCGGGGCTTTTCGGCTGGGTGGTCGAGGCGGCGTGCTTCGGCGTGATCGGCCTCGCGGTCGGTTTCGCGCTGATCCCGCTCGTCGGTTTCGTCATCGAACCGCTGGCCGCGCGCCTGAAAGGCCAGCCGGCGGACTGAAGCTTCGCCTGAAGGACTTTCAGGCATTTCCGTTCCAGCCCGCGCTTGCGACGATCGGCCGGACCGGGCTAGAATCGTTCCAATCGGCGCGCCGGGATTCCCCCGCGTTCCAACGGGATGCGGCTTTCGTCGGGGCTGGTTCCCGAAGCCGGAAAAATGCTAAGGCACGAGGACGCGCCTGGCGCTTCCGGTGGCCGAGAACCGGGCGATCCGGGCGGAGCCCTCCGTCTCGCCCTGTCGTGCCCGGGGTGGGCGCGCCAATGCCGAAGGAAGCGAGATGGACTACGATTCCCTGTTCCGCCAGCATCTGGACGCGCTCCGCGCCGAAGGCAACTACCGCGTCTTCGCGGAACTGGAGCGCGAGAACGGCGCCTTCCCGCGCGCACGCCGTCACGCGGACGGCCGGACCAGCGGCGTAACCGTCTGGTGTTCCAACGATTATCTCGGCATGGGCCAGCATCCGGCGGTTCTCGCCGCGATGCACGAGGCGATCGACCGCTGCGGCGCGGGGGCGGGCGGCACGCGCAACATCTCCGGCAACAACCACGACCACGTCCTGCTCGAAGCCGAGCTCGCCGACCTGCATGGCAAGGAGGCGGCGCTGCTCTTCACCTCGGGCTATGTCTCGAACTGGGCCGCGCTCGGCACGCTCGGTGCGAAGCTCGACGGCTGCGTGATTCTCTCCGACGCGCTCAACCACGCCAGCATGATCGAGGGCATCCGTCATTCCCGCTGCGAAAAGCGGATCTGGAAGCACAATGATCCGCGCGATCTCGAACGGCATCTCGCCGCGCTCGATCCCGCCGCGCCGAAGGTCGTCGCCTTCGAGAGCGTCTATTCGATGGACGGCGACATCGCCCCGATCGCGGAGATCGTCGAGGTCGCCGAGAAATACGGCGCCATGACCTATCTCGACGAGGTGCACGCGGTCGGGATGTACGGGCCGCGCGGCGGCGGCGTCGCCGAGCGCGAGGGGCTGATGGACCGCGTGACCCTGATCGAAGGCACGCTCGGCAAGGCCTTCGGCGTCGTCGGCGGCTATGTCACCGGCTCGCGCGATCTCGTGGATTTCATCCGCAGCTTCGCGAGCGGCTTCATCTTCACCACCGCGCTGCCGCCGGCCGTCGCCGCCGGCGCCCGCGCGAGCATCCGGCACCTGAAGGAAAGCGGGATCGAACGCGCGCGCCAGCGCGCCAATGTCGCGAAGGTCCGCGCCAGGCTCGACGCGATCGGAATCCCGCATCTGCCGAACCCGAGCCACATCGTCCCGGTGATGGTGAAGGACCCGGTGAAGTGCAAGATGCTGTCCGACATCCTGCTCCGCGACTACGGCGTCTATGTCCAGCCGATCAACTATCCGACCGTGCCGAAGGGCGGCGAGCGGCTGCGGCTGACTCCGACTCCCTATCACAGCGACGCGGATATCGATCACCTGATCGGCGCGCTCGGCGATCTCTGGAGCCGCTGCGCGCTCTCCCGCGCGGTGGCCTGAGCGGGTGGCTCAGCCGGGCGGCTTGGGGCCGGTGGAGCGGCCTCGGGCGCTTTCGGTATCAGGTGATACCCGGCAATCCTGATCAGATCGCCTCATTTCACTGATCCGGGCGATCGCGGCTCTTGAAAATTCTGACTATCCTTGTCAGGTAAGGGAGTGCCCGCTGCCCGAGAGCGACTCGCCATGCCCGACATCGAAATGCCCGACTTCGAGACAGACCTTGATCGCCACCGTGAAATGGTTGTTCAGCCATGATCATCTGTTCCTGCGCCAAGATCAGTGACCGGGACATCCACCAGGCGATCGACTGGATGCGCGACGCCGACGCCTATACGCTCATCACACCCGGCAAGATCTACCGCGCCCTCGGCAAGACGCCGGAATGCGGGGCCTGCATCCGTCTGTTCATCGAAAAAATGCGCTGCAACGACAAGCTCGGGGTTCCGGCGGAACTCAGGAGCCTGCGGCGTCGCTCGCGACTGACAGTCGTATCGGAATGAGACCCCGCGCGGGAGACAATTTTTTCGCCTAGTTTAGAACGATTCCATATTGCGCCCCACGAGCCGCTTGCCTAAGTTTCGATACGTAGGCGGGCGGTCCTGCCCGTCTTGGTGTCTCGGAGGGCAAGCTCATGAAGGGTGACGAGGGCGTCATCGATTTCCTCAACAAGGCGCTGCGCGCCGAGTTGACGGCGGTCAGCCAGTACTGGCTTCACTACCGGCTGCAGTCGGACTGGGGCCTTGGCAAGCTGGCGCAGAAATCCCGCGTCGAGAGCATCGAGGAAATGAACCACGCCGACAAGCTGATCGACCGGATCATCTTCCTTGAGGGCCATCCCAATCTGCAGACCCTCGACCCGCTCCGTATCGGCGAGAATGCCAAGGAGACGCTGGAATGCGATCTCGCGGGCGAGATGGACGCGGTGAAGCTCTACAAGGAAGCGCGCGACTATTGCGAGAGCGTGCGCGACTACGTGTCGAAGAACCTGTTCGAAGAACTGCTGACGGATGAGGAAGGCCACGTCGATTTCCTCGAGACGCAGCTCGACCTGCTCGGGCGGATCGGCACGCAGAACTACGAACAGCTCAACGCCGAGCCGGCGCCAGCGGCCGAGTGAGCTCCCGCGGGTCGTGTGTTTCGGCGACCCGTTCCCGTCGATTCGATCGCGCGCCCAGCGCGCGATTGCCGGACTGGGGCGCGAGGGCTAGTCTCCCAAGGGCATTCGCCCGCTGGAGAGACCGTATGAAGCCCCTTCGCGCTCCCATCCTCGCCCCGTTGCTCGGTGTCGCGCTGCTCTTCGGCCTGGTCTCCGGACCGGTTCAGGCCCAGGACACCGCGCCGAACGAGGGGACGCCGCCGGACTCGACCCCGGCCGAGTCGCCAGCCAGCCAGCCGCCAGCCAGCCCCGCGCCAGCGAGCCAGACGCCAGCCAGCCAGGGCGGAGAGGATCAGGCGGGTGAGGACGGGCCGACCGTGCTCCGTCTCGAAACCGGAAGTCTCGCCGCCGTCTACTACCCGGTCGGCGTCGCGCTTTGCCGGCTGCCCAACCAGCATCGCCCCGAGACCAGCCTGCGCTGCGCCGCCGTGCCGAGCGAGGGTTCGGTCGCGAATATCGAGGCGCTCCGCGCCGGCGAGGCCGATCTCGCGCTCGCCCAGACCGATACCGCGGCCGACGCGGTCGCAGGCGAGGGCGCCTTCGCGGACGCCGGTCCGATGGACGGGCTCCGCTCGGTCATGTCGCTCTATCCCGAGCCGGTGACCATCGTCGCGCGCGCCGATTCCGGCATCGCCTCCCTCACCGATCTTCAGGGCAAGCGGATCTCGCTCGGCCAGGCCGGCTCGGGCCAGCGCGCGCTGGCCGACGCGCTGATGGGCGCTCTCGGCTGGGACGCCGCCAGCTTCGCCGAGACGCCGGATCTGCCGACCGAGGACCTCGCCGCGGCGCTCTGTGGCGGCGAGATCGACGCCTATCTCGTCACGATCGGGCATCCGGCGCTCGTGGTGCGGGAGACGACCCGGGGTTGCGACGCGCGGCTCGTCCCCGTGACAGGGCCGGCGGTGGATGGCCTCGTGAGCGGGACGGCCGCGCTCGTCACCGCCGAGATTCCGGGCGGTGTCTATCGCGGCAATCCCGATCCGACCCCGAGCTTCGGTCCCGGCGCCACGCTCTTCGCCCGCGCCGAGACCCCGGAGGCGGAGGTGCGCGCCATCGTCGCGGGGATTTTTGGCGATTTCGACATGCTCTCCGGCCTCCATCCCGCGCTGGCCGGGCTCAGCCGCGAGGCTTCGGTCACGAGAGGGCTCGCCGCGCCGCTGCATCCCGGAGCCGAGAGCTATTATCGCGAAGCCGGCCTGATGCCTTAGGTCTAGTCGCGCGCGGAGCGCCTTGCGCGCCGGCTGCCGGTCCGCGACCGGCGCTATGCATCGCGCCTTTCCGGGCTGGCGAAGATGGGTGCCGGATGGGCGCCCGTCCACGTCAAAATTGACAAGTGAATCTATTGCGGGAAATCTGCCGCCAACGCGGCCGCGTCCCCGGATTCGATGGCGCGGCGAGAAGCGGCCTGAGCCGCGGAGGGAGGACGACATGAAACACCTGCTCACGACGGCGCTCACGACAAGGCTCACGGCGGCGCTGCTCGGCTCCGCGCTCGCGGGATCGGCGATGGCCCAGGAACTCACCGTCGGCGTCAGCTGGTCCAATTTCCAGGAAGAACGCTGGAAGACCGACGAGGCGGCGATCAAGGCCGAACTCGAGAAGCTCGGCGCGACCTATGTCTCGGCGGACGCGCAGAGCTCGCCGTCGAAGCAGCTCGCCGATATCGAGAGCCTGATCGCCCAGGGCGCGAACGCGCTCATCATCCTCGCCCAGGACAGCGCCGCCGTCACGCCCGCGCTCGACGCGGCGGAGGCCGAGGGCATCCCCGTCGTCGGCTATGACCGGCTGATCGAGGACCCGCGCGCCTTCTACCTGACCTTCGACAATGTCGAGGTCGGCCGGATGGAGGCCGCGGCCGTCTTCGCCGAGGCGCCCAAGGGCAATTACGTGATGATCAAGGGCTCGCCCACCGATCCGAACGCCGATTTCCTGCGCGCGGGGCAGCAGGAAGTGCTGCAGGCGGCGATCGACGCGGGTGATGTCACCATCGTGGGCGAAGCCTATACCGATGGCTGGCTGCCCGCGAATGCCCAGCGGAACATGGAGCAGATCCTGACCGCGAACGACAACAAGGTGGACGCGGTGGTCGCATCCAACGACGGCACGGCGGGCGGGGCGATCGCGGCCCTGAACGCGCAGGGCATGGCGGGCATCCCGGTCTCCGGTCAGGACGCGGATACCGCCGCGCTGAACCGGATCGCGCTCGGCACGCAGACCGTGACGATCTGGAAGGATTCGCGCGAACTCGGCAAGACGGCCGCGGATATCGCCGTGGCGCTGGCCGGCGGCGACGGCGCGGTGGAGGGGGCGGAGAAATGGACCTCCGCCGGTGGGATCGAGCTCGATTCGATCTTCCTCACCCCGGTGCCGATCACGCAGGAGAACCTCAACCTCGTCGTCGAGGCGGGATGGATCACCAAGGACGCGCTCTGCGCCGGCGTCCCGGCCGGCAGCGTCACCGCCTGCGACTGATCCCTCCCAGGGGGCGCCGGCCCGGGCGCTCCATCCCGTATCCCCCGCGGCTCCGAACCTTCCGGGGCCGCCCCGCCTGGTCCCCGTGTGACCGGAGACTTCCCACATGAGCCTCGGCAAGGCCTTCAAGCATCTCGGGATCGACCTGCGCCTCGCCGGCATGATCGGGGCGCTCTTCCTGATTTGGCTCCTGTTCGACCTCTTCACCGGTGGCCGGTTCCTGACGCCGCGCAATCTCTTCAACCTCTCGGTCCAGACCGCCTCGGTCGCGGTCATGGCGACGGGCATGGTCTTCGTGATCGTGACCCGACATATCGACCTCAGCGTCGGCTCGCTCCTCGGCTTCCTCGGCATGATCATGGGGACGCTGCAGCTGCATTACCTGCCCGGGATCTTCGGCCATGGCACGGCGGCGGTCTGGATCGTCGCCGTGCTCGCCGGAATTCTCTGCGGCGTCCTGCTCGGCGGGTTCCAGGGCTGGATCATCGGCTATCTCAATGTGCCGGCCTTCATCGTCACGCTGGGGGGGCTGCTGGTCTGGCGCGGCGCCGCCTGGTGGGTGACGAGCGGCCAGACGGTCGCGCCGCTCGACCAGACGTTCAAGCGGCTCGGCGGAGGGACCGGAGGCTCGCTCGGCGCGACCTGGAGCTGGATCATCGGCATCGCCGCCGTCGCCGCCGCCGTCGCGATGATCTTCAACGCCCGCAAGCGCCGCGCGCGCCACGGCTTCCCGGTGAAGCCCTTCCCGGCGGAACTCGCGCTCGCGGGCATCGTGAGCGCCGGCATCCTCGGCTTCGTGGCGCTGATGAACGCCTACAAGGTGCCTGAGACCGCGGCGCGGCGCATTCTGGAGGCGCGGGGCGAGCCGGTTCCGGAGGGGCCGATCGACATGGCCCAGGGCATCGCGATCCCGGTGGTGATCCTGCTTGTCGTCGCGGTGGTGATGACGGTGATCGCGCGGCGCACGCGCTTCGGCCGCTACGTCTTCGCCACCGGCGGCAACCCGGACGCGGCGGAACTGTCGGGCATCAACACCCGGCTCCTGACCGTCAAGATCTTCGCGCTGATGGGCGCGCTGACCGCGATCGCGGCGGTGATCGCCTCGGCGCGCCTCGGCTCGGTCGGCAACGACCTCGGCACGCTCGACGAGCTTCGCGTGATCGCCGCGGCGGTGATCGGCGGCACCGCGCTCTCGGGCGGCATAGGCACGATCCACGGCGCAGTGATCGGCGCGCTCATCATGCAGAGCCTGCAGTCGGGCATGGCCATGGTCGGCGTCGACGCGCCGCTGCAGTCCATCGTCGTCGGCGTGGTGCTGGTCATCGCGGTTCTGGTCGACATCCTCTATCGGCGGAGGTTCGGCCTGTGAGCGCCGCCGCGCGCCCAGGGGAAACCCCGCTCGTCGAGATGCGCGACATCCGCGTCAGTTTCGGCGGTGTGCACGCCGTCGATCACGTGAGCGTCGATCTCTACCCCGGCGAGGTCGTCGGCCTGCTCGGCCACAATGGCGCGGGCAAATCCACGCTCATCAAGGTGCTCTCGGGCGCCTACCAGGCCGATTCGGGAGAGATCCTCATCAACGGCGAGAAGGCCGAGATCCGCTCGCCTCGCGATGCGCGGCGCTACAATATCGAGACGATCTACCAGACGCTCGCGCTCGCCGACAATCTCGACGCCGCCTCGAACCTCTTTCTCGGGCGCGAGATCGTGACGCCGATGGGCTTCGTCGACGACGATGCGATGGAGGCGGAGACGCGCAAGATCCTGAAGCGGCTCAATCCGAACTTCCAGAAGTTCCACGCGCCCGTGAAGGCGCTCTCGGGCGGTCAGCGGCAGTCGGTCGCGATCGCCCGCGCGGTCTATTTCGACGCGCGCATCCTCATCATGGACGAGCCGACCGCGGCGCTCGGCGTTCGGGAGACGCAGATGGTGGGCGAGCTCATCGAGCATTTGAAATCCGAGGGGATCGGGATCTTTCTCATCTCCCACGACATTCACGATGTGATGGATCTCTGTGATCGGATCACGGTGATGAAGAACGGCCAGCTCGTCGGCACCGAGCGGGTCGAGGACGTGACCGAGGATGACATTCTCGGCATGATCATCCTCGGAAAGAAACCCGCGCCCAGGGCCACGACCTGACGCGCGGGATACCTCGGGAGAAAGCATGTATATCGGGATCGACATCGGCACCTCATCGGTCAAGGCCGTGCTCTTCGACGACGCGCAGAAGATCCTCGCTCAGTCGAGCGTGGCGCTCAGCGTGCAAAGGCCGAACCCCGGCTGGTCGGAGCAGGACCCCGAGGCCTGGTGGGCGGCGGTCGAACAGACGATGGACGCGCTCGCCGCCGAACGGCCGCTCGACGGGCTGCGCGGCATCGGTCTCTCGGGGCAGATGCATGGCGCGGTCTGCCTCGATCACGACGACAAGCCGCTGCGACCGGCGATCCTCTGGAACGACGGACGGGCGGCGGCGGAATGCGCGACCCTTGAGGCGGCCGAACCGCGGCTGCGCGAGATCTCCGGCAATATCGCCATGCCGGGCTTCACCGCGCCGAAGATCCTCTGGCTGAAACGCCACGAGCCGGAGGTCTACGCCCATATCGACACGGTTCTGCTGCCGAAGGACTACCTGCGCTTCCGCCTGACCGGGCACCATGTCTCGGACATGTCGGACGCCGCCGGCACGCTCTGGCTCGATGTCGCGGCGCGGGACTGGTCGGACGACTTGCTGGACGCGACCGGGCTCACGCGGGCGCATATGCCGCGTCTGGTCGAGGGTTCGGAAGCCTCGGGCGAGCTCAGGCCGGAACTCGCCGCGCGCTGGGGGATCAGGGGCACGGTCACCGTCGCGGGCGGCGCGGGCGACAACGCGGCCTCGGCCTGCGGCGTCGGCGTCGTGACGCCCGGCTCCGCCTTCGTCTCGCTCGGCACCTCGGGCGTGCTCTTCGTCTCGAACGCCGCCTTCTCGCCCAACACGAGCGGGGCGGTGCATGCCTTCTGCCATGCGATCCCGGCGACCTGGCACCAGATGGGCGTGATCCTCTCCGCCTCCGACAGTCTCGAATGGCTGTCGCGGATTACCGGACGGCGCCCGGCGGACCTCGCGGGCGCGCTCGGCAGGATCGACGGCCCCTCGCCGGTCACCTTCCTGCCCTATCTCTCGGGCGAACGGACCCCGCATAACGACGCCAATGCCCGGGGCGCCTTCATCGGGCTCGCCCAGAGCCACGGGCCGGCCGATCTGACGCAGGCGGTGATGGAGGGCGTGGCCTTCGCCTTCGCCGATTGCCAGGCCGCGCTCGGCGCGGCGGGCACGGATTTCGCTTCGGCGCTCGCGGTCGGCGGCGGCGCGCGCTCCGAGACCTGGCTCGGCATCATCGCCAACGTGCTGAACCGGCCGCTCGAAATACCGGCCGACGCCGACGTGGGCGGCGCGCTCGGCGCCGCGCGTCTCGCGATCTGCGCCGCCGAGGGCGCCGATCCGCTTGCCGTCTGCGCGCCCCCGGCGATCCGCGCGGTGGTCGAGCCCGACCCGGCCGCGGTCGCCCGCTACGCCGACGCCTATGCCCGCTACCGGGCGCTTTATCCCGCGATCAAGGAGATCTGAGCGATGAGCGACTTCTTCCAGGGCATCGCCCCCGTGAAGTACGAAGGCCCAGACAGCGCCAACCCCCTCGCCTTCCGCTATTACGACCGCGACCGGCTCGTCCTCGGCAAGCGGATGGAGGACCAGCTGCGTTTCGCCGTCGCCTACTGGCACAGTTTCGCCTGGGAAGGCGGCGATCCCTTCGGCGGCCGGACCTTCCTGCGCCCGTGGTTCGACGGCGGCATGGAGGCCGCGCGGCTGAAGGCCGAGGTCTGTTTCGAGATGCTCGACATTCTCGACGCCCCGTTCTTCACCTTCCACGACCGCGACGTGGCGCCGGAGGGCCAGAGCCTCGCCGAATCGAACCGCAATCTCCGCGAGATCACCGATATCTTCGGCGAACTGATGGAGAAGACCGGCAAGAAGCTCCTCTGGGGTACGGCGAACCTCTTCTCCAACCGCCGCTACATGTCCGGGGCGGCGACGAACCCCGATCCGGAGGTCTTCGCCTATGCCGCGGGCCAGGTCCGCGCGGCGCTCGACGCGACCCATCGCCTCGGCGGGGCGAACTATGTGCTCTGGGGCGGGCGCGAGGGCTACGAGACGCTGCTCAACACCGACATGGAGCGCGAGCTTGAACAGCTCGGGCGGTTCCTGTCGCTGGTGGTTGATTACAAGCACCGCGTCGGCTTCCAGGGCACGATCATGATCGAACCGAAGCCGCAGGAGCCGACCAAGCACCAGTACGATTACGATGTCGCCTCGGTCTACGGCTTCCTCAGGCGCTTCGAGCTCGAAAAGGAGGTGAAGGTCAACATCGAGGTCGGCCATGCCGTCCTCGCGGGCCATTCCTTCGAGCACGAGATCGCGCTCGCCTCCGCGCTCGGCATCTTCGGAAGCGTCGATGCGAACCGAAACGACTACCAGTCGGGCTGGGACACCGATCAGTTCCCGAACAACCACCCCGAGATGACGCTCGGAATGTACCAGATCCTGAAGGCCGGCGGCTTCTACGACGGCGGGTTCAACTTCGACTCCAAGCTGCGGCGTCAGTCGCTCGACCCGGAGGATCTGATCGCCGCGCATGTCGGCGGCATGGATGTCTGCGCCCGGGCACTGCTCTCGGCAGCCGCGCTGATCGAGGATGGCAGCTTCGATCGCGCGCTGGCGGACCGTTACGCCGGCTGGGATGATACGGAAGCGCGCAACATGCTCGGCGGTGACGCGGATCTGGGTGCGATCGCCGACTGGGTCGAGACGGAAGGCATCGAACCGGAGCCCCGGTCGGGCAAGCAGGAGATGCTCGAGAACCTCGTGAACCGGTTCGTCTGAGGCCGATCGAGGCCCGATCCGGGGGAACCGGCCGCGCGCGTGGACGTTTGTCCGGCGAATGTTGACCGCGCCCGCGCGACGCGCCTAGCCTCGCGCGGGCTTGCAGGAGGGATGTGCATGAACACCGAGACGCGGAGCGAGGCCGGAAAGGCTGTCGAACAAGGCGTGGAAGCCGTCACCGAGGAAGTCAGCCGGCTCCGGTCAGAACTCGCGGGTCTGGTCGAGAGCGCCGGGCAGATCGGCCGCGAACGGATGAACGCGATCGCGCAGGACGAGCGGGTGACGCGGGGCCTCGCCGCCGGCGATGCCGCGATCGACGGCGCGACGCGGGAACTTCGCGCGCTCGAACGCGATATCGCCGAGGCGACCCGCGCCGATCCGTGGCGCGCGCTGGGTCTCGCGGCCGGGGTCGGCTTCCTGCTCGGCTTTCTCGCGCGTCGCTGACCGATGTTCGGCATTCTCCGCCTGTTCATCGCGCTGGGCACGGCGCGGCTCGGGGAGCTTCGCGTCCACACCGGGCGCCGGGTCATGTATTCGGCGCTGCTCGGCTTCTTCGGCCTGATCGCGCTCGTCTTCGGCCTCGTCGCCGCGACGGTCGCGCTGACGGAGGAGTTCGGCCGGCTCTACGCGCTCCTGATCATGATGGGGGGCGCGATCTTCTGCGCGCTGGTGGTGCTCATCCTGATGAACCTCGCCGAGCGCAAGCATCGCCAGGCCCAGCTGCGGCAGGAGGAGTTGCGCGCCCGGCTCTCGCAACTTGCGATGGTCACCGCCCTCGGCGGCCGGGGCCGGATGGGGCTCGTGAAGATGGCTGGGATCGGCGTCGTCGGTCTCGCCGCGCTGCTCGCGGCGCGAAACATGACCCGGAACGACGACGACGCGTGACGGCCCGGGAAGCCGCTCGCGACCTATGGCCGCCCGATGCGCGGGCGGCTACCCGCGCTCGCGCAGCAGCCGGGCCTTCTGCCGGTTCCAGTCGCGCTTCTTCTCCGTCTCGCGCTTGTCGGCCATCTTCTTGCCCTTGGCGATCCCGAGCTTCAGCTTCGCATAGCCCTTCTCGTTGAAATAGAGCGCGAGCGGGACCAGCGTCATCCCCTCGCGCCCGATGCCCTGCCAGAGCTTCGACAGCTCGCGCCGCGTCACCAGCAGCTTGCGCCGCCGCCGCTCCTCGTGCCCGAAGGCGCGGGCGCGGTCATAGGCGGGAATATAGCCGTTGATGAGCCAGAGCTCGCCATCCTCGACCGAGGCATAGCTCTCGGCGATATTCGCCTTGCCGGTCCGCAGGCTCTTCACCTCGGAGCCTTCGAGCACGATCCCGGTTTCGAGATCATCCTCGATGAAATAGTTGTGCCGCGCCTTGCGGTTCTCGGCGACGATCTTCTGTTTTGCTTCGCGCTTCTCGGCCATGATCCCGGCGATGTAGTGAGCCGAACGCCCACTGTCCAGCCGTGCGCGCCCCTGTTGCGTCTGCCAGGCGCTCCGGGCGAGACCCGCTTCCGGTGAGTTTCATACTGGCATGAAATCTATCGGGCAGTCCGCTCCCGGACCTGTCCGGGAGCGAGGGGCCCCGCCAACAGGCGGGGAGAAACCGGTTTCGGCCAACAGGCCGGCAACTCGGCCCGCGCAGCGGGCACGTTCAGTTCAGAAGCCCCGCGTGCCGCATCGCCGCGCGCATCCGCTCCTTGGTCGCATCCTCGAGCGGAACCATCGGCGAACGCACTTCCTCCGTGCATTTGCCGAGCAGCGACAGCGCGTATTTCGTCGGGCAGGGATTCGGCTCGGCGAAGGCGGCGCGGTGCAGCGGCATGAGCCGGTCCTGATAGTCGAGCGCCTTGGCGTAATCGCCCTCCAGCATCGCCTCCTGGAACTCGACGCAGAGCCGGGGCGCGATATTGGCGACGACCGAGATGCAGCCGACGCCGCCATGCGCGTTGAAGCCGAGCGCGCTCGCATCCTCGCCCGAAAGCTGCATGAAATCGGCGCCGCAGGCGATTCGCGTGTCCGACACCCGGGTGATGTCGCCGGTCGCATCCTTGACGCCGATGATCCGGGGCAGCCTGGCCAGCTCGCCCATCGTCGCGGGCGTCATGTCGATGACCGAGCGGCCGGGGATGTTGTAGATGATGATCGGGATCTCGACCGCGTCGTGCAGTGCGCGGTAATGGTGATAAAGCCCGCGCTGGTTCGGCTTGTTGTAATAGGGCGTGACCACCAGCGCCGCTTCGGCGCCGACCTTCTTCGCGAAGCGCATCAGGCGCACCGACTCCTCGGTGTTGTTCGAGCCCGCGCCCGCGATGATCGGGATGCGGCCGGCGGCGGTCTTGACGCAGAGCTCGATCACATGCTCGTGCTCCTCGTGGGTCAGCGTCGGCGTCTCGCCCGTGGTGCCGACCGCGACGATCCCGTGCGTGCCCTCGTCGACGTGCCAGTTCACCAGATCGACCAGCGCCTTCTCATCCACCGCGCCGTCGCGAAACGGGGTGATGAGAGCAGGAATCGATCCTCTGAACATGGCTGAGCCTCCCGAGTGGGCGCCGACCATCCGCGGGCGGCCGCCCGAAAACCGGCGCGACCCTAGTCGCGAAACCTTTCCGCCGCAAGCGCCGGATGGCGCCGCCGCGACCGCCGGGCACCGGCGCGCGGCTGACTTGGCGCGGGCGGTCTGCTATTGTCGGCCTCACACGAAACCGGGACGCCGGCGGCGCCGGGCCAACCCGGGCGCGCATGTCCCGAGGCACCTGATGACCCTGAACCACCGTCTGCTTCCCGCCGCCGCGGTCCTCGCGGCCCTGACGCTCGTTCCGACCAACGATCCGTCGGCCCAGACGCCGCCGCCCGATGGCCGCGCGCTCGCCGAGGCGATGGGCGAGGCGCGCGCGGGCGACTGGACCACGGCGCTCGCCCGCGCGCGGGCGGCGGATGCGAAGGTCGGCGCCGACATCATCCTCTGGGTCCGGCTGACCGATGGCGTGGCGCGGTTCGAGGAATATCGGGACTTCCTCGCCCGCGAGGACGACTGGCCGGGCCTGGAGCGGATCAGGCGCCGGGCGGAGGCGAAGATGCCGGAGAGCCTCGCGCCCGAAGCGGTCCTGGCCTTCTTCGGCGACGCGGCCCCGCTGACCCCGGCTGGGGCGCTGAGGCTCGCCAACGCGCTGGCCGCGCTCGGCCGGGACAGCGAGGCGCGGGACCTGATCGCCCGGACCTGGACGACGATGGCGATGAACGGCCTGGATCAGGCCGGGGTCCGCGCCGATTGGGAGGCGGTCGTCGCGCCGCATGATGTCGAACGGCTCGACATGCTGCTCTGGCGCGGCCTGACTGAACAGGCGGAAGCCATGCTGCCTTACGTACCCGAGGACTGGCAGGCGCTCGGCCGGGCGCGGATCGGGGTGCGGCGCGACGTGGAGGGGCTGATGACGCTGATCGAGGCGGTGCCGGAGCCGCTCGCGCAGGACCCGGGTCTCGCCTATGAGCGCTATCTCTACCGGGTGAAGCAGCGCCGCTGGCAGGACGCGGCGGAATACATGCTCGAACAGTCGACCTCGGCCGAGACGCTCGGCCGCCCCGAGATGTGGATGGAGCGGCGGGCCAATCTCGCGCGCGACGCGCTGCACCGGGGCGATGTCGAGACCGCCTACGGGCTCGCGGCCTCGGGTCATGGCACCTCGGGCGCCGATTACGCCGATGCCGAATGGCTGGCGGGGTTCATCGCGCTCACCCGGATGAACGACCCGGAGCGCGCGATCGGGCATTTCCGGACATTCGCCACCCTCGTGGGCACGCCGATCAGCCTCGGCCGCGCGGGCTACTGGCTCGGGCGGGCCGAGGCGGCGGCGGGTGACGCGCGGGCGGCGGAAGCGGCCTATCGCGAGGGGGCCCGGCATCAGACGAGCTTCTATGGCCAGCTCGCGGCGGAGGAGGCCGGCGTCGAGTTCGATCCCGGGCTCGCCACGGTGGCGGAGCCGGAAAACTGGCAGGCCGCGCCCGCGACGAGCGGCGCGGTGGCGCGGGCCGGGACGCTCTTCGTGCTCGCGGGTGACGACGCGACGGCGGCGCGGTTCTTCCGCCGGGCCGCCGAGGGGCGGAACCCCGAGGAGCGCGCCGCGCTGGCGCAGATGGCGATCGACGGCGGGCGGCCGCATATCGGGCTTCGCGTCGCCAAGGACGCGGCGGCGGAGGGGATGGTCCTGCCCGCCCAGTACTACCCGCCGCACCGGATGACGCGGGAAAGCTGGCCGGTTCCGACCGAATGGGCGATGGCGATCGCGCGGCAGGAATCCGAGTTCAACGCGCGCGCCGGCAGCGGCGCGGGCGCGCGCGGGCTGATGCAGCTCATGCCCGCGACCGCCGAGACCGTCGCGCGATCCGAAGGGCTCGACTACGACCGGGCGAAGCTGACGGCGGACCCGATCTACAACGCCCGGCTCGGCACCGGCTATCTCGCGCGGATGCTGGCACGATTCGGCGGCTCCTATGTCCTTGCCACGGCGGCCTATAACGCCGGGCCGGGGCGGGTCGAGCAGTGGGTGGCGGAATTCGGCGATCCGCGTCAGCCGGGGATCGACCCCGTGGTCTGGATCGAGGAGATCCCCTTCGCCGAGACCCGCAACTACGTGATGCGGGTGCTCGAAGGGATGCAGATCTACCGCGCGCGGCTGAACGGGCCCGGGCCGATCCGGCTCGCCGCCGACATCGGGGGCGCGGGCTGAGCCCCGAGGGCCGCGCGCCCCGGCGCGGGGTGAGGCCTTGACGGCGGACTTCCGGTGAGAAACGCTCCCCCGATGGCGCCCCGCCGTCTTCCCGATGCCATGGAGCGAGTGATGATCGACGGTCCGTACCTGCTGTTCCTCGGCGACGCGCCGGATGCGCTGGCGGCGAAGGTCGCGCAGGGCATCCGCGACTGGCGGCCCGACGCGGCGATCGGGCAGTTCCGCATGGCCGGCTGCCGCGCCGACATGGGCCTGCCGGACATGACGCTCGCCGAGGCGGCCGCGGCCGGAGCGAGGACGCTGGTCGTGGGCGTGGCGAACCGGGGCGGCACGATCTCGCCCGCCTGGATCGAGGTCCTGCGTTCGGCGATGGAACACGGGCTCGACCTCGCGTCGGGCCTGCACAACCTGCTCCGGGACGAGCTGGAACTGACCGCGACGGCGATGGCGACGGGCCGCAAGCTGCATGACGTGCGGGTGCCGGATGTGAGATACCCGATCGCGAACGGCAAGAGACGCGCCGGCAAGCGCTGCCTCGCGGTGGGGACGGATTGCTCGGTCGGCAAGATGTACACCGCGCTCGCGATGGATCGCGAAATGCGGGCGCGTGGCATGAAGGCGACCTTCCGCGCCACGGGCCAGACGGGGATACTCGTCACCGGCGCGGGCGTGCCGCTCGACGCGGTGATCGCCGATTTCATGGCCGGTTCGATCGAATGGCTGACACCCGACAACGACCCCGATCATTGGGACCTGATCGAAGGGCAGGGGAGCCTGTTCCACGCCTCCTATTCCGGCGTCACGCTCGCGCTCATCCATGGCGGCCAGCCCGATGCGCTGGTGCTCTGCCATGAGCCGACGCGAAAGCACCTGCGCGGCCTGCCCGACTATCCGCTGCCGAGCCTCGAAGCCTTGCGCGATCTCTCCCTCACCATGGCGCGGATGGTCAATCCGGCGGCCTATGTCGCGGGGATCTCGATCAACACCGCCGGCTTGGCGGAGCGGGAGGCGGAGGATTACCTCGCCTCGGTCGAGACGCTGATGGGGCTGCCGACGGTCGATCCGTTCCGAAACGGCGCCGCTCGTCTGGTGGATGCGCTGAAGTGAGGATCAGCGTCGGCGAAGACACCTTTCCGCTCGCGCAGGTCTTCACGATCAGCCGGGGTTCGAAGACCGAGGCGCGGGTGCTGACCGTGCGGGCCGAGGACCGGGGCGTGACGGGCATGGGGGAATGCGTGCCCTACGCCCGCTATGGCGAGACGCTCGCGAGCGTCGCGGAGCAGATCGGCGGACTGCCGGAGGGGATCGACCGCGCCGCGCTCGCCGAGCTTCTCCCGGCCGGAGCAGCGCGGAACGCCGTCGATTGCGCGCTTTGGGACCGGGAGGCCAAGGCGGCCGGCAAGCGGGTCTGGGAACTCGCGGGGCTGGCGCGGCCGGGGCCGGAGATCACCGCCTATACGCTTTCGCTCGCCGAGCCCTGGGTGATGCGGGCGGAGGCCCGGAAGAATGCGCATCGTCCGCTCCTGAAGATCAAGCTCGGCGGCGAGGACGATGTCGTGCGGCTCGAAGCCATCCGGGACGGCGCGCCGAAGTCGCGGATCATCGTCGATGCGAACGAGGGCTGGAGCGCGGATCTCTACGCGCAGCTCGCGCCCGCCCTGGTCCGGCTCGGCGTCGAGGCGGTCGAGCAGCCGCTGCCGGCGGGCGAGGACGGGGCGCTCGCCGAGATGGCGCGGCCGCTGCCGGTGATCGCGGACGAGAGCTGCCATGACCGGGCGTCGCTCGCCGGGCTGATCGGCAAGTACGACATGGTGAACATCAAGCTCGACAAGACGGGCGGGCTGACCGAGGCGCTGGCGCTGCGCGACGCCGCGCGCGCGGCCGGTTACGGGGTCATGGTCGGCTGCATGGTCGGCTCCTCGCTCGCCATGGCGCCCGCGGTGCTGGTGGCGCAGGGCGCGGTGCTGACGGATCTCGACGGGCCTCTTCTGCTGGCCCGCGATCGCGCGCATCCGCTCGAATACGACGGCTCGGGCGTGCATCCGAGCACGTCGGAGCTTTGGGGATAACTCTGGGCATAAGTCCGGGAATCTGGGGATAAGTCTGAGGATGAGCATGGGCCGCGCCGTATTCGTGAACGGAGATTTCGTCCCCGAGGAAGAGGCGCGGGTCAGCGTCTTCGACCGCGGTTTCCTCTTCGCCGATGGCGTCTATGAGGTGGTGTCGGTGCTGGAGGGCCGGCTCGTCGATTTCCCGGGCCATATGGCGCGGCTGCGCCGCTCGCTCGGGGAACTCGGTATCGCGCCGCCGATGGAGGAGCCCGAGTTCCTCGCGATGCATCGCGAGCTCGTTGCGCGGAACGCGCTCGAAGAAGGGCTCGTCTACCTGCAGGTGACGCGCGGCGCCGCCGACCGGGATTTCATCTTTCCGCCCGCCGAGACGCCCCGGACCGTGGTCGCCTTCACCCAGGCCGGGCCGCTCGTCGACAAGCCCGCGGGCCGGGAGGGGCTTCGCATCATCACCGTCCCGGACATCCGCTGGGGCCGGCGCGACATCAAGACCGTGCAGCTTCTCGCGCCGTCGCTCTGCAAGATGGCGGCGAAACGGGTGGGCAAGGACGACGCCTGGATGGTGGAGGATGGCGTCGTGACCGAGGGCACGTCGAACAACGCCTATATCGTCGCAGGCGACACGATCATCACCCGCGACCTCTCCAACTCGATCCTGCACGGGATCACGCGGGCCGCCGTGCTGCGGCTGGCGCGGGAGGCCCAGATGCGGCTTGAGGAACGTCCCTTCACCGTCGAGGAGGCCAAGGCGGCGGACGAGGCCTTCGTGACCTCCGCCTCCTCCTTCGTGACGCCGGTGGTGGAGATCGACGGCTTGTTGATCGGGGAAGGCGTGCCGGGTCCGGTCGCGGCGCGACTGCGCGAGATTTATGTCGCCGACGCGCGGAAGAGCGCGATCTGAAGGCCAGGATCTGAAAGCGGTGATCCCGCAGGCCGTCAGGCCAGCGCCCGCCCCACCGCCGCCTTCGCATGAAGCGTCGTCGTGTCATAGAGCGGCACGGCGCTGTCCTCCGGCCGGACCAGCAGCATGATCTCGGTGCAGCCGAGAATCACCGCTTCGGCCCCGCGATCCACGAGCCGGCCGATCACCGCCGCGTAATCCGCCCGAGACGCCTCGCGCACCGTCCCGAGCACCAGTTCCTCGTAGATCACCCGGTGCACCAGCGCGCGGTCTTCCGCCTCGGGCACCAGCACGTCGAGCCCGTGGCGAGAGCCGAGCCGGCCCTTGTAGAAGTCCTGCTCCATCGTGAAGGCCGTGCCCAGCAGGCCGACGCGGGAGAGCCCGGCCGCGCGGATAGCCTCCGCCGTCGGATCGGCGATGTGGAGGAGCGGAATGCCCGCCGCCCGCTCCATCGCCTCGGCGAAACGGTGCATCGTATTGGTGCAGAGCACGATGAAATCCACGCCCCCCGCCGCCAGCGCCCTGGCCGCGGCGACCATCTCGGCCTCCAGCGCATCCCAGTCGCCGCGATGCTGCGCCGCCTCGATCTCGCCGAAATCGACCGACAGCATCAGGCTTCGCGCCGAATGCGTGCCGCCGAGCGCCTTCGCGGTCTCCTCGTTGATGATCCGGTAATATTCGGCCGAGCTCTCCCAACTCATGCCGCCGATCAGGCCGATGGTCTTCATTCCACACTCCCGAAAGCCAAAAGGCGCCGGGTTTCCCCGGCGCCTTCCGTAGCAGAAATCGTGCGAAGGATCAGCGCTTGGAGAACTGGAAGCTCCGGCGTGCCTTGCGCTTGCCGTATTTCTTGCGCTCGACGACGCGGCTGTCGCGGGTCAGGAAGCCCGCGGCCTTCAGCGCCGGGCGGAGGCTCGGTTCATAGAGCTGCAGCGCCTGGCTGATGCCGTGCTTGACCGCGCCGGCCTGGCCCGAAAGGCCGCCGCCCTTGACGGTGGCGTAGACATCGAACTGGCCCTCGACACCGGCGACGGTGAAGGCCTGGCCGATCACCATGCGCAGCACGGGACGGGCGAAATAGACGTCCATGTCCTTCTTGTTCACGACGACCTTGCCCGAGCCCGGCTTGATCCAGACGCGGGCGACCGCGTCCTTGCGCTTGCCGGTGGCATAGGAGCGGCCGAGGCTGTCGCGCTTCGGTTCGCGGGTCGGGGCGGCCTCGGTGGCGAGCGGCGTCTCGGCGACCGCGTCCTTCAGCTGATCGAGAGAGGTGAGTTCGGCCATGATCAGGCGCTCCGCGTGTTCTTGGGGTTCATGCCGGCGACGTCGAGCGCCTCCGGATTCTGGGCGGCGTGCGGATGCTCGGCGCCGGCGTAGACCTTGAGGTGGCCAAGCTGGGCGCGGCTGAGCGGGCCGCCCGGCAGCATGCGCTGCACGGCCTTCTCGATCACCCGCTCCGGGAAGCGGCCTTCGAGGATCTGGCCGGCGGTGCGGTGCTTGATGCCGCCCGGATAGCCGGTGTGCCAGTAGTAGCGCTTGTCGGCGCGCTTGTTGCCCGTGAGCTGCACCTTGTCGGCGTTGATGACGATGACATGGTCGCCCATGTCCATGTGCGGCGTGAAGGTCGCCTTGTGCTTGCCGCGCAGGCGCATGGCCACGAGGCTCGCGAGGCGGCCGAGGACGAGCCCCTCGGCGTCGATCACGACCCACTTCTTGTCGAAGTCGGCCGGCTTGGCGGAATAGGTCTTCATCGTGCTTGGATCCCGTGTCTGGACCTTCGGGGGTCGGCCGGGACTCCACGCCACCTTTCGACCGTTCTGAACGAGGCGCCTTTCTAGCGATTTCACCGGCGCCGTCAATCGAGATGGCTTGTGTTTTATTGTTTAAAATCAGTCTGTTGTGATAAAGGTATTATATTACCCCAAGTAAGGTGTCACGTCAGCCCCCCAGAATTCCCCAGGCGCCGCGCGGGTCGAACGAATCGACCACGCCGGTCAGCTTCAGGACCGTGTAGACCGCGACGAGACCGAGCAGGATCATCAGGAGCCGCCAGACGCTGCCAGCCCGTGTCACCAGCGCGACGATCAGCACGGCGATGATGATCGAAAGGAGTATCCGCATCGCTACTCGGGTTTCGGGATCGAATAGGTCAGACCGGCCCGCGCGATCGGCTCCGGCTGGCCGCCGGAGAAGATAAGCACGTCGCCGACCGCGAGCGTCCGGCCGAGCTTCAGGATGCGCGCCTCGGCGATGAGGCCGCCCGGTGCCGGCTTGCGCATGAAGTCGATCGCGCAGTTGGTGGTGACGGCGAGCGGGACCCGGCCGATGGCGGCGAGCAGCCCCATGTAGAAGGCGCAGTCCGCCAGCATGAAGAGGCTCGGCCCCGAGACCGTGCCGCCGGGGCGCAGGTCGGAGTCATTGGCGCGCATGCGGACGCGGATGCGGCGAGGTTCCAGGTCGAGGATCTCGAACCGGCCCGCGACCTGCGGGAAGATCTCGTCGATGTAGCCGGCGAGCTCATCCGCCGACAGCTTCAGCTCCATGCCCATCCTCACCTCCTGTTGAGCTCCTAATTCGCCAGTCGCGTGAGCCTCCCCTCGTCGGGCAGGAACACCGTCAGAAGGCCGATCGCCGGCAGGAAGGCGCAGAGCTGGAAGACGAAGCCGATGCCCTGCCAGTCGGCCAGCATCCCGAGCAGCGCGGCGCCGACGCCCGCCACGCCGAAGGCGAAGCCGAAGAAGAGGCCCGAGATCAGCCCGACCCGCCCCGGCACCAGCGCCTGGGCATAGACGATGATCGCCGAGAAGGCCGAGGCGAGGATGAGCCCGATCAGGACCGAGAGCACCGCCGCCACGCCAAGCGGCACATGCGGCAGCGCCAGCGTGAACGGCAGGACGCCGAGGATCGAGACCCAGATCACCGCCTTGCGTCCGACCCGGTCGCCGATCGGCCCGCCGATATAGGTGCCGATCGCCATCGCGAAGAGGAAGAGGAAGAGCAGGAGCTGCGCCGTGCGGACCGAGACGCCGAATTCGTCGATCAGGAAGAAGGTGTAATAGGACACCATGCTGGCGACATAGACATGTTTCGAGAAGATGAGCAGCAGCAGGATCGCGAGCGCGGCGCGGACGCCTCCGGGCGGGAGCGCCGAGACGCGGACCGGCGCGGGCCGGGCCCGGGCGGCGAGATGCTGGGCCCGCGCCCAGCTTCCGACACGCCAGAGCAGCGCCATGCCGATGAAGGCCAGCACCGAGAACCAGGCGATGCTCGACTGGCCGAAGGGCAGAACGATGAAGGCGGCGAGCAGCGGCCCGAGCGCGGTGCCCGCGTTGCCGCCGACCTGGAACACCGACTGCGCGAAGCCGTAGCGCCCGCCGGAGGCCGCCCGGGCATAGCGCGAGGCGTCGGGGTGGAAGATCGAGGAGCCGAGCCCGACCAGCATCGCGGCCAGCACCAGCATGGCATAGGAATGCGCCCCCGCGAGCAGGAGCAGCCCCGAGAGGCTCGCCGCCATCCCGAGCGGCAACAGCCGGAAGCTCGGGCGGTGGTCGGTGTAGAGCCCGACCATCGGCTGCAGGAGCGAGGCCGTCGCCTGGAAGGCGAAATGCATCGCGCCGATCTGGGTGAAGGTCAGCGCGTAGTTCTCGCGCAGGAGTGGATAGATCGCCGGAAGCAGCGACTGGATCGTGTCGTTCAGCAGATGACAGGCGCAGAGAGCGAACAGGATCGCATAGGCGGTGCGCGTCTCGTCAGTGCCGGGGCGGGAGTCGGCGGTGGTGGTCATGATGGTCCCGGAGGCGGGGAGGGCGAGGTTGAGACCGTCTCCCGCCGCGCCGGGCTTGTCAATCTCGTGTCACCCGGTCAGCGAGCATCCGGAGGCGATGCCCCGTCTCAGGTCCGGAGCCGGTAGCCGGTGCGGAAGATCCACCAGGTGATCGCGAGGCAGATGCCCATGAAGCCGAGGACCGCGAGAAGCGAGATGCCCGGGCTCACGTCCGAAATCCCGAAGAAGGCCCAGCGGAAGCCGGAAACGAGATAGACCACCGGATTGAACAGCGCCACCGTCTGCCAGATCCCCGGCAGCATCGAGATCGAGTAGAAGCTGCCGCCGAGGAAGACCAGCGGCGTGATGACGAGGAGCGGCACCACCTGCAACTGCTCGAAATTCGCGGCCCAGATGCCGATGATGAAGCCGAGCATGCTGAAGGTGACACAGGTCAGCACCAGAAAGCCGATCATCCAGACCGGATGGAGCACCGGCAGTTCCACGAAGAGATGCGCCGTGGCGAAGATGATGAGCCCGATCACCAGCGATTTCGTCGCCGCCGCCCCGACGAAACCGAGCACGATCTCGATATGCGAGACCGGGGCGGAGAGATATTCGTAGACCGTCCCCGTGAAGCGCGGGAAGTAGATGCCGAAGGAGGCGTTAGACACGCTCTGCGTCAGCACGGTCATCATGATGAGCCCCGGCACGATGAAGGCGCCATAGGGGATGCCCTCGACCTCCTGGATGCGCCCGCCGATCGCCGCGCCGAAGACGACGAAATAGAGCGCGGTGGAAATCACCGGGGACACGATGCTCTGCAGGATGCTGCGCAGCGTGCGTGCGATCTCGTGGCGGTAGATCGCCAGGACGGCCCGCCAGTTCATGCCGGTGCCTCCGCGGTTGTCAGGGGTTCGGGCGTCGGCTCGTCATTCTCGGGGCGCCGGCGCACCAGATCGACGAAGATGTCCTCGAGCGAATCCTGCGCGGTCCTGAGATCGGCGAGCCGGATGCCCACCTCGCCCATGTCGCGCAGCAGCGAGGCGATACCGGTCCGCTCCGCCGCGCGGTCGTAGACATAGACAAGTTCCCGCCCGTCCTCGGAAAGCTCGAGCCCATAGGGCGCCAGCGCCTCGGGGATCGCCGTCAGCGGCTCCGCGAGTTCGAGGGTCAGCCGCTTGCGCCCGAGCCGGCGCATCAGCCTGTCCTTCTCCTCGACCAGCAGGATGCGGCCCTGGTTGATCACGCCGATGCGGTCGGCGATCGATTCAGCCTCTTCGATGTAATGCGTCGTGAGCACGACGGTCGTGCCTCGGGTGCGCAACTCGTCGATCATCTCCCACATGTCCCGGCGCAGATCGACATCGACACCCGCCGTCGGCTCGTCGAGGAAGAGGACGCGCGGCTGGTGCGACAGGGCCTTGGCGATCAGGACGCGGCGTTTCATGCCGCCGGAAAGCTCGCGGATGCGCGCGTCGCGCTTGTCCCAGAGCGAGAGCCGGGTCAGCAGTTCGCGCATGTAGTCCTCGTCCGGCGGCAGGCCGAAGAGGCCGCGGGTGAAGGCGACCGTGTCGCGGACCTTCTCGAAGATCTCGATGTTGAGCTCCTGCGGCACGAGCCCGATCATCTTGCGCGCCGGGCGGAAATCCACCGAGACATCGTGCCCGCCGACGAGGATCTTGCCCGAGGTGATGGTGGATATGCCGCAGATCATCGAGATGAGCGTGGTCTTGCCCGCGCCGTTCGGCCCGAGCAGCGCGAGGATTTCGCCCTCGCGGATCTCGAGATCGACCGCGTGCAGCGCGGTCAGACCGGTCGGATAGGTCTTCCGGACCTGTTCGACGGATACGATGCTGGACATGCGGATACCTCCCAAGCCCGCGCGAACATAGCGCGGGCGGCGGGAATGGAAAGGGTTGACCAGGCGGCGCGCCGGCTCTTTGGTTGACTCGCCGATCAAGAACGCCTGAGGGGAGCGGAAACGCCGGTTCCGGAACCCGAGCGCGGGTACGATGGTCATCCTATCGCGCGGGCACCGGCGGCGCCGACGCCCGCGCCTTGTCAGGCCTTGCCAGAGCGGCCCTTGTGCCGCCAATCGAAGGGAACTCCGCCTCATGAAGCACCTCGCTCCCGCGCTCACCCTCGCGCTTGCCCTGCCAGCCGTCCAGGCGCTGGCGGCCGATCCCGAAAGCTGTGGCACCATCCGCATGTCGGACCCGGGCTGGACCGACATCACTTCGACGAATGGCGTGGCGAGCGTGCTGCTCGCCGCGCTCGGCTACGAGGCCGATGTGAAGACGCTCTCCGTGCCGATCGGCTACGAGGCGATGAAGGCCGGCGATACCGATGTCTTCCTCGGCAACTGGATGCCGGCGCAGCAGAGTTTCCGCGACGACCTCGATTCGGCGCAGGCGGCTGAGGTCCTGGTGAAGAACCTGACCGGGGCGAAATTCACTCTCGCCGTGCCGAGCTACGTCGCCGAGAGCGGTGTCAGCGACTTCGCCGATCTCGCCGCCCGGGCCGAGGATTTCGGCTCGGAGATATACGGGATCGAGAGCGGGGCGCCGGCGAATACCAATATCCAGAACATGATCGACTCCGGCGATTTCGGCCTCGGCGACTGGAGCCTGGTCGACTCCGGCGAACAGGCGATGCTGGCGCAGGTCGCGCGGGCGGAGCGGGGCGAGAACGCGATCGTCTTCCTCGCCTGGGCGCCGCATCCGATGAACACGAAGTTCGACATCACCTATCTCTCGGGCGGCGACAAGTATTTCGGCCCGGATTTCGGCGGCGCCGAGGTCTATACGCTGTCGCGGACCGGCTGGGCCGGAGAATGCCCGAACGCGGCGCAATTCTTCAGGAATCTGGTCTTCACGATCGACATGGAGAACGTGCTGATGGGCAAGATCCTCGACGACGGCATGTCCGCCGAGGAGGCGGCGCAGGACTGGATCGCGGCCAATCCCGCCCAGCTCGATGCCTGGCTCGCCGATGTGACGACGCTCGCGGGCGAACCCGGCCTGGCGGCGGTCAAGGCCGAGCTCGGTCTCTAGGTCATCCCGGATGCCAAGGCCGAATTTCCTGATCCTGATGGTGGATCAACTGACCGGGACGCTGTTCCCCGACGGGCCCGCGGAGTTTCTCCGCGTGCCGAACCTGCGCGCGCTGGCCGAGAGATCGGCGCGTTTCGCCAATGCCTATTGTGCCAGCCCGCTCTGCGCCCCGGCGCGCGCCTCCTTCATGACGGGCCTCCAGCCGAGCCGCACACGCGTCTATGACAACGCGGCGGATTTCGCCGCCGACATCCCGACCTACGCGCATGCGTTGCGGGCGGGCGGCTACCAGACCGCGCTCTCGGGCAAGATGCATTTCATCGGCCCCGACCAGCTTCACGGCTTCGAGCAGAGGCTGACGACCGACATCTACCCGGCGGATTATGGCTGGACGCCGGATTACGAGAAGCCGGGCGAGCGGATCGACTGGTGGTACCACAACCTTGGCTCGGTCACCGGCGCGGGGGTGGCGGATATCACCAACCAACTCGAATACGACGACGCGGTGTCGTTCCACGCCCGGGCCCGGCTGCGCGACCTCTCGCGGCGCAAGGATCGGCGCCCCTGGTGCCTGACGGTCAGCTTCACGCATCCGCACGACCCCTATGTCGCGCGGCGGGAGTTCTGGGATCTCTACGAGGACTGCCCGGCGCTCGACCCCGAGGTCCCGGCGATCCCCTATGCCGGGCAGGACCCGCATTCGCGACGGCTTCTCGACGCCTGCGAGCATGACGCGACGCCGGTGACGCGGGAGAACATCCGCGATGCGCGGCGCGGCTATTTCGCCAATACCTCCTACGTGGACGCCGAGATCGGCAAGATCCTCGCGGTTCTGGAGGCGAGTGGCATGGCCGGCGAGACCGTCATCGTCTTCACCTCCGACCACGGCGACATGCTGGGAGAGCGCGGGCTTTGGTTCAAGATGGGGTTCCACGAGGGCTCGGCGCGGGTGCCGCTCTTCTTCGCGGGGCCGGGCATTCTCCCCCGCCGGATCGAGACGCCGGTCTCGGCGCTCGATGTCGCACCGACGCTCACCGCGCTCGCGGACGCGGCGCCGCTCGACTGCGACGGGGTGGATCTTTCCCCGGCGCTTCGGGGTGAGAGCCTCGACCGCGGGCCGGTGCCGCTCGAATACGCGGCCGAGGGCTCGGTCGCGCCGCTCGTCTGCCTGAGGGATGGCCGCTTCAAGCTCATTCTCTGCGAGGCCGACCCGCCGCTGCTTTACGATCTCGAGGCGGACCCGGCGGAGCTCCGCGATCTCGCCGGCGATCCCGACCATGCCGAAACGCTGGCCCGGCTGACCGCGCTCGCGCGGGATCGCTGGAACCTGTCGCGTCTCGACGCGGAGGTCCGGGCAAGCCAGGCGCGCCGCCGGCTCGTCTACGCCGCCTCGCGGGAGGGGGTGCATTTCCCGTGGGAGTTCCAGCCGCGCACGGATGCCTCGCAGGCCTTCATGCGCAACCACATGGATCTCAATGTGGTCGAGGAAAGCCAGCGCGGCCCGCGGGACGCGGACGGCGCGCTGCTGGGCTGAGGCGGGCGATATGCCCCGCGCCGGGGGTGCGAAGGAGGGGTGGGTGAGCGAAGCGCCCACCCTGGCCCGTTCTCAGTCCTCGGCGCCGCCCTCGAAGATCGCCTGCTCGTTGCAGGGCGCGACGCGCAGGATGTTGGTCGTGCCCGGCTTGCCGAAGGGGATGCCGGCGGTGACGACGATCTTGTCGTCCTCGGTCGCGAAACCGTCGTCGCGCGCCGCCCGCGCCGCGTTGACCACGGCGCCCTTGAACCGGTCCACCGACTCGGTGATCACGCAATGCACGCCCCAGCTCAGCACCAGCCGCCGGGCGGTTCCGATCAGCGGGGTCAGCGCGATGATCGGAACCCGCGGCCGTTCGCGCGCGGTCAGGAGCGCCGTGGTGCCGGAATGCGAGAAACAGCAGATCGCCGCGACATGGGTCGTCTCGGCCACCTCGCGCGCCGCCACGGTGATGGCGTCGGCGACGCGCTGGCGGAACGGCACGCGCTGGGCCTCGATGATCTGGCGATAGGTCGGGTCGCTCTCGACCGAGATCGCGACGTTGTTCATCGTGCGCACGGCGTCGATCGGATAGTCGCCCGAGGCGCTTTCCGCCGACAGCATCACCGCGTCCGCGCCCTCGTAGATCGCCGCCGCGACATCGGAGACCTCGGCGCGGGTCGGGACGGGCGCCGTGATCATGCTCTCCATCATCTGCGTCGCGACGATCACCGGCTTGCCGACCGCGCGGCAGCCGCGGGTCAGCCGCTTCTGGATGGGCGGAACCTCGTGAACGGGGAGCTCGACGCCGAGGTCGCCGCGCGCGACCATGATGCCGTCCGACGCCTCCAGGATCTCGGCGAAGGCCTTGACCGCCGCCGGCTTCTCGATCTTCGACAGAATCGCGGCCCGGCCGTCGGCCAGTTCCCGCGCCTCGTAGACATCGCGGGCGCGTTGCACGAAGGAGAGCGCCAGCCAGTCGATGCCGAGCGCGCAGGCGAATTCGAGGTCGCTGCGGTCCTTCTCGGAGAGCGCGGCGAGCGGCAGCACCACGTCGGGCACGTTCACGCCCTTGCGGTTCGAGATCTCGCCCCCGACCTCGACGATGGTATTCGCATAATCGGCGGCGCAGTCGCTGACGCGGAGCCGGATCTTGCCGTCATTGACGAGAAGCGTCGATCCGGGCTCCAGCGCCGCGAAGATCTCCTCATGCGGCAGGCAGACGCGGTTCTCGTCGCCCTCGGCCGGATCGAGATCGAAGCGGAACTTCTGCCCTTCCTGGAGCAGCACCGGCCCGTTCGCGAAGACACCGCAGCGGAGCTTCGGACCCTGCAGGTCGGCGAGAATGCCGATCGGCCGGCCGAGCTCCTTCTCGAGCTCGCGGATCATGCCGTGACGCCGGGCGATATCCTCCTGCGTCCCGTGGCTCATGTTGAGGCGGAACACGTCCGCCCCTGCGAGCCAGAGGCTCTTGATCATCTCGTAGGTGTCGGACGCGGGTCCGAGTGTTGCAACGATCTTGACATTGCGCTGCCGGCGGAGCGTGTTCATGCGAAAGCCATCCACATCCCGTTGGGTGAGTGGCTCCCTTATAACTGAACGCGGCCGAGGATAAACGAAAAAAAACGCGCGAAAAGGAAAAAGTTTCGTGACGGTTGAAACCGAAACGAAAATGCCGCCCGGTCCGACACCGCGCATCACCTCCAGAACCGGAAACCGAATGCAGGACCCCGCCTTTGAACGTGTGAACGGTGCCGGCCGGGCACCGATCTTGGTGCTTTGCGATCACGCGACCAATCGCGTTCCGCCCTCGGTCGCCGGTGGCGATCTCGGTCTGCCCGCCGCCGAGATGGAGCGGCACATCGCCTATGACATCGGCGCGCGCGGCGTCGCGCTCGGTCTGGCGCGGCGCCTCGGGGCGCCGGCGCTGCTCACCCGCTTCTCGCGGCTGGTGATCGATCCGAATCGCGGCGAATACGATCCGACGCTCCTGATGCGGCTCTATGACGGGACGATCATTCCGGGGAATCGCCACGCCGATCAGGCGGAACGCGAACGGCGGCTCGATGCCTGGCACCGACCGTATCACCAGGCGATCACCGCCGAGATCGATGCGATGATCGCCGACGGCCGCGAGCCGGCGCTGATCTCGATCCACTCCTTCACGCCCCGGCTCAGGGCGCGGCCGTCCAGGCCGTGGCATGTCGGCGTGCTCTGGGACCGCGACCGCCGGATGGCGGAGCCTCTGATCGCGCGGCTGGAGGCGGAGGGCGACATCGCGGTGGGCGATAACGAACCCTATCGCGGGGCGCTTGAAGGCGACACGATGTTCCGCCACGGCACGATGCGCGGCCTGCGCCATGTGCTGATCGAACTGCGCCAGGATCTGATCGCCGCGGAGGAGGAACAGGAGGCCTGGGCGGCCCGGCTGGCACCGATCCTGGGCGACATCGTGGGTTCCTCAGCCGGGATCGCTTAGCCGGCCCCGGCCCTTGCCCCCGCGGCGCGCGAGGCGCATGGTCCCGCCTCGACAGGACGGAGGGCGACCATCATGGACGATCAGACCCGGATCGAGCTCGAGGCGGCGGCGTTCCGCGCCTTGCGCGATCACCTGCGCGCGCGCACCGACGCGCAGAACATCGACCTCATGAACCTCGCAGGCTTCTGCCGCAACTGCCTCAGCCGGTGGTACCAGGAAGCCGCGGCCGAGAAGGGCATCGAGATGTCCAAGGAGACCGCGCGCGAGATCTTCTACGGCATGCCCTATTCCGAATGGGTGGAACGCCACCAGACCGAGGCCAGCCCGGAAGCGAAGGCGAAGTTCCAGTCCGGGCATTCGTGAGTGCCATGCGCGCGCCCGACGCCCTGACCGCCTATGCGCGCGAGGCGCTGAGCCGGGGCGGGTCGCGTCCGGCGATCGCCTCGGCGTTGCGCGAGGCGGGCTGGAGCGAGGGTGAGATCGAGGCCGCGCTCCATGCATGGATCGACGCGCCCGGTCTGCCACCGGTGCCGCGGCCGCGCGCGGTCGTCTCGGCCCGCGACGCCTTCCGCCACGGGCTCATGTTCTTCGCGCTCGGCATGCTCGCCGTGAACCTCAACCTGCTCGTCTTCGGATTGATCGACCGCTGGCTGCCCGACCCGCTCGACCCCGATCTCGCCGATGGCGCCGCGCTCCGCTGGGCCATCGCGGGACTGGTCATCGCCTATCCGGTCTGGGCGCTTACGAGTCTCGGCCTCGCGCGCGACGCCGAACGCGATCCCGGCCAGCGGCGCGGCGCGGTCGGGCGCTGGCTGACCTGGGGGGCGCTGTTTCTCGCCGCCACCACGCTGCTCGGCAACGGCGTCGCGGTGATCGCGGGGTTCCTCGGCGGCGATCTGACGCCCACGTTCCTGCTGAAGGCGGCCTCGGTCGGCATCATCGCCGGGGCGATCTTCGCCTATTACGGCGCCGGGCGGCGGGAGGACGCGGAATGAGCCTCTCGGGACTGAACCGGGCGCGCGTCGCGGTGGCGGTCACCGGTATCGTCTGCGCCGCGGTGCTCGCCGCCTCGCTGTCCCTGATCGGCGGGCCCGGCTCGGGCCGGCGCGACCGCCGCGACGCGGACCGGCTCTCCGACATGCGCGAGATCGCCCGGGCGCTGATCTGTCAGGGCGACGCGGAGGCGAGCCCGGCGCAGCCCGCGGATCTCGCGGAGATCTCTCCGGCCTGCCTCTCGCCGGACGACGCGGCGGATCTGCGCGACCCTTCCTCCGGCGCGGCCTACGCGATCACCTGGAGCGACGCGCGCACGGCCCGGGTCTGCGGTGAACTGGAAGACCGGTCGCGTGCCTGGACCCGCGGCTGGCCGCCGTTCGACGCCAGCACCGGCTGCGTCACCGCCGCGTTGAGGTAAGCAGAGCCGCGACGGGCCGCGCCGGGATACGCGGCGTTGAGGCAAGCCGTGCCGGGGCCAACGTCCGCCCCGGTCTCCCGCGGGCCTGCTTGCCCCGGCCTCCGCGCGCGGAAGCCGGGTTCGCGTGCTCAGGCGTCGACCACCTTCGCCTCGTCCTTCGGGTCCCGGATCGGCTTCACCGTCTCGAGCTCCGCCTCGGGGGGGCTGTCCCCGACCCCGATGATGAGCGGCAGCATCGCCGATTGCGAGAGCGAGGCGTCCTCGGCATGCGCGGCCGGTTTCCAGGCCAGCGTGTCGAAGGCGCCGCAGTTCTCGCAGATCGGCATCCACTGCGAATGGACGTGGTTGCACTTCTCGCAGGTCCACTGCGGCCCGCGCGAGGCGGAGAGCGCCTTGGTGAGCCAGCCGCTCACCACCGCGTCCGGCGCGCCGGTTCCGCGCTCGACCGCTGCCATGATCGCGAGGCTCCGCGTCGTCGGGTCGGTCTCGGCGACCGTGCCCATGGCCTTGCGCGCCGCCGGGAAGTCCTCGTCCGCGAGGGCGAGCTCGGCCTTCAGCAGATGGCTTTCGACATCGTCCGGCTTGGCTGCGATCAGGGTATCGAACCGCTTCCTGCGGTGGGCCGGCGTCTCGGCCGGCTCGATGGCCGCGAAGGCGGCGGCGAGATCCGGATGCGGATTGGTGGCCCAGGCCGTGGTCAGCGCCTTCACGGCCTTGCGCTTCGAGCCGCGCTCGACATGGACCGCGGAGGCGAGGGCGGCGGCGGGGACGAGCGTCGGCGCGAGCTTGTTGGCCTGCAGCGCGGCCTCGCCGCCCCGGCCGGTGTCGCCCTTCGCGATCAGGGCGCGGGCATCGGCGAGCGACAGCACCGCGTCGCGCCGCACCGTGACGTCGCGGGGCAGGAGCTTCGCCTGGGTCGCCGCCGTCAGCGTCGCGCGCGCGCCCGACCAGTCCTCGCGCTGCGATTGCAGATCGAAGAGCTGGCGCAGGATGCTCGGGCTGTCGGGGCGGATCGCGAAGGCCTTCTTCGCGAGTTCGAGCGCCGTCGCGGTATCACCCGCCGCGAGCTCCTGACGCATCAGGCCCTCGACACCGGCGAAGCGGCTGCGCGGGTTGGCGAGCATCTCCTTGTAGTAGGTGCGCGCCTTCACCTTGTCGCCGCCAAGCTCGGCCGAGCGGGCGACCATGATCTGCGTCAGATCGGGCCGGGCAAGCAGCCTTTCGGCCTTGGCCGAGTACTTCATCGCGCCCTTCGCATCGTCGGAGGCGAGGGCGTTCATCGCATCGGTGAGCGCGTCGAGGCCGCGGCGCTGGCGGCTCCGGGCGAAATAGCGGCTGAGCGCGGTCTCGTCGCCGAGCAGGAAGCGCATGATGGCGACGAGGAGACCGATCAGCTTCATCAGGAGGAACGCCGCGAGCAGCACCACCGCGAGGGCGATCACGAAGCCGAGCGGCGAGAGCAGCACCTCGTAATTGCCGAAGGCGAAACGCACCTCGCCCGGCGTTTCGAGCAGGTAGCTCGCGCCATAGGCGAGGCAGACCGCGATGGCGACGAAGATGATGACCTTGAGAATGGACCAGAGCATTTTGGGGCGGCCTCGCGTCAGTTCGTGGCTGGGGTGGCGGACTGCAACTCGGTCAGCCCGGCATTGGCATCGACACGGAGCCTGGCCTGGGCGAGCCAGTCGCCCATCGCGGCCTGCGCCTCGCTCGGCAGCGCCTCGGATTCGGCGAGGGCGCCGGCGAGATCGTCGTCGCCGAGCCTGTCGCCCATCCGCGACACGATCGCATTGGGGCTGTTCCCCTCCTCGGGTGTCAGCGAGCGGGTGGCGAACTGCGACCGCACGAGGGCGAGGGCGCGATCGGCCATCCCGTCGCCCGCGGCGGCGACGATGCTCGCCCGGATCGCCGCGTGCGCGGCCTCCGGGAAACTGTCGCGGAGCGCGGGAAGCGAGGGAACGCCGCTCTCCGCCGCCGCTGTCAGGCCCGCCGGTATCGTGACATCGGGCATCCCGGCGAGGCGGCCGAGCGGTTCGGCGAAGGGCTGGCCGGCGGCGATCGCGGCGCCGACGGCCGCGACATCGGCCTGGCGCGCGGCGGTGTCGACCGCCTGATTCGCCTCCTCCTGAACCGTGGCGACCGTTTCCTGCGCCGTCTCGATCTGCCGCCGGGCTTCCGCGCCTACCTGATCGACGCGATCGCGGAGCCCGGCGACCTGGTCGGAGAGCGTGCCCATCTCGGCCCTGAGCCCGTCGAGTTCGCCCTGATAGACATCGAGGTCGGGCGAAGCCGCGACCCCGGCGCCGCTGGTCCCGAGCTGGTCCCTGAGCGCCGTCATCTCGGCCTGGGCGCCCTCGACCGCCGATTCGACGCGCGCGAGCCGTTCGGGCACCTCGGCGCCCGCGCCGATCTGGTCGCGGAGCGCGGTGATCTCGCCGTCGATGCGGCCCGTTTCGGTCGCCACGGCCGAGCTTACCTGATCCTCGGTCACGCCGGCCGGACGGTTCGCGAGCTCCGCCCGGAGGTCGGTCACGGCCTGTTCGAGCTCCGCCATCCGCGCCTCGGTCTCGGCGCCGGCGGGCCGGAGGAATTCCGCGATCGGCGCGGGGAGGTTGGGCGCGAGCCGGGGGCCGAACCAGAGTGCGAGGCCGGCGCCGATCAGAAGCAGCAGGAGCGCGGTCAGGAGGCGGCCGGCCCAGCTTCCCGAACGCGCGGGTGCGCGATCGTTTCGCGGGGGCGGGGCGGTGTACGCGGCCTCCCGCCTGGGCTCTGGCTCGGGCCTCGGTCGCGGCGCGGGGCGGGCGGCCACTGTCTCGGGCATCGGCTTCTCTCCGGTCCCTGCCGGTTCCAGGCCCGCATCCCGATCGGTATCCGGCCGGGCATCGACGCCGGTTGTCGTCTCCCTCGGCCCGCCGCTCTTCTCGCGCACGTCCGAGTCATCGACCGCTCCGAGAAGTTCGGCGTCTTCCGATGCCTCCCGGGCGGCTTCCTCGGGGGTCATCGGCGTGACCGGCCCGTCGGCATCCGCGAAAAGCGGACGGTCGGGCGCCCGCGGCTCGGGAGAGCTGGCGAAGGGCGAGCCGGACGGAGTCGGGTCGGCGGAAGGCGCGCCGCCGGAAAGGTCGCCGGAAACGTCGCCGGGACCTTCGCCGCGCGGTTCGGGGGGCGCACCCGCGTCTCCGAGCGGCGCGTTGTCGGCCGCGGCCTGCCTCTCGGCCTTCTCACTGTAGATCGAGTAGCCGCGCGGTGGTTCGCTGACCGGTTCGTCCCGAGGCCCTGCGCTGTCCTTCCCCGTCGAACCGGTCTTTCTGTTGGCCATGGCTCTCATTCCACCCTTGCTCGCTCCGACCCCGCCAGCCACGCCGGCGGGGGGTCCGCCGGGGATACTAGGCAAAGGCCATCCGGCCGACAAGCGGCCTACCCCTCGTTGGGTTCCGTGTCCGAGGTCTGTTTCGGGCCCCCGCGCCGGACCTCGGCGAGCGCCGCGATCATGCCCGCCCGGCTCGGCTCCGCCGCGATGATCCGGCGCGCGGGCGCGACGCCGGCGAAGGCGGCGTCCGCCGCCGGGCTGAGCGCGACCGAGGCGACGCCATCGAGCGACCATCCGCCCGATGCGACCTCGGCCGCGAGCGCCGCCGCCGAGCGGGGAGAAAAATGCGTGACCACGGCGATTTCGTGCGCGGCGAAGCCCGCCGCCGCCTCGGGCCCGAGCGGCCGCGTCGTCTGGGTGTAGATCTCCGCCGCCCGCGCCGGAATCCCGGCCGCCGTGAGCCGGCCCACGAGATCGCCCGCCGCGTGGCGGCCCCGGATATGGACGAGCGGCCCGTCCCCTTCGCGATGCTCCGCCCGGGCGAGAGCCGCGAGCGCCGTCACGTCGCCGTCGGCGCTCATGGCCCGCAGGCCCGCGGCGCGCGCCGCCGCCGCCGTCATCGCGCCGACGCAATAGGCCGGCAGGTCCGTCTTCACCCCCCGCGCGACGAATTGCTCGACGCCATTGGCCGAGGTGAACAGGAGCCCCGAGGCGCCGTCGAGATCGAGCGCGGCGTCGGTCGGCGCGATCCGGGTCATCGGCGCCGTCAGGATCTCGAACCGGCCGGGCAGCGCCGCCTCCAGCGCCCGGGCGAAGGCGGCGGACTGGCGCTCCGGGCGGGTCAGAAGCAGCACCATCCCTCGCCCCATTCCGCGCCTTCCCCGTTTCCACGACACCTTCGCGCGAACCATCCCGCGACAGGCACGCCGTTGCGTCGCCCCCGTCCGGAGTGGTACCCGCCGGGCAGGGCGCGCGCAACGCGGGGCGTCCGGGAGAGGTTAATGGACGCACGGATCATCCTCGGGCTCGAAAGCAGCTGCGACGACACGGCGGCGGCGGTGATTCGCGCCCGGCCGGGGGTGCCCGTGGCCGAGATCCTCGCAGCGCGCGTCGAGGGGCAGGACGCGCTGCACGCCGATTTCGGTGGCGTGGTGCCCGAGATCGCCGCCCGCGCCCATGCCGAGCGGCTCGACCTCGTGACCGAGGCGACGCTCGACGCCGCCGGGCTCAGCCTCGGCGATATCGACGCGATCGCGGTCACGGCCGGTCCGGGGCTGATCGGCGGGGTGCTGTCGGGGGTCATGTTCGCCAAGGGGCTGGCCGCGGCGACCGGGCTGCCGATCTATGGGGTCAACCATCTCGCGGGCCACGCCCTGACGCCGCGGCTGACCGATCCGGTGGAATTTCCCTATCTCGCGCTGCTGGTCTCGGGCGGGCATTGCCAGTTCCTGATCGTCGAGGGGCCGGGGAGTTTCACGCGGCTCGGTGGTACGATCGACGACGCGCCGGGCGAGGCCTTCGACAAGATCGCGAAACTGCTCGGCCTCGGCCAGCCGGGCGGGCCGCGGGTGGAGGCCGAGGCGCGCGCGGGAGATCCGGCAGCTTTCGCACTGCCGAGGCCGCTGCTCGACCGGCCGGGTTGCGATCTCTCCTTCTCCGGCCTCAAGACCGCCGCGCGGCGGGCGCGCGACAAGCTCGCGGAGGCGCGGGGCGGGATCACGCGGGCCGAGCGCGCCGATCTCTGCGCGAGTTTCCAGGCCGCGGTCGCGGAGACGCTGGCCGAGAAGACCCGCCGCGCCTGCGCCGAATTCCGCGAACGGCACGCCGTCGCGCGTCCGACGCTGGCGGTCGCGGGCGGGGTCGCGGCGAATGGCACGATCCGCGCGGCGCTCCGGGGCGTCGCGGAGGCCGAAGGGTTCGGCTGGGTCGCGCCGCCGCTGGCGCTCTGCACCGACAATGGCGCGATGATCGCCTGGGCGGCGGCGGAGGCGATGGCGCTGCGCGGCCCGGACGCGCTCGATCTCTCCGCGCGGCCGCGCTGGCCGCTCGATATGGATGCCGCGCCGATGCTCGGCTCGGGGCGCAAGGGAGCCAAGGCATGAGTCGGATCGCGGTTCTCGGCGCAGGCGCCTTCGGCATGGCGCTCGCCGCCGTTCACGGCTTCGAAGGTCGGCGGGTGACGCTCTGGGGCCGCGATCCGGCGCGGATGGCCGCGCTCGACGCGAACCGCGGCGATCCGGACCGGCTGCCGGGCGTGGTCCTGCCCGACGGGGTCGCCTGCACCGCCGATATCGGCCGCGTCGCCCATGCCCGGGTACTCCTGATCGTCGTTTCGGCCCAGAACACCGGCGCATTTCTCGCGGAACGCGGCGCGGATCTGCCGCCGGTCCCGCTCGTGCTCTGCGCCAAGGGGATCGACGCGGGCACGCTCCGGCTCCAGACCGAGATCGCCGCCGATACGCTGCCCGAGGCCAAGATCGCCGCGCGACTCGCGGCGCTGACGGGTCCGGGCTTCGCAGGCGAGATCGCGCGCAACCTGCCGAGCGCGCTGACGCTCGCCTGCGCCGATGCCGCGCTGGGCCAGTCGCTGCAGGCCCGGCTCGCGGCGCGGCGGCTGCGGCTCTATCTGACCGATGATGTCATCGGCGCGCAGATCGGCGGGGCGTTGAAGAACGTGATCGCGATCGCCTGCGGCATGGCCGAGGGCGCGGGGCTCGGCCATTCGGCGCGGGCGGCCCTGATGACGCGCGGCTTCGCCGAGATGACCCGGCTCGGCGTCGCGCTCGGCGCGCGGGCGGAGACGCTGGCGGGGCTCTCGGGCCTGGGAGACCTGTCGCTCACCTGCAATTCGACGCAGTCGCGGAACTTCGCGCTCGGCAAGGCGATGGGCGCGGGCGCGGCCCGGCCCGGCGGCACCGTCGAGGGCGTGGCGACGGCGCGGGCGGCCTGCACGCTGAGCGCTCGGCACGGCGTCGAGATGCCGATCGCCGCCGCCGTGGCCGATGTGCTCGAAGGCCGGCTCACGATCGACGGCGCGATGGACGCGCTCCTGTCCCGGCCGTTGCGCGACGAATGAAACCTTTGGAGGAATCAACCGATGCTCTATGCCCTGATCTGCGACGACAAGCCCGGCGGGCTCGAGATCCGCAAGGCGACGCGCGAGGCGCATCTCGCCTATATCGCGACCACCGGGGTCGTGACACAGGCCGGGCCGCTGCTGGACGCGGATGGCAACATGGCGGGTTCGCTGGTGATCCTCGACGTGCCCGACCTCGCCGCCGCCGAGGCCTGGGCCGCGAATGACCCCTATGCCGGCGCCGGGCTCTTCGCGCAGGTCGTGATCCGGCCGTGGAAGAAGGTGATCGGCTGATGCGCCACTGGCTCTTCAAATCGGAGGCCGAGACCTGGTCCTGGGAGGATCAGGTCGCCAGGGGCGCCGAGGGTCAGGAATGGGACGGGGTCCGCAACTATCAGGCGCGCAACAACATGCGCGAGATGAAGGTCGGCGACCTCGGCTTCTTCTACCATTCGCAGAATGCCAAGGCGATCGTCGGCGTCGTCGAGGTGATCGCCGAGGCGCATCACGACAGCTCGACCGAGGATGCGCGCTGGGAATGCGTCGATATTCGCGCGGTCGCGCCGATGCCGCGCGCCGTGACGCTCGACACCTGCAAGTCGGACGAACGGCTGAGCGAGATGGTGCTGGTCAACAACAGCCGCCTCTCGGTCCAGCCGGTGACCGAGGCCGAATGGGCGGTGATCTGCGAACTGGGCGGCTACGAGGGCTGAGCGCCGGGCGGCCGTTCAGGCCGCCGCCAGCCGCTCGCGCCCATGCGGCGCGGTCCAGTCGAGATCGGGGCCGACCGGAACGATGCCGGTCGGATTGATCGTCCCGTGGCTCACGTAATAATGCGTGGTGATATGGCCGAGATCGACCGTCTCGGCGATCCCCGGCATCTGGTAGAGTTCGCGCGCATAGGCCCAGAGGTTCGGATAGCTCGCGATCTGGCGCCGGTTGCACTTGAAATGCCCGTGATAGACCGCGTCGAAGCGGAAGAGCGTGGTGACGAGCCGCCAGTCGGCCTCGGTCAGCGCGTCGCCGAGCAGGTAGCGGCGCGTGGCGAGACGGTCCTCGAGCCAGTCGAGCGTCTCGAACACGATCCCCGCCGCCTCGGCATAGGCGGCTTGCGTGGTCGCGAACCCGGCGCGGTAGACGCCGTTGTTGACCCCGTCATAGACCCGCGCGTTGACCGAATCGATCTCGTCGCGGAGCGCGGGCGGCCGGAAATCCGCGCGGTCGCCGGTGATCCCGTCGAAGGCGGAATTGAGCATCCGGATGATCTCGGCGGATTCGTTCGAGACGATCGTGCCGCGCTGCCTGTCCCAGAGAATCGGCACGGTGACACGGCCCGAAGCCTCCGGATCGGCGGCGAGATAGACATCGCGCAGGAAGGCATGGCCGCCGAGACGGTCGCCGGTGGCGCCGGGGAAATCGGTCGCGAAGGTCCAGCCGTCCTCGCCCATCACCGGATGCACCACATCGACGCTGATATGCTCCGTGAGGCCCTTCAGCGCCCGGAAGATCAGCGTGCGATGCGCCCAGGGGCAGGCGAGCGAGACATAGAGGTGATAGCGCCCGCTCTCGGCGGCGAACCCGCCCGCGCCGCTCGGACCGGGCGCGCCGTCCGGCGTCACCCAGTTCCGCCAGGCCGTCGGCTGCCGCTCGAACCGCCCTCCGGTGGCGGCGGTGTCATACCACTGATCGACCCATTTTCCGTCCTGGAGCAGTCCCATCTCGCCACCTCCGGTCACCTCTCCTTCATCTAGGCTGGCGGCCGGGCGGGATAAGACGCGGCGCCGTGGCCGCATTGTTTCCCGGCTTCCGGTCTTCCGCCCCGGTTTATCGAGTCGCCGACCCCGGAGGCGGCGCTCCGCTCTGGTCGCGGCGGCGGATGATGCTAGGATCCGCGCTCCCGACAAGGCCGCGTCACGCGGCATTCGTCGAATTACGCTGGAGGACATGCATGACGACGGTGGACAAGGCTTCGCGGACCACGTCCGGGCGCGGGCGGCTCTACGACAGCATCGTCGATACGATCGGCGACACGCCCTGCGTGCGGCTGAACCGGATCGCTCCCGAGCATGTGACGATGTATGTGAAGGGGGAATTCTTCAACCCGGGCGCCTCGGTCAAGGACCGGCTCGCCGTCAGCATCATCGAGGAAGCCGAGCGGAGCGGCCAGCTCAGGCCGGGCCAGACCGTCGTCGAGGCGACGAGCGGCAATACCGGGATCGGCCTCGCGATGGTCTGCGCCGCCAAGGGCTATCCGCTGGTCGTGACCATGGTCGAGACCTTCTCGGTCGAACGGCGGCAGATGATGCGCTACTTCGGCGCCAAGGTGATCCTGACACCCAAGGCCCAGAAGGGCTTCGGCATGTACATGAAGGCGAAGGAACTCGCCGATGCCAACGGCTGGTTCTATGCCCGCCAGTTCGAGAACGAGGCCAACGCGCTCATCCACGAGAACACCACCGCGCGCGAGATCATCGGCGACTTCGCCGGCAGCCGGCTCGACTATTTCGTGACCGGCTACGGCACCGGCGGCACGGTGGCGGGCGTCTCGCGCGTGCTGCGCCGCGACCGGCCGGATACGAAGATCATCCTCTCGGAACCCGCCAACGCCGCGCTGGTGAGTTCCGGCACGCCGCAGGAGCGGGGCGAGGATGGCGGCCCGGCGGTGAGCCACCCCGCCTTCGAGCCGCATCCTATCCAGGGCTGGACGCCGGATTTCATCCCCCTCGTCCTGCAGGAGGCGATCGACAACAAGGGCTACGACGATCTGATCCCGGTGCCGGGGCCGGAGGGGATCGCGGTCGCGCGGCGTCTCGCGGCCGAGGAGGGGATCTGCACCGGAGTCTCTGGCGGCTCCACCGTCGCCGTGGCATTGCAGGTCGCGCAATCGGCGGCGCCGGGCTCGGTCATCCTCGCGATGCTGCCCGATACCGGAGAGCGCTATCTCTCGACGCCGCTCTTCGAGCCGTTCGGGGCGGACATGAACACCGAGGAACTGGCGGTCTCCGCCTCGACGCCGGGGTATCAGCTGGGGTGACCGTCGCGGGGTCGGGTGGGCGCATCGCCCACCCTGCGCCGGCTTGACGGGCGCGGCGGGCGAATCGCCCGCCCTACGCCGGGCTGACCGCGACGTTGTCGATGAGGCGGACGCCGCCGAGCCAGGCGGCGGCGAGAAGGCGCGCCGGGGCGGTGGCCTCGGTCATGCGCGCGAGGTCGTCGGCGCGGCGCAGTTCCAGATACTCGACCCCGGAATAGCCCGCGGTGAGGATCGCGGCGCGGGCTTCGGCGATGGCGCCCTCGACCGGGCCGCCGGCCTCGATCGCGTCGCGCGCCGCATGGAGCGCGGCCGCGAGCGCGGGCGCGGCCGCGCGATCCTCGGGCGCGAGCCGGACGTTGCGCGAGGAGAGCGCCAGACCGTCCGCCTCGCGCACCGTCGGCACGCCGACGATCTCGCAAGGGATGTCGAGGTCGCGTGCGAGCCGGGTGATGATCGCGAGCTGCTGGAAATCCTTCTCGCCGAAGAAGCCGAGATCGGCGGAGGTCTGGTTCAGGAGCTTGGTCACCACGGTCGCCACGCCGTCGAAATGGCCGGGCCGGAACGCTCCGCAGAGCCCCTGGTCGAGCCCGTTCACGCGGACGAGCGTGGCGAACCCTTCCGGGTACATCTCGTCGCCACCGGGCGCGAAGAGCACATCGGCGCCGAGCGGCGCGAGCTTCGCCGCGTCGGCTTCCTCGGTCCGGGGATAGGCGGCGAGATCCTCGGGGCTGTTGAACTGTTTCGGATTGACGAAGAGCGTCACGATCACCCGGTCGGCCCGGGCGAGCGCGGCGCGCACCAGCGTCAGATGCCCCTCGTGCAGCGCGCCCATGGTCGGGACGACCGCGATCCGGGCGCCCTCGCGGTGCCATTTCCCGGTCAGCGCGCGCAATTCGGCGACATGGCGGACGATCGGCGTCGTCGTCAGGGTGCTCTCCATCGGCTTCGGCTCCTCGAAGGACCGGGCGGGATGCCGGCTATTCCGGATAGACGTGCTCCTCGGCGGGGAAGGCACGGGCGCGCACCTCCTCGGCATAGGCGGCGACCGCGGCGTCGACCGTGCCGCCGAGCTCGGCATAGCGCCGTACGAAGGACGGTTTGAAATCCTCGAACAAGCCAAGCATGTCGTCGAGCACCAGAACCTGCCCGTCGCAGGCGGCGGAGGCGCCGATGCCGATCGTCGGGATCGTGATTTCCCCGGTGATCCGGCGTCCGAGCGGTTCTGAGACCTTTTCGAGCACGACCGAGAAGGCCCCGGCCTCGGCCACCGCCTTCGCATCGGCGAGCACGCGCTCCGCGTCGGCGCCCCGGCCCTGCACCTTGTAGCCGCCGACGACATTGACCGATTGCGGCAGCAGGCCGACATGCGCCATCACCGGGATGCCGCGCCTGGTCAGGAAGGCGATGGTCTCGGCCATCGAGACGCCGCCTTCGAGCTTCACCGCGCCGCAGCCGGTCTCGGTCATGATCCGGGCGGCGTTGCGGAACGCCTGCTCCGGGCTTTCCTCATAGCTGCCAAAGGGCATGTCGATCACGAGGAGCGCCTTCTGGCAGCCGCGCCGGACCGCCTGGCCATGCAGGATCATCATCTCGAGCGTGACGCCGAGCGTCGAGGGCAGGCCGTGCACCACCATCCCGAGGCTGTCGCCGACGAGGATGATATCCGCGTGCCGGTCCACGATCCGCGCCATCGGCGTCGTATAGGCGGTGAGCGTGACGAGCGGCTCGGCCCCCTTGCGCGCGCGGACATCCACCGGCGTGATGGCCTTCTTCCTGGCAGAGACGCTCATCGGACCTCCCCCCGTCCTTTGTGCCCGCGCCAGCACTTGTTGGTCCCGGGGGCGGTTGTCAAGCCGCGGGTGCGACTCGGTGCGGCCGATGGGCCATTGATCGGCGCGATCGGCAGGGTAGGCTGCGGGTCGCGGCGGCGGTGCGAGACCGGCCGCTCGAGGGAGGCCCGAGGGAGGCCAGAGGGAGGGATGCATGCTCTATCATCTTGAATTCACCGTGGGATACGGCGCGGACATGTCGCAGCAGGATCTGTTCCGGATCTGGGCCGACGAGGCCAAGGTCGCGCTCGGCGCGAAGGAGTCGGGCGCCGTGGTCGATCTCTGGAAGGTCGCGGGCGAGCGGCGGGTGATCGCGATCCTCGACCTGCCGGGGCCCGACGTGCTCGACCAGATCTCTCTCGACCTGCCGATCATGCGGGAGATGGGCCAGCATGTGTCGATCAAGGTCTCCGCGCTTCGCCGCTACGAGGATTTCGCCGCCGATGTCGCATCGCGGCTGAAGTCCTGAGAGCCTTCGGACCTGGCCGGGGGCGGGGGGAACGCTTGGCGCAAGCCGCGGGAAACCTACGCCGCCCGTCCCCGACCGCCCCGCGCGGGCACCGAGTCAGGCCGCCGGCTCCCCCTGGGCCGCGAGGATGCGCGGGAGGTTCGTCTCGATCCAGTCGGCGAGCGCCGCGACCCGCGCCGCCGCCTCTTCCCCGAGCGGGGTCAGGCTGTATTCCACATGCGGCGGCACCACGGGATAGGAGCGGCGCGCGACGAGGCCGTCGTCCTCCAGCCAGCGCAGGGTCTGCGCCAGCATCCGCTCGCTGACCCCGCCCACGCGCCGGCGCAACTCCGAGAACCGCAGCGTACCGTCGCGCAGCACCATGAGGGTTAGCACGCCCCATCGGCTGGTGACATGCTTGAGCGCTTCGCGCGACGGGCAGGCGGGATCGAGCAGATCGCCCCGGCGCAGCTGAGCTGAGAGCGATGCGCCGCCATTATCGCCCATGGAGAAGCAGTCCCTTTCCATACTTACATTCCTGTGCGTACTTACTTTTGATAAGTTAGCTGTCTAGCTTCCCTTCCGCAACCCATGGGAAGGAGATCCACCATGTTCGCGATCACCGGAGCCACTGGCCAGCTTGGCCGGCTGGCGCTCGAAAACCTGCTGGACGAGGTTCCGGCCAATGAGATCGTCGCGCTTGTCCGCGACCCCGCCAGAGCCGCCGATTTCGCCGGGCGCGGTGTCGCCGTGCGCGTCGCCGACTACGACCGCCCCGAGACGCTCGTACCCGCGCTCGCGGGCGTGACCAGACTGCTGTTCATCTCGGCGAACGAGGTTGGCCGGCGCGCGCCTCAGCATCTCGCGCTGATCAGCGCCGCCAGGGAGGCGGGCGTGCGGTTCATCGCCTATACGAGCCTGCTCCGCGCCGACACGAGCCCGATGGACCTCGCCGTCGAGCACCGCGCGACCGAGGTGGCGCTGGCCGAATCGGGTATCCCCCACGCGCTGCTCCGGAACGGCTGGTATACCGAGAACTACGCGGCGGGCATCGCGCCGGCTCTCCAGCATGGCGCTCTTGTCGGCTCGGCCGGCGAGGGCCGTATCGCTTCCGCCGCCCGCGCCGATTACGCGGCCGCCGGCATCGCTGTGCTGACTTCCGACGAGGATCAGGCCGGCAAGGTCTACGAACTCGCGGGCGACGAGTCCTACACGCTGGCGGAATTCGCGGCGGAGATCGCACGCCAGTCCGGCCGGCCGGTCGTCTACACCGATCTGCCCGAGGCCGACCATGCCAAAGCACTCGAAGGCGCCGGCCTGCCCGCCGCGCTGGCCGCCCTTCTCGCCGAGAGCGATGCCAAGGCGGCGGGTGGCGCGCTCTTCGACGCGTCGCACACGTTGAGCGCGCTGATCGGCCGGCCGGCCACGCCTTACGCGGAGACGATCGCCGCGACCCTCGCGGAGCTTGCGGCGCCGGTCGTCTGAGGCTTGGCCGGGCATCCGCCCGGTGCTAACCCGGTCCCGGACGACACCGAATGAGGGCCACATGCTCAGGATCCGTGACGAGAGACCGGCGGATGCCGCGGACATCGCGGCGGTGACGAAGGCCGCCTTCGCGGGCACGCCCTACAGCCGCGGCACCGAGCCCGCGATCGTCGCGGCGTTGCGCGCGGCGGGGGCGCTCCCCGTGTCGTTGGTCGCGGAGGAGGGCGGCGAGATCCTCGGGCATGTCGCCTTCTCGCCGCTTTCGATCGAAGGCGCCGGCCCCGGCTGGTTCGGGATCGGGCCGCTCTCGGTCCGGCCCGACCGCCAGCGCGCGGGCATCGGCTCGGCGCTGGTCGAGGCGGGCCTTGGCCGGATTCGGGACGCGGGCGCGGTGGGTTGCGTCCTCGTCGGCGAGATCGCGTATTACGGCCGCTTCGGCTTCGCCCGCCGCGAGGGGCTGACCTACTCCGACGTGCCGGAGGAGTATGTGCTCGGGCTGGCCTTCGACGGCGAGGTTCCGGCGGGCGAGGCGGTGTTTCACCCGGGCTTCGCGGCTGAGGCGGAGGGGGTGGCGGAGTGAAGTCCGCCGCATGGCCGGAATCGCCGCGAGGCGGGCATTCGTTCGCCTTGCCCGCCCGCGTTTGACCGCCCGTCCAACCCCGTAGCCCTACGCCTCCATCGCCTCCAGTTCGTCGATCATCGAGGCGATGAGGCCGAGGCCCTTGTCCCAGAACTTCGGGTCGCTGGCGTCGAGGCCGAAGGGGGCCAGAAGCTCCTTGTGGTGCTTCGACCCGCCCGCGCGGAGCAGGTCGAAGTACTTCTCCTGGAACCCTGGATCGCCCTCCTCGTAGACCGCGTAGAGCGCGTTCACCAGCCCGTCGCCGAAGGCATATGCATAGACGTAGAACGGCGAATGGATGAAATGCGGGATGTAGGACCAGAAGGTCTCGTAGCCGTCCATGAAATCGAAGACCGGCCCGAGGCTCTCGGCCTGAACGCTCATCCAGAGCGCGTTGATGGCGTCGGGCGTGAGTTCCCCCTCGCGCCGCGCGGCGTGGAGCTTGCATTCGAAATCGTAGAAGGCGATCTGGCGCACGACCGTGTTGATCATGTCCTCGACCTTTGAGGCGAGCATGAGCTTGCGCTTCGCGGGGTCCTCGGTCGCGTCGAGCAGGCGGCGGAAGGTCAGCATCTCGCCGAAGACGCTCGCTGTCTCGGCAAGCGTCAGCGGCGTCTGCGCCAGTAGCTCGCCCTGTCCCGCCGCCAGCACCTGATGCACGCCGTGGCCAAGCTCATGGGCGAGGGTCATCACGTCGCGCTGCTTGCCGAGGTAGTTCAGGAGCACATAGGGATGCGCGTCCGTCACCGTCGGATGCGCGAAGGCGCCGGGCTGCTTGCCGGGCTTCACCGGCGCGTCGATCCAGCCCTTCTCGAAGAACGGCGTGGCGATCTCGGCCATGCGCGGATCGAAGCCGGCATAGGCGTCGAGCACGGTCTGGCGCGCCTCCGGCCAGGGGATCAGCCGGTCATCGTCGCGCGGCAGCGGCGCGTTGCGGTCCCAGATCTCGAGCTTGTCGAGCCCCATCCACCGCGCTTTCAGCGCATAATAGCGGTGCGAGAGCTTCGGATAGGCGGCGACCACGGCATCGCGGAGCGCCTCGACCACCTCGGGCTCGACCTGGTTCGCGAGATGCCGGCTCATCTGCGGGGTCGGAAGCTTGCGCCAGCGGTCCTCGACCTCCTTCTCCTTCGCGAGCGTGTTGGTGATGCGCGCGAAGAGCGGCAGGTTCGCGGTGAAGACCTTGGCGAGCGCCCGCGCGCCCGCCTCGCGCCTGGCGCGGTTCTGGTCGGTGAGCAGGTTCAGCGTAGCTTCGAGCGGCAGCGTCTCGCCCCCGACCTCGAAGCTCAGCGCGGCCATGGTCTCGTCGAAGAGCCGGTTCCAGGCGGCGGCGCCGACCACCGACTGATCGTGCAGGAACTTCTCCAGCTCGTCGGAAAGCTGATAGGGCTGCATGGCGCGGATGCGGTCGAAGACCGGCTTGTAGCGCGCGAGCTCGTCATTCGCGGCCATCAGTTCGGCGATGCGCGATTCCTCGACCCGGTTCAGTTCCAGCGACAGGAAGACCAGCGCCGCCGTGATGTCGGTGAGCCGGCCCTGCGTGTCGCCGAGAAATTTCGCGCGGGCCGCGTCGGTCGTGCACTGGTAGTAGCGCAGGCCCGCGAAGCTCATCACCCGGCCCGAGACGAGATCGATCTTCTCGTAACGCCGGACGGCCTCGAGCAGGCCATCCGCGTCGAGATCGGCGAGCCTGCCCTGGTAATCACCGGCGAAGGCCGCGCATTCGGTCGTGAGCCAGTCGAGATCGGCGGAGATCCGGGGATCGTCCGGGCCCTTGTAGAGATCGTCGAGGTTCCATTCCGGCAGGGCGCCGAGATCTCCGCCGCCGGCGCCCGGCTCGCGGGCGTCGCGCGGCATGCGCTGCCATGCTATCGCGTGGCGTTCTATCAGGGACATTCGCGGGCTCCTCGTGACTGTCGGAGCCAGATCTAGTCACTCGGACCGGCGGTGTCGATGGCAGCGCCCGAACCTTGGCAACCGGCCCGGCGGCCTTGTTCAGCGGCCGGTCGCGGGAATGTCGAGCGCCGCCTGCGAGGCCGGCCGCGCCATCGCCCGGTCGAACCAGGGGCCGATGTTGGCAAACCCCGGCAGCCCGACCATCTCCTCGGCGCCGTAGAAGTTGAGCCCGCGCACCCAGGGCCAGATCGCCATGTCGGCGATCGTGTAGTCCGCGCCCATGATCCAGTCGCGGCCTTCGAGCCGCTGGTTCAGCACGTTGAGCAGGCGCTTCGCTTCGTTCACGTATCGGGTCAGCGGGCGCTTGTCCTCGATCTCGGCGCCCGCGAACTTGTGGAAGAAGCCGACCTGCCCGAACATCGGCCCGACGCCGCCCATCTGCCACATGAGCCACTGGATCGTCTCGTAGCGCGCGGCGCCGGCGGGAAGGAACCGGCCGCTCTTGTCGGCGAGATAGATCAGGATCGCCCCGCTCTCGAAAAGGCCGATCGGCTGGCCGTCCGGCCCGTCGGGATCGATGATCGCGGGGATCTTGTTGTTCGGATTGAGCGAGAGGAACTCCGGGGTGGTCACGTCCTCGGAGAGGTTGATGAGATGCGGCTCGTAGGGAAGGCCGGTCTCCTCCAGCATCGCCGAGACCTTGATCCCGTTCGGTGTCGGCCAGGAATAGAGCTGGACGCGATCGGGGTGCTCGGCCGGCCAGCGGGTGTTGATCGGGTGCTCGGCCAGGGTTCGGAAGGGGCGCGCGCTCTGGTCCATCGGAGGTCTCCTTCGGCGGTTCATCGGCGCCGCCGCCCGGACTTCGGTTCGGCTGGGCCGTTCGCCGAGGCTATCTGGCGCACCGGGGCTCCGTGGCAAGTCCCCGCGCCCGGCCCCGGGGGCCCGGCGAAAAACCGGCTTGCCCGGCAGGGAACCGCCGCATAGACCCGGGCGCGACAGGCGAGCCGAGGAGCCCGGAGGGCAGCCATGAGCAAAACCCGCAGCATTTTCGAGGAGGTGGGCGACGAGACGCCCGCCGCCACCCCGCGGCCGAGCACGCCGCCGCCCGCGCGCCCACGCCATGCGCGCCGCGCGATCGCCGTCTGGCTGACGGTGCTCTTCGCGCTGGTCATGGTGATGGTCGCCGTCGGCGGGCTGACCCGGCTCACCGATTCCGGCCTCTCGATCACCGAGTGGAAGCCGGTGACCGGGGCGCTGCCGCCGATGGACGACGCGGCCTGGACGGTGGAATTCGACAAGTACAAGGCGACGCCGCAGGCCGAAACGCTGAACCCGGAGATGACGCTCGCCGAGTTCAAGGAGATCTACTGGTGGGAATGGGGCCACCGCCAGCTTGGCCGCGTGATCGGCCTCGTCTGGGCGCTGGGCTTCCTCTGGTTCCTGGTGCGCCGCCAGATCCCTCCGGGCTGGACCGGGCGGCTTCTCCTGCTCGGCGTGCTCGGCGGCGCGCAGGGGGCGATCGGCTGGTGGATGGTGACCTCGGGGCTCACGGGCGCGATGACCTCGGTCGCCTCCTATCGGCTCGCGATCCATCTCGGCATCGCCTTCCTGATCCTCGGCATGCTCGCCTGGTATATCCTCGCCCTCAACCGGACGGAATCCGAGCTTCTGCAGGCGCGCAGGCAGCGCAGTCCGGCGATGATGGGCTGGGGCAGCGCGCTCATCGCGGTGGCCTTCGTCCAGGTCATCCTCGGCGCGCTCGTGGCCGGGATCGACGCCGGGCGGAACTTTCCGGAATGGCCGCTGATGGCGGGGCAGGTCGTGCCGCCGGGGATGCTGGAGCTTCAGCCGGTCTGGCGGAACTTCCTCGAAAACCCGGCGCTGACGCAGTTCACGCATCGGGGCGTCGGCTACCTCCTCCTCATCCTCGCGCTCGTCGCCTGGCTGCGGGCGCGGGGGAGCGCGCTGGTCTCGATCCGCAAGGCCTTCGCCGGGCCGGTCCACATGGGGCTGCTGCAGGTCGCGCTGGGCGTCGCGACCGTGCTGACGGCGGCGCAGCCGCATGTGGCGATCACGCATCAGGTGGGCGCGATCCTGCTCTTCGCGCTGATCGTGCGGGCACGGTTCATGGCGCTCTATCCCGCGCCGCAACGGATCGCCCGCAAGTAGGGGGACCAGATCTCCGCCCTACTTGCATTCCCGCGTGATCCCCGCTAACAGCGCGCCTTCAACACCGGACGGCCGGCCAATGGGGCTGCCGAGTCGCCCGAAACGACCATCGCAGGAGATGAAAATGCCCAAGATGAAGACCAAGTCCGGCGCGAAGAAGCGCTTCAAGGTGACGGCCACCGGCCGCGTCGTCGCGGCCCAGGCGGGCAAGCGGCACGGCATGATCAAGCGCTCGACGAAGTTCATTCGTCAGGCCCGCGGCACGACGACGCTCAGCGCGCCCGACGCGCGGATCGTCAAGAGCTACATGCCCTACGCGCGCTAAAGGAGAGCCGACATGTCCCGAGTCAAAGGCGGCGCCGCCTCCCACGCCCGTCACCGCAAGGTCATCAAGGCCGCCAAGGGCTACTACGGCGCGCGTTCGACCAATTTCCGCACCGCGACGCAGGCCGTCGACAAGGCGCAGCAGTACGCGACCCGCGACCGCAAGGTCCGCAAGCGGAACTTCCGCGCGCTCTGGATCCAGCGCATCAACGCCGCCGTGCGCGCGTTCGACGCCGATCTGACCTATTCGCGCTTCATCAACGGCCTCGACCGCGCCGGCGTCGATGTGGACCGCAAGGTTCTCGCGGACCTCGCCGTGCATGAGCCGGAGGCGTTCAACGCGATCGCCGCGCAGGCCAAGGCCGCGCTGGCCTGATCCCGCCGTTGAGATTTCGCGCCGCCGGTCGTGGCGCGAGGTCACGACGCTGGGTTCTATCGATGGGCCGCCCCTTGGGGCGGCCTTTCTCGTTCGTCGCGGCCGACCGCCGCCGAAATGTCCTTCCCCGAGCTTCCGCCTTGGAAATCTCGTCAGGAACCCCCCCGGCGAGCGGGGCTCCGCCTGTCATCTCGGCAATACGAATTCGACCCGGCGGTTCTGTGCCCGGCCTTCCGGGTTGTCGGCCCCGTCGATCTGGTTGGGCGCGACGGGCTCCGTCTCGCCGCGCCCCGCCGCGCGAAGCCGGGTCGAGGGCACGCCGCTTTCCGTGAGGGAGGCCACGACCGAAGCCGCGCGTTCCTCGGACAGCCGCTGATTGTAGTCTTCCGGCCCCTTCGCGTCGGTGTGGCCCACGACTTGAACCGTGCCCTGAACGGCGCCGCCTTCGCCCTCCGTCAGCACCGCCGCGATCCGGGCAAGCGTCTCGCGCGCCGGCGCGGTCAGTTCGGCGCTGTCGAACGCGAACAGCACATCGCTGGTCACCGACAGAACGATACTGTCATCGGTCTCGCGCATGGCGATGTCGCCGCCGCTGTCCGCGACCATGTCCCTCACGCTGCCCGACAGGTCGCTCACCTGCGAGGTCATGTCATGCACGGTCGACGCGAGATCGCGAATATCCGCGTCCCGAAGCTCGCGGATATATCCCGACAGATCGCCGCCATCCTCCTGGGCCGCGACGGGCGCGGCCACGCAAACCCCGGCCAGGCAGATCGTGGTCACGGCCGCCGCGGCGCGAGTGAGATGGCGCGACATCCGCCGCCTCAATTCGCCGTCATCCTGAAGGGCCCGATCGGCTCCATGCCGGGCATGTAGAGCGTGATGTTCTGTCCGGCGGGAGGCTTCGGAAACACACCGTACCAGCTGCCCACCAGCGCGCCTTTGCCCGAGGCGGTGAGGGAGGGCGGCGCAAGCGGTTCATCGTTCGAATCGCGCACCAGCATGTACTTCTTGTCGCCGGAGATCAGATAGATCTCCTCATAGATATTGTCGCCGAGATTGCTGTAGAGGACGTTGGACCCGACACGGCTACCCTCCCGCGCCGGACGCAGCGCCATCTTGACCGTGAGCCGCTCGCCATCGACGACCAGCCCGTCGACCTCGGCGATGATCTCGCCGTTCTTATACCGGCCCGTCGCGAGGACCTGGTTACCTTGAGCGCCCTGGACCGTACTTCCGCCGGTCGCGGCCGCGGCGCCGGGATCAGCTCCTTCGGGGTCCGCCCCGCCCGAATTCGCCTCGCCAGAGTTCGCCTCTCCAGAGTCGGACCCATCGGGCGACAGCATGGCGAGACCGGATTGCACCCTGCTCGCGAGGTCGTCGTCGATCGTTCGCCCGGACAGGGCGAGCGCGATCGACTGATCGGTCTTGTCGTCCGACGCGACGATCCAGATGCCTTCGAAAACGCCATTCTCCTCCTCGGTGCCGTAGGCGAAATCGAGACGCACCGCCGATGTCGCGCCCGGCACTTCGATGTCGGTCGTGCCGTCGACCCGAAACCCGGGAGTGCTGGTCTGAATCCCGCCGATCAGCGTGCTGAGACCGACGCGCGCCGTCCCGAATGGCCCGAAGTCTCCGGCGAGCGAGAGCGTGGTCGCGTCGTCGGCGTCCCCGTCGCTGTAGCGCAGACCGAAGGGGTCGCCCTCGACGCGCCTTTCGGTCCACCCGGATGGCACGCCGACCCGCAGGCGACCCGTGGTCGTGGCTCTGGCCGAGGCGTCCGCGACCAGATCTGGCCTTCCTGCCAGCTGCGCGTTGGCCGCGGGCGCGAATCCGGTCACCGCCGTGCCGATAACGACGGCGCACAGCAGAAATACCAATGGGCGTTCAAAGCGGTTCATCTTGTCATGCAACATTCTTGAGTCAGTCCTTTCGCAGGCTGTGAGCAAGCGACGCCGCCGCTCTCGCGGCGGTCCACGGTATCGCGCCACCCGCCTTCGATCCTTCCCGACCGACATAGCCAATTCGGGGGCGGCGACCAGTGCGATGATCGGTCTATGTCAATCGTCGCCCTCGGAGGCCTGTTCGAGCTGATAGCCGATCTCGCGGCGGAGACGGCGGCGGATCTCGGCGGCCCGGTGTCGGCGCTTCTCTGTCGGGGTCTCGACCCGGAGCGCGGGCACTTCCGCCGGACGGCCGGTGTCATCGACCGCCACCATCGTGAAATAGCACGAGTTCGTGTGCCGCACCGCGCCGGTCCGGATGTTCTCCGCCTCGACGCGGACGCCGATCTCCATCGAGGTGCGGCCGGCGAAATTCACGCTGGCGCGGAAAGTGACGAGTTCCCCGACATTGATCGGTTCCTTGAAGGTCACCTGATCGACCGAGAGCGTCACCGCGTAGCGCCCCGAGTAGCGGGAGGCGAGCGAGAAGGCCACGCGGTCGAGCAGGTTCAGGAGCGCCCCGCCGTGAACCTTGCCCGAGAAATTCGCGAGGTCGGGCGTCATGAGCTCGGTCATCTGCAGCTGGCGCGGGTCCATCGTGGTCTTCCTTCCGGGCGTCTGGCTTGGTTGGGCTACCGCCCGGTGGCGCCGCGCGGCGCTCGCACCGGGCGAGGCGGGGTCAGGCCGCGCCGCTGGCGCGCGCCGGTTCCGGGGCGGTGGGCACGATATGCGTCGGCGGGTCATGGTCGGCCGCCTCGGCGCGCAGCGTTTCCTTCTGCGTGATCAGCCGCGCGCTGTGGCCGCCGCTCATGAAGGACCAGAGCCAGCTGATCGCGACCGCGAGCCGGCTGCGCGTCCCGATCAGGAAGTAGATATGGGCGATGCCCCAGATCCACCAGGCGGCCCATCCCGTGAGTTCGACCTTGCCGAAGTCGATCACCGCCGCGCTGCGCCCCACGGTCGCGAGATTGCCGAGATGGTTGTAGGTGAAGGGTCCGGGCGCGGGGGTGCCTGCGATGCGCGCGCGGATCACCTTCCCGACATAGGCGCCCTGCTGCTTCGCCGCCGGTGCGACGCCGGGGACGAGCTTGCCGTCGATCTCGACATGCGCGGTATCGCCGATCACGAAGACATCCGGCATCCCGGGCACGCTCAGATCGGGTCCGACGATCACGCGGCCGGCGCGGTCCGCCGGAGCGTCGAGCCAGAGCGCGGCGCGCGAGGCCTGAACGCCGGCGGCCCAGATCACGGTGCGCGCCGGAACGAACTCGTCGCCGACCTGGATGCCGTCGTCGTTGACGGCGGAGACCGGCTTGCCGCAGCGGACCTCGGCCCCGAGCTTTCGCAGCGACTCCGCCGCGTAGTTCGACAGCTTCTCCGAGAAGACCGGCAGCACGCGGGGTCCGGCTTCCACGAGGATCACCCTGGTCTCGCGCGTGTCGATCCGCCGGAACTCCTTCGGCAGCGTCTTCTGCGCCAGTTCGGCGATGATCCCGGTCATTTCCACCCCGGTCGGCCCGCCACCGATGACGCAGAAGGTCATCAGCGCGCGACGAACCTCCGGGTCCTCCTCCTTCTCCGCCTGCTCGAAGGCGAGGAGCAGCCGCCGGCGGATCGTCGTCGCATCCTCGAGCGTCTTCAGCCCGGGCGCGGAGGGCTCCCATTCATCGTTGCCGAAATAGGCGTGGCGCGCGCCGGTGGCGAGGACGAGGGTGTCGTAGCCGACGCTGTCGCCGTCCCGGAGCAGGACCCGCCGCCCCTCCCGGTCGACATCCTGAGCCCGTCCGAGCAGCGTCGTCACGTCGCGCCTGTCCCTGAACATGCGCCGGATCGGCCAGGCGATCTCCGACGTGGCGAGCAGGGTCGTCGCGACCTGGTAGAGCAGCGGCTGGAACAGGTGGTGGTTGCGCTGATCGATGATCGTTATGCGGACCGGCGCCCCCTTGAGGGCGAGGGCGACATTCAGCCCGGCGAAACCGGCTCCGACGATGACGACATGATGAGCGGAAGAGCTATCGGACATTCGGGACTCCTCTGTCATGGCTGGCCGGGCGCGCGGGCCCGCCCGGCTGACCCGGCCGCGACTATAGACCGCGGACCCGCGCCGTGGCGAGACGCCGCGGCCGGGAAATACCGCCGGTTGATACTCCCGCGGCCTGTTCCTCCTCCCGCCGATCCCTTGGTGTCCGGCAGGGCGAAGACGCGCGGCTCGCGTCCGGTTGCGACGAGGGCTCGCCGCGACGCCGATTCGATCCATTTCCCCGGGATGAAACGGCCGGTGGCCACCCTACCGACACGGCGGCGAGACGGCCGCGCGGTTGAGAGGGCGACCGCCGGCCGTGCGAATAAGGGGGCGGCCGCGAGCCGTGCGATTGAAACGGCGGCCGGCCGGCCGTCTGGGAGGGAGAGGGAGCGGGCATGAAGATCGACCTCGACGGCAAGACCGCGATCGTCAGCGGATCGACCAAGGGTATCGGCCTCGCGATCGCGCGGGGGCTCGCGGCCGCGGGCGCGAGCGTCGTCGTCAACGGGCGCGGGGCGCGCGACGTGGACGCCGCGCTCGCCTCGATCGCGGCGGATGTGCCCGGCGCGGCTCTGCTCGGCCACCCCGGCGATCTCGGCTCGGCCGCGGGATGCGACGAGTTGATCACGGCGCATCCGCGCTGCGACGTGCTCGTCAACAATCTCGGGATCTTCGGTCCCCAGGATTTCTTCGAGACGCCGGACGCCGAATGGACGCGGTTCTTCGAGGTCAACGTCATGTCGGGCGTTCGGCTGGCGCGCGCCTATGTGCCCGGAATGGCGGAGCGTGGCTGGGGGCGGGTCGTGTTCCTCGCCTCCGAATCCGCGCTGAACATCCCGGCGGACATGATCCATTACGGTTTCACCAAGACCGCCGTGATGTCGGTCGCCCGCGGTCTCGCGAAACGGATGGCAGGCACCGGGGTGACGGTGAATTCCGTCCTGCCGGGTCCGACGCTCTCCGAGGGCGTGGCCGAGATGCTCCGGCCCGAGGTCGAGGGCGGCAAGACGCTGGAGCGGGCGGCGGCGGATTTCGTGATGGAGAACCGCCCTTCCTCGATCATCCGCCGCGCCGCGAGCGTCGACGAGGTGGCGAACATGGTCGTCTACGCCTGCTCGCCGCAGGCCTCCGCCACCACCGGCGCGGCGCTCCGCGTCGATGGCGGCGTGGTCGACAGCCTCTGAGGATCGGGGAGCCAGATGGCCGGCACGATGGACGACAGCGGTCAGGAGCGCGGGACGGCGCGGGATGATGCGCGGGCGCGCGGTACGGGAGCGGAGACCCCCGCGCGCGGGGCGGAGGGCGGGGTCGCCCTCGCGCTTCTGGTCGCGGGAACGTTCTTCATGGAGAACCTCGATGCGACGGTGATTACCCCGGCGATCCCGGCGATGGCCGAGAGCTTCGCGGTGGCGCCGGTCGATCTCAATACCGGCATCTCGGCCTACATGCTGACGGTCGGCGTCTTCATCCCGATCAGCGGCTGGGCGGCCGAGCGCTTCGGCGCGCGCCCGGTCTTTTCCTTCGCCATCGTGCTCTTCACACTCGCCTCGCTGCTCTGCGCGCTGGCGAATTCGCTTCCCGTCTTCGTCGCGAGCCGCGTCCTGCAGGGGATCGGCGGCGCGCTCATGGTCCCGGTCGGCCGGCTCGTCGTGTTGCGGGCAACGCCGAAGGAGCGGCTGATCACGGCGATCGCGACCCTCACCTGGCCCGCGCTGGTCGCCCCGGTGCTTGGCCCGCCGCTCGGCGGATGGGTGGTGCAACATGCCGACTGGCGCTGGATCTTCTATCTGAACCTGCCGCTCGGCGTCATCGCCCTCGGGCTCGCACTCCGGATCGTGCCGGCGACGGGGCCGAACCGGGGCGCGCGTTTCGATTGGCCCGGCTTCCTCCTGCTGGGCGGCGCGCTCTTCTGCCTGATGCTCGTGGCCGAGATGCTGGCGCGGCCCGACGCGGAGATGGCGGCCGCGGCCGGCCTCGCGGTGCTGGGCATCGGGCTCCTCGCCTGGAGCGTCCGCCACCTCAACCGCGCGTCGCATCCGATGTTCGATCTCTCCGCGCTCCGGCTGCGCAGCTTCGCCGTCACGATCTGGGGCGGGTCGCTCTTCCGCATGGGCGTGAGCGCGGTGCCGTTTCTCGTGCCGCTGCTCTACCAGATCGCCTTCGGCTTCGACCCGTTCGACGCCGGGCTCATGCTGATGGCGGTCTTCGCCGGCAATCTCGCGATGAAGCCGATGACGACCTGGGTGCTCAGGACCTTCGGATTCCGCCGCGTGCTGATCGGCAACGGCCTCCTCAACGCCTGCGCCATCGCGTCGATCGCCTTCCTCGGCGCCGACACGCCGCTCTGGATCTCCTGCGCGGTGCTGTTCATCGGCGGCATGTCGCGTTCGATGCAGTTCACCGCGCTGAATTCGATCGCCTTCGCCGATGTGCCCGACGGCGGCATGACCAGTGCCAATACGCTGTTCTCCACCGCGTTCCAGCTCGCGATGGGGCTCGGGGTGGCCTTGGGCGCGATTGCCTGGAGACTGGGGGAAGTGATCGGCGCCGATGCCGGGCCCGTGATGCCGTTCCGCGTGGCTTTCCTCATCGTCGGCGCTATCTCGCTTCTCGGCGTGCTCGACAGCCTGGCACTCGAAGCCGAGGCCGGGTCGAATGTCGCCCGGCGCGCGACGCGGCGCTGAGTGAACGGAGGGGTTCGCCCCGGAACGAGATGGAAGGGAGGGCACCTCATGGAAAAGCGACCGCTCGGTGGGACCGGGCTCGACATCGCGCCGATCGTCTTCGGCGGCAATGTCTTCGGATGGACGATCGACAAGGCCACGAGCTTCGACGTGCTCGACGCCTTCGTCGATCACGGATTCAACGCGATCGACACCGCCGATGTCTATTCCTCTTGGGCGCCGGGCAATTCGGGCGGTGAGTCGGAGAGCATCATCGGTGACTGGCTCGCGGCGCGTCCGGGCATGCGCGACAGGGTGACGATCTTCACCAAGGTCGGCTCCGACATGGGTGCTCCGGAGCGCAAGGGCCTGTCGGAGCGCTGGATCGCCGAGGCGGTGGAGGATTCGCTCCGGCGCCTGAAGGTCGATGCGATCGACCTCTACTTCTCGCACTGGCCGGACACGGACACGCCTTACGCGGAAACGCTGGGCGCCTATGCGAAGCTCATCGACGCGGGGAAGATCAGGGCGATCGGCGCCTCGAACCTCGACGCGGCGCAGCTTCGCGAGGCGCTCGACGTCTCGCGGACCGGGAGCCTGCCCGGCTATCAGGCGCTGCAGCCGGAATACAACCTCTTCGATCGCGCGGCTTTCGACGGCGCGTTGCGGGACATTTGCGTCGGGGACGGCATCGGCGTCGTCACCTATTACAGCCTCGCCTCGGGCTTTCTGACCGGCAAGTATCGCTCGGAGGCGGATCTGCCGAAATCCGCGCGTGGCGACGGGGTGGCGAAATACCTGACGCCGCGCGGCTTCGCGATCCTCGAAGCGCTCGACGACGTCGCGGCCCGCCACGGTGCCAAACCCGCGGAGGTGGCGCTCGCCTGGCAGATCGCCCGTGAAGGCGTGACGGCGCCGATCGCGAGCGCGACGAGCGTCGCGCAGGTGGAGAGTTTCTCGCGCGCCGCCGCCCTCAAACTGTCGCCGGAGGATATCGCCGCGCTCGACGCCGCGAGCGCCTGAGCGGTCATCTCGGAGAGACGTGCCCCGCGGAACGCCTTCTGCGGGGCGCGTCTCTCCCTGCGCCGTCTCGGCGTGGGTCGGAGGGGTTGGCCCGATGCGTGCTGGCGCGATTTCCGTCGCGACGGAGTGCCATTGATCCATGGATCGCCGGTTCGGCGAAGTCGCGCGCCGCGCCTATGCCATGTCGAAATCGAAACCCCGGCGTCAGGCAGCTCACCCGTGCCTATCCGGCGTGGGGGGCTCGGTACGCATTCGAGGCGGCGCCCCCTCCTCGCGGAAGGCCCGCCGCGCGCCACCTCGCCCGCGCGCGGGACGCGCGGGACGCCCGCGTGCCGGGATCAGCTGGCGCGCAGCACTTCGCCGACGTGGTCGCCGAGTCTCAGCGCGAGCTGAACGATCGTCAGCGTCGGTTTGGTGAAACCGCCGGTCGAGAAGACGCTCGAGCCGCCGACATAGAGATTGTCCACTTCGTGCAGGCGGCAGTCCGCGTTGACGACGCCGGTGCGCGGGCTCGCGCACATCCGCGTCGTGCCCATGTGATGCCGGCCGGCGACCTGGCCCTCGCCGCCCTGGATGTTGGGCAGCGACGGGTTTTCCTCCTGAATCCAGCGCCTGAGCCGGAGCCTGCCGATGTTCTGTTCCGCGACATGGGCGCCGAAGGCCGTGATCGCGGCGCGGAAGGTGTCGAAGTCGCTGTCCACGAGGTTCCAGCAGATCCGGGACCGTCGCAGACCGAACTGGTCCGTCGCATCGGCGAGCCGGACCCGGCTCTCCGGGTTCAGCCGCTGCTCCACCGAGACGGCCACCCGCGCCCACGGGTTTTCCTTCGGGTGGCGCACCAGCGCGAATTCCTCGAGCCCGCCCCAGCCGCATTTCGGACGGAAACCGCGCAGACGTTGGACGAGCCGCGCCGTCTCGGGCGTGAAGCATTCGACGGTCGTCTTCAGGGCCTTGGGCAGCGAGAGCGGCGTGTCCCGCCGCTGCGGCTCCAGCATGACCGTGAAATTCGCGACCCCGGTCGCTTCCAGCAGGTCATCCGTCGGCGCGAAGACCCGCTGCTCGAAGGACCAGGGCTCCGTCAGCAGCATGTCGGCCGCGAGAACCGTCGGATGTTCGGCGAAATAGCGGCCGACCAGACCATGGGCGTTGCCGATCCCGTCGGGGCGCTGCTTCCGGAAATTGAGCAGCATGCGCGCGTTCTCGATCCCGCCGAGGCAGATCGCATAGGCGCGTGCGCGGATACCGAAACCCGGGTCGCCCGCGTCATAGCCGCGGAACCAGGCCTCCACCACGCGCGAATAATCCTCGGCGAGCCTGAGGTCCACGAGATTCGCGTTGAGGCAGAGCGTGATCCGGTCCGAGGCGACGATCTCGTCGCGGTACTTTTCGCCGAAGCGCGTCGGCGGGCTGTAGCGCCACTGGATATGCCGGAAGCGCTCCTCGCGCTGGGCCATCGGCAGTTCGGGCGGGATGACCGGATCGTCGAGTTCGACGATTCGCGCCGCGGGTTCCAGATACGGGTCGAGATCGGCCCTGGCGATGGCCCAGCCGCTCATCGGGTCGTAGCCGTGGCGCTGGAAATCGCGGGCCTCGAGCGGCCGGCACTTGCCTTCCCAATGCCCCGAGGTTCCGCCGAAATAGCGCAGCCGGCATTCGTCCAGCGGGAAATAGTCGTGCCCGCCGCATTCCCCGGCGTAGACATCCTGCGAGACGGGGTCGTAATCGAACCCGCCCGCCTCCATCAGCGCGACACTGAAACCTTGCGCGGCGAGCCGCCGCGCAAGAGTAATCCCGGCGGGACCCGCGCCGGCGACGCACACGTCGAAGGCGCGATCAAAGGCTGCCCGCTCGCCCGAACTGGCATCAATCAACACAACGCGTCTCGGCGGCCATAGGCGAGAGAACTCGTCTACACAAAACACCAGTCAACACACGCACCGTGAAACCACCCCACACCACAGGTACACCGAGACGCGATGCTTATCGGATAAGCGAAGCAGGGCCTTGCTACAAGGAAACCGAGGACGAATGGTTAACTCCGCGGTCAAGTGTTGCATAGATGCCGCGGCCTCCGGCGGGGGATTCGGGGGAGTGGCCGCCACCGCCGGCTCCGCAGGCTCGGACCCGACTTGCCAATGCGCGGGCCATTCGGCTAGTGAGCGGCGCGATGTTCCAGTCACCATCCGGAAGGTGAGGGCGCCATGTCCGTGACCGATGCGCTGCGCGAGAAATACCTGACGACGATCGCCGCCGCGACGACCGAGGCCGCGCTCGAGGAGACGCGCCTCGCCGCGCTCGGAAAGAAGGGCGAGGTCTCGGCGCTGATGCGCTCGCTCGGCGCGATGAGCCCGGAGGAGCGCCAGAGCGCGGGCCCGGCGCTCAACGCGCTGAAGGACGATCTCAACACCGCCATCGCCGATGCGCGCGCCCGGCTCGCCGACGCGGCGCTCGAAGCGCGGCTCGCGACCGAGTGGCAGGATGTGACCCTGCCGCCCCGCCCCGAACTTCGCGGCTCGCTCCATCCGGTCAGCCAGGTGATGGAGGAGGTGACGGCCATCTTCGCCGATCTCGGCTTCTCCGTCGCCGAGGGGCCGCAGGTCGAAAGCGACTGGTACAATTTCGACGCGCTCAACATCCCCGATCACCATCCGGCGCGCGCCGACATGGATACCTTCTATCTGGCCCGCGCCGAGGGCGACAACCGCCCGCCGCATGTGCTGCGCACCCATACCTCGCCGGTGCAGATCCGCGCGCTGGAGGCCCAAGGCGTCCCGATCCGTCTCATCGCGCCGGGCCGGGTCTACCGCGCCGACTATGACCAGACGCATACGCCGATGTTCCATCAGGTCGAGGGGCTCTGCATCGACAAGGGCGTGTCGATGGCGAATCTGAAATGGGTTCTGGAGGAGTTCTGCCGCGCCTTCTTCGAGGTCGACAACGTCGAGCTCAAGTTCCGTGCCTCGCATTTCCCCTTCACCGAACCCTCGGCGGAGGTCGATATCCGCTGTTCCTGGGCGGGCGGGCAGCTTCGGATCGGCGAGGGCGACGACTGGCTCGAGATCCTCGGGAGCGGCATGGTGCATCCGAAGGTGCTCCGCGCCGCGGGCGTCGATCCCGAGGAATGGCAGGGATTCGCCTTCGGCATGGGGATCGACCGGATCGCCATGCTGAAATACGGCATCCCTGACCTGCGCGCCTTCTTCGACAGCGACCTGCGCTGGCTCCGGCACTACGGTTTCGCCTCGCTCGACGTGCCGACGCTCAGGGCCGGGATAAGCCGGTAGCGGCCCCCCCCCCGGATCGAATCCTCCGGGTTCCGGGTTTGCCCTCCGTAACGCATACGGAGGATATGATGTTGAGAACCACAGCGCTCACCACGCTCGTCTTCGCAGGATTCGCAGCTTCCGCCTGGGCCCAGAGCTCGGACGCGCCGGTGTCGTCGACCGGCTCGGAGGCGTCCTGCGCCAGCTATCTCGCGGCGAGCCAGGATGAGAGGGTGGCGATGCTCGGCGAGCTTGGTTTCTCGGCCGATGAGGCGGACCAGGCTGATGACGATGCCAACGAGGCCGGAGAGGCCGACGAGGACAACGAGGCTGGCGAGGCGGGAGAAGCTGGTGAGGCGGATCAGGCCGATGGGGCCGACGCGGCGGATCAGGGCGGCGAGGCGGGGGAGGCCAATGAGCCCGAGGATGACGCCGCGGATGAAGCCGACGATGCCCAGGAGTTCGCCGGGGATCTCGCCGCGGCGTGCGAGGACCAGCCGGATTCGCTCGTGAGCGACGTGCTCGGAAGTGTGGATCAGGACTGACGCGCCTTCGCGCTGACCGCGGCCGCTCCGCGCGCCCTTCCCCTTGAGCCTGCGATGGCGTAGACCCGCCGCGCAAACGCTGACGGGATCTGGTCGCATGAAATTCACCCTCTCCTGGCTCAAGGATCATCTCGACACGACCGCGACGCTCGACGAGATCGCCTTCGCGCTGACCGACCTCGGGCTCGAAGTCGAGGGCGTGACGGACCCGGGCGCGGAGCTTGCCGCGTTCACCGTCGGCGAGGTGCTGGAGGCAAATCCGCATCCCGACGCCGACAAGCTGCGCGTCTGCCGCGTCGCGACCGCCCAGGGCGAGACGCAGATCGTCTGCGGCGCGCCGAATGCGCGGGCGGGGATTAAGGTCGTGGTCTCGAAGCCCGGCGACTACATTCCCGGCATCGACACCACGATCAAGGTCGGCAAGATCCGCGGTGTCGAGAGCTTCGGCATGATGCTTTCGGAGCGCGAGATGAAGCTCTCCGACGAGCATACCGGCATCCTCGAACTGCCGGCGGAGGCGCCGGTCGGCACGCCGGTCACCGAGGTCCTGAGCTTCGACCCGGTGATCGAGATCGCGGTGACGCCGAACCGGCCCGACGCGCTCGGCGTCGCGGGGATCGCGCGCGACCTCGCCGCCCGCGGGCTCGGAACCGTGACCACGCCGCCGGTCGAGCCTGTCCCGGGCGCCTTCCCCAATCCGGTCGGCGTCTATCTCGCGCCCGATGTCGTGAACGAGGCCTGCCCGCTCTTCGTCGGCCGGCTGATCCGGGGGGTGAGGAACGGCCCTTCGCCCAAATGGCTTCAGGACCGGCTGCGCGCCATCGGGTTGCGGCCGATCTCGGCGCTGGTCGACATCACCAATTACGTCACTTATGACCGCGGCCGCCCGCTGCATGTCTTCGACGCGGGCAAGGTCCATGGCGGCGCGCTGACCGTGCGGCTTGCGAAGCCGGGCGAGACGCTGCTGGCGCTCGACGGCAAGACCTATGCCTTCGACGGTTCGGAGACGGTGATCGCCGACCAGAAGGGCGTCGAGAGCATCGGCGGCATCATGGGCGGCGAGCGGTCCGGCTGCACCGCCGAGACGACGGATGTCTTCATCGAGGCCGCCTATTTCGACCCGGTCCGCACCGCGCGGACCGGACGGCGCCTGAAGATCAACAGCGACGCGCGCTACCGCTTCGACCGCGGCGTCGATCCGGAGTTTACCCGGCCCGGCGTCGAATTCGCGACCAAGCTGATCCTCGATCTCTGCGGCGGCGAGGCTTCGGAAACCTCGCTCTGGGGCGCGGTGCCGGATACGGCGCGCAGCTACACGCTCGACCCCGCGCGGGTGATCAGCCTCGTCGGCATGGAGATCCCGCGCGCCGAGCAGGTCCGCATCCTGAACGCGCTCGGCTTCGCGACCACTGATACGGGCGAGGGCGAAAAGCTGAGCGCCGCCGTGCCGCCCTGGCGCCCCGACGTGCAGGGCGAGGCCGATCTCATCGAGGAGGTGGCGCGCGTCGCTTCGCTGACGAAGCTCAAGGGCCAGCCGCTGCCGCGCCCGAGCGGCGTGGCGCGGCCGGTGCTAACACCCGCGCAGGTGCGCGAGGGGCGGGTCCGCCGGCGCATCGCGGCGCTCGGCTACAATGAATGCGTGACCTACAGCTTCATCGACCGCGAGGCGGCGGAACTCTTCGGCGGCGGAACCGAGGCGGTGCGGCTCGAAAACCCGATCAGTTCGGAGATGAGCCACCTGCGCCCCGACCTCATCCCCGGCCTCCTGCGCGCCGCGTCGCGCAATCAGGCGCGCGGCTTCGCGGATCTCGCGCTCTTCGAGGTCGGCGCGGTCTTCTCGGGCGGCGAACCGGAGGAGCAGTCGGCGATGGCGGCGGGCATCCGCGTCGGCCAGACCGCCCCGCGTGACACGCTCGGGAGCCGGCGGCCGGTGGACCTGCATGACGCCCGCGCCGACGCCGAGGCGGCTCTCGCCGCGCTCGGCCTGACCGCGACGCCGATGATCCAGCGGATCGCGCCGGGCTGGTTCCACCCCGGCCGTTCCGCCGCGCTGACGCTCGGGCCGAAGACCGTGCTCGCGGTCTTCGGCGAACTGCATCCCCGCGTGTCGCGGGCGCTCGATGTGAAGGGGCCCGCGGTCGCCTTCGCGGTCAATCTCGCCGCGGTGCCGATGCCCAGGAGCCGTGCCACCACCCGGCCCGCGCTCGCGATCTCGGACCTCCAGGCGGTCGAGCGCGACTTCGCCTTCGTGCTCGACGAGCGCGTGGAAGCGGAGACGGTGCTGCGCGCAGCCCGCGCCGCCGACAAGGCGCTCGTAGCCGAAGTGTCGGTTTTCGACATCTTCTCGGGACCACAGGCCGAGGCGCAGATGGGTCCGGGGAAGAAATCGATCGCGATCTCCGTCCGGCTGGAGCCGACCAGGGCGACCTTGACCGAGGCGGAAATAGCGGCAATCTCGGCCAAAGTGATCGCGGGCGTGACGAAGGCGACCGGCGGAACCCTGAGAAGCTGAGGTCTCGGACGGTCTCCTCGGGCGTTCCGGCGCCGCCAGGTTCCCTCCCGCGGTCCGACGGAGGGAAACTTGAGGAGATTGTCATGATCAAGGAATTCCGCGAATTCATCGCGCGCGGCAATGTCATGGATCTGGCCGTCGGTATCATTATCGGCGCCGCCTTCACTGCCATCGTTACCAGTCTCGTAAACGATCTCATAAATCCGCTGATCGGCCTCGTGATCGGCGGCATGGACTTTTCCGCCATGCAGATCGCCATCGGCGAGGGCGATCATCAGGCGACGTTCCGCTACGGCGCCTTCCTGACGGCGGTCATCAACTTCCTGATCATCGCCTGGGTTGTCTTCCTGCTGATCAAGGGGATCAACAAGGTGCAGAACATCGCCAAGCGGGATGATCCGGACGAGGGCAAGGATGTGCAGGAGGTGACGGCCCCGACCCAGGAAGAGCTGCTGGTCGAGATCCGTGACATCCTGAAGACCGACGTGGAAACCATCCGCGCCAGACCCTGAAACGCGCTGGAAACGCTGTCAGAAAAGGCTCTGGGCGAATAGCGCGGCGTAGAGCGTGGCCATGCCCGCGCCGATCGCCCAGAGCGCGTCGCGCTTCCAGGCGCCGACGACGAGGGCCGCCAGGGCGGCTGCGAGCCTCGGGCCGTCGAGCGCCCCGCCGGTCGCCGTCGGCCAGACGACGAGCGGTGCCACGAGGCCCGGCATCACCGCGACCGGCACATAGCGCAGGAGCCGGGTCGCCCAGCCGGGCAGCGGGCGGTCGCCGATCAGCCCGAGAAACGACAGCCGGATGAGATAGGTCCCGATCCCGAGCAGCAGGATCACGGTCCAGACGCGGGCATCCATGCTCATCGGCCCGCCTCCCGGCTCCGCCGCCGTTCCAGCAGGACCTCGACCCCCGCGCCCGTCGCCATCGCGAGCCCGGCCGCGATCAGGAGGCCGAGGTTGTAGGGGATGCCGGCGAGGACGAGCGCGGCCACGACCGAGACGAAGGCGGCCGCGAGATGAGGCAGGCTGCGGAGCGCCGGGGCGAAGAGCGCGATGAAGGTGATCGGCACCGCGAAGTCGAGTGCGAGCGAGGCCGGGATCGCGGTACCGGCCACCGCGCCGACCACGGAGAAGACATACCACCAGGGACATATCGCCGCGGCCGCGCCGAAGAAATGCGCCACCCGTTCCGTTGGAGTCATGCGCGCCCCGCCGTCGATTTTCGCCATCGTGACGCCATAGGTCTGGTCGACGAGGAAATAGGCGACGAGCGCGCGCGTCCAGAACGGCTGCGCCCCGATGAGCGGCGCGAGGCTCGCCGAATACATCGCCATCCGGAGGTTCACCGCGAGCGAGGTCAGGATGACGATCGCGAGCGGCGCGTTGTCGCCGAGCAGTTGCAGCGCGGTGAACTGCGAGGCGCCGGCGATCACGAAGACGCTCATCGACAGGATCTGCGCCAGATCCCATCCCGCCTCATGGGCTGCGACGCCGAAGAGCAGGGCGAAGGGCACGATGACCAGGACAAACGGAGCGCCATCGCGCAGCCCCCGCTTGAATGCCGACCAGGTCGCCGGGTGCATGGCGAAGATTCTCCTTGCTGAGCGTTGCGCGCCGCGCGAAACGGGGACGCTTCACGACCGCCGCCGCCCGCGTCTATCCCGAGGGCTCGGCGGGGTTCAATCCGTTTCCGGAATTGGAGAGCCCGTGTCCCCGAGATCCGCGCCCCCGCCACCCGTCCCCACGTCCCGTGCATCCGATGAGCCGATCTCGGCCGGCGAGCCTCTCGGCGGGGTGGTTCTGGCCGGTGGGCGGTCCTCGCGGTTCGGGTCCGACAAGATGCTCGCCGATCTCGGCGGGCGGCCGTTGATCTCGCACACGCTCGATCACCTCCGGCCGCAGGTCGCGGCGCTGGCGATCTCGGCGAACGGCGATCCGGCGCGTTTCGCGGCCTTTGGGCTCGCGGTGCTGCCCGATCCGGTGCCGGATCATCAGGGGCCGCTGGCGGGCGTGCTCGCCGGGCTCGACTGGGCGGCGGCGCGGGGCTTCAGGGCCATCGTGACGGCGGCGGGGGATACACCGGACTTTCCCGAGGATCTCGTGACCGCGCTGCGGGTCGCCGCCTATTCGAGCCGCGCGCATCTCGCGATCGCCTGTACGTTCGACGCGGGCGGGGTCGCGCCGCATCCGACCTTCGCCCTCTGGCCCGTCAGTCTGCGCGACGCGCTCGCCGAGGCGCTGGCCGCGGGCGAGCGCCGGGTCCGCGCCTTCGCCGAGGCGCGGGGAGCGACGCGCGCGATCTTCGAAGGGCGCGGCGCGGCCTGTTTTCACAACATCAACACGCCGGCCGACCTCGCGGCGGCCGAGACGGGGGTGGGGCGGTGAGGGTCTATGGCGTCACCGGCTGGAAGAACTCCGGCAAGACCACCCTGGTCGAGCGGCTCGTGGCGGAACTGACCGGCCGGGGCTTCACCGTCTCGACGATCAAGCACGCGCATCATGGCTTCGACGTCGACCAGCCCGGCAAGGACAGTCACCGCCACCGCGCGGCGGGCGCCGGACAGGTGCTCGTCGCCTCCGCGAAGCGCTGGGCGCTGATGACCGAACTGGAGCCGGGGGCGGGCGAGCCGCCGCTCTCCGGTCTGCTGGCCCGGCTCGATCCGGTCGATCTGGTTCTGGTCGAGGGCTACAAGCGCGACCGCCATCCGAAGATCGAGGCGCGTCGCGTCGATACGTCGCAGGATCTGATCGCGCAGGGCGACGAGACCATCGAAGCGATCGCCTCGGATGCGCCGCTCGCCGGAATCGGCCGGCCGGTCTTCGATCTCGACGACATTCCCGGCATCGCGGACTTCATTCTCGGCCAGGTCGGCCTGCCTGCGCGGGCATCGGCGGGGACATAGCCGCGCGAGTCCCCTTGCATGGCGGCTCCGGGAGTGGAATTGGAACGCGGTCGCGTCTCTTTATCCGGTTCCTGTTGTGTCCTCTCCCCTGCGTTCCTCCGCCGGCCGTCACACGACGGCCTTCTATGCGTCGTTCTTCATGGTCAGCGGCGTCTACATGCCGTTCTGGCCGCTCTGGCTTGCCAACTGGGGCCTGTCTCCGGCGCAGATCGGGCTTTTCACCTCGCTCGGGATCGGCATCCGCGTCGTCGCCGGGCTACTCATCCCCGCCCTCGCGGACCGGCTCGATTCGCGCCGGAACACGATCGTGGTCTGCTGCCTCTTCGGGGCGCTGATCCTGATCAGCCATCTCTGGATCAGCGACGCCCCGGTTCTCTTGCTCGCGACGCTCGCGACCGGCGCCTGCCTCGCCTCGATCGGCCCGATCGGCGAGGCGCTCGGGGTCGCGGCCGCGCGGTTCCACGGTTTCGGCTACGCGCCGGCGCGGGGGCTCGGCTCCGTGGGCTACATGATCGCCAACCTCGCCGTCGGCACGCTCATCGCGATCTACGACACGCAGGTCGCGCTCTGGTGGATGGTCGCCTGCTTTCTCGTCGCGGCGGTGCTGGTCAGGCGGCATCCCGGCGGCCGGCGGGTGCGGGGGCAGATCCCGCCGCGGATGGACGAGATCCGGGCGCTCGTCACCAATCCGGTCTTCTGCGTCTTCGTCGCGGCGCTCTCCTTCACGCAGGCGAGCCACGCGGTCTTCTACGCCTATGGCACGATCCACTGGACGAGCCTCGGCCTGTCGGAGGCGCGGATCGGCGCACTCTGGGCGGCGGGGGTCGGGGCCGAGATCGTCTTCATGATCACGATCGGCGGCGCGCTCGCGGGCCGGCTCGGGCCGGTGCGGGCGCTGGCGCTCTCGGGTCTCGCCGGCATCCTGCGCTGGGGCGGCATGATGTTCGATCCGACGGGCTGGACGCTCTGGCCCTTGATGGCGCTCCACGCCTTCACCTTCGCGATCGGCCATCTCGGGGCGATGGCCTTCATCACCCGCGCGATCCCGGCACGCTTCGGCGCCGCGGCGCAGGGCGCGGCGGCGGCGATGGCCGCGGGGCTGGTCCTGTCGCTCGCCACGGCGGGGGCGGCCTGGGCCTATCCCCGGTTCGGCGGGCTCACGTACGGGATCGGCCTCGGCATGTCGGTCGTGGGGCTGGTGATCTGCGTCCTTCTCGGGCGGCGCTGGAAAGGTCAGCCGCTCGCGGTCTGACGCGGCGCGAGGGCCGTTGGCCCCCGCGCCGGGTCGCGGTCACGGAACGGAAAGTCGCGGGGAAATCAGGCGAAGGAGATCGTCCGGATCTCGTAGGACCGGAGGCCGCCCGGGGTGCGGACTTCGACGCTGTCGCCTTCCTCCTTGCCGATCAGCGCGCGGGCGAGCGGCGACTTCATGTTCAGAAGTCCCGATTCGATGTCCGCCTCGGCCTCGCCGACGATCTGGTAGGTCTTCTCCTGGTCGGTCTCCTCGTCGAGGATCACCACGGTCGCGCCGAATTTCACCGGCCCGGAGAGCCGGCTCACATCGATCACGTCGCCGCGCGAGATGATGCCTTCGAGTTCCTTGATCCGGCCCTCGATGAAGCTCTGCCGCTCGCGCGCGGAATGATATTCGGCATTCTCGCTCAGGTCGCCATGTTCCCGGGCCTCGGCGATCGCGGCGATGATCGCCGGGCGGTCCTGCGATTTCAGTTTCTTCAATTCGGCGTCGAGCTTTGCGAAGCCCTTCGCGGTCAAGGGAATCTTTTCCATACGCGTTCTCCTCTCGCGCGCCCCCGCGGGGCGCGCGCGGTTCCCCTCCCAATATGCAATCAGGCCGACGCCCTTGGCATCGGCCTGAAGCGCGGCTCTCCGAGCCGCCTGGGAATGACCATATGTGGCGGAAACTGGCTCCGCAAGCGGGCTGACACGCGTCTGATTGACGTGGGCGGGTGGGCTGTTTACCCACGGTGACAGCAACGCGCCACAAAGGGGAGAGAAGACGATGTCCGAGATCGAACGCGAGTCGATGGAGTATGACGTCGTCATCGTCGGCGCCGGGCCGGCGGGACTCTCGGCCGCCATCAGGCTGAAGCAGATCGATCCGGAGCTTCAGGTCGTCGTGCTGGAGAAAGGCTCCGAGGTCGGGGCGCATATCCTCTCGGGCGCGGTGCTCGACCCGTCGGGCCTCGATGCGCTCATCCCCGACTGGCGCGAGCAGGGCGCCCCGATCAAGACCGAGGTCAAGGAGGATTTCTTCTACTTCCTCGGCGAAGGCGGCAAGTTCAAGATCCCGAGCTGGCCAATGCCGAAGTTCATGCACAACCACGGCAACTACATCGTCTCCATGGCCAATGTCTGCCGCTGGATGGCGGAGCAGGCCGAGGCGCTCGGAGTCGAGATCTTCCCGGGCATGGCGGCGAGCCAGCTCGTCTATGGCGAGAATGGCGAGGTGCGCGGCGTCGTCGCGGGCGAATTCGGGCGCGAGCCCGACGGAACCGCGGGGCCGGGCTACGAGCCGGGGATGGAACTGCTCGGCAAGTATGTCCTGATCGGCGAGGGCGTGCGCGGCTCGCTCGCGAAGGAGCTGATCGCGAAATACAATCTCTCCGACGGTCGGGAGCCGCAGAAGTTCGGCCTCGGCATGAAGGAGATCTGGGAGGTCAAGCCCGAGAATCACCACGAGGGACGGGTGATCCACACCATGGGCTGGCCGCTCGGCAAGAACGCCGGCGGCGGGTCGTTCATGTACCACCTGGAGAACAACCAGGTCTTCGTCGGCTTCGTGGTGCACCTGAACTACGAGAACCCGCACCTCTTCCCCTATATGGAATTCCAGCGGTTCAAGCATCATCCGCTGATCGCGGAGGTGCTGAAGGGCGGCAAGCGCGTCGCCTATGGCGCGCGGGCGATCACCGAGGGGGGGTGGCAATCGATGCCGAAGCTGACCTTCCCGGGCGGGGCGCTGCTCGGCTGCTCGGCGGGCATGGTGAACGTGCCGAGGATCAAGGGCAACCACAACGCGATGCTCTCGGGCAAGGCGGCGGCCGAGGCGGTGGCGGAGGCGATCAAGGCCGGACGCGCGGGCGATGAGGTCACCGCCTATTCGGACGATGTGCTGAACGGGCCGATCGCGAAGGATCTGAAGCCGGTCCGCAACGTGAAGCCGATGTGGTCGAAGCACGGCCTCACCGCCTCGCTGGTCTTCGGCGGGTTCGACATGTGGTGCAACTCGCTCTTCGGCAATTTCTCGCTCTTCGGCACGATGAAGCACGGCAAGACCGACGCGGCGGCGACGGGACGGGCGGAGCGGTTCGAGAAGATCGACTATCCGAAGCCCGATGGCGTCCTGAGCTTCGACCGGCTGACCAATGTCTCCTTCTCCTTCACCAACCACGCCGAGGAGCAGCCCTGCCATCTCCAGCTCAAGGACTCGCTGGTTCCGATCGAACTGAACCTGCCGCGTTACGATGAGCCGGCGCAGCGCTACTGCCCGGCGGGCGTCTACGAGGTGCTGCGCGACGACGACGGCTCGAACCCGCGGTTCCAGATCAATTTCCAGAACTGCGTCCACTGCAAGACCTGCGACATCAAGGACCCGGCGCAGAACATCAACTGGACGACGCCTCAGGGCGGTGACGGGCCGAACTACCCCAACATGTGATGGCGAAGGCCCGCGCAGGATCATGCCCGCGATTGCATGGCCCGGCCCAGCGGCATAGGGTCTTCGCCCGATAGATCCGGGAGAGCCGAGCATTGCCGACGATCACAGCGAAACTGGCCGCGGGCATCCTGACCGGCCTTCTCGTAGCGTCGCCGCTGACCCCGGCGGCGGCGGCCTCGCTGTCCGGAGCCTATCTCGCCGCGATGCAGGCCGATTTTCGTGACGATTACCGGGTCGCCGCGGAGTACTACGACCGGACTCTGGAGGCCGATCCGGAGAATTTCGCGCTGATGCAGAACGCGCTCGTCGCCCGCGTGGCGATCGGCGACATGGATGTGGCGGGCCCGCTTGCCGAAAGGCTCGCCGCGATCCAGCCCGACAATCAGCTCGCCGGTCTCGTGCGGCTCGCGACGGCGGTGCATGACGGCGATTTCGGCAAGGCCGATCAGATCCTCGCCTCGGCCGCGCCGCGGGTCTTCAATCCGCTCCTGGCCGGGCTCGTCGGCGGCTGGATCGAGGTCGGGCGCGAGGATTTCCCGGCCGCCCGGGCAAGGTTCGATGCGATGCGGGCCAATGAGGCGCTGCTGGCCTATGGGCAGTACCACAAGGCGCTGGCGCTCGCGATGGCGGGAGATTTCGTCTCCGCCGAGACGATCCTCGCGGGTGACGAGCGCGGGCCGTTGCACCTGACGCGCTCCGCGCTGATCGCCCACGCCGAGGTCCTCGCCCAGATCGGCGAGGAGCCGGAGGCGCTCGCGATTCTGGACGAGGCGCTCGCCGGCGGTCTGCCGGATGCGACGCTGATCGGGCTGCGCGACCGGATCGCCGCCGGCGACGAGGTGCCCTTCGAGCGCGTGACCGAGGCCCGCGACGGCGTGGCCGAGGCCTATCTGACGCTCGCCGAGGCGCTCAATACCGATGAGACCGAGCGGGTCTCGCTCCTGCACGCCCGGCTCGCCGCCTATATCCGGCCGGCGCTGATCGAGGCGGATCTGCTCGCGGCCGAGCTTTTCGAGAACGACGAGCGCTACGCGCTCGCGACCGAGGTTCTCTCCGACGTGCCGGAGGAGTCGCCCTGGTATGTGACGACCGAGATCCGCCGGGCCAGCACCCAGCGCGATTCCGGCGATGTCGAGGGCGGCATCGCCACGCTCTCGGCCCTGACCAGCACGCATGGCGATCAGGTCGAGGCGCAGTCCGCGCTCGGCGACGCCTATCGCTCCAACGAGCAGTTCGTCGAGGCGGTCGAGGCCTATACGCGGGCGATCGATCTGGTCGGCGATCCGCAGGCGATCCACTGGGTGCTGCATTACACGCGCGGAGTCGCCAACGAGCGCGCCGGACGCTGGGCCGATGCCGAGACTGATTTCCGCGAGGCGCTGCGCCTCTCGCCCGACCAGCCGCTGGTCCTGAACTACCTCGGTTATTCGCTGCTGGAGCAGGGGCGGGGCTATGACGAGGCGCTCGGCATGATCGAGCGCGCCGTCAAGGGCCAACCGGATGACGGCTATATCACCGACTCGCTCGGCTGGGCCTTCTACCGCCTCGGCCGCTACCAGGAGGCGGTGGCGCCGATGCTGCGCGCAGTCGAGCTGACGCCGGACGATCCGGTGATCAACGACCATCTCGGCGACGTGCTCTGGATGGTCGGCCGCAAGCGCGAGGCGGATTTCCAGTGGCACCGCGCGCTCTCCTTCGGACCGGCCGACGATCTCGACATGGACCGGGTGCGCCGCAAGCTCGATATCGGCCTCGACCGCGTGCTGACCGAGGAAAAGACCGCGTCGGACGGGTGAGCCTCATGATTCCCGCGGTGATCGAGCGCGCCCGCGCCAAGGTGAACCTGTGCCTGCATGTCACCGGCCGCCGGGCGGATGGCTATCACCTGCTCGACAGTCTGGTCGTCTTCGCCGAGGTGGCGGACGAGATCCGCGCCGCGCCGGCGGAGCGGCCCGCGCTCGCGGTCGAGGGGCCCTTCGCCGCGGGGCTCGGTGCCGGGCCGGACAATCTGGTCTCGCGCGCGGCGGCGCTCATGCCGGGCGGCGAGCGGGTGGCGCTGACGCTGACCAAGAACCTGCCGGTCGCGAGCGGTATCGGTGGCGGCTCGGCGGATGCCGCGGCGACCTTGCGCGCGCTGGCTCACCTCACCTCACGGCCTCTGCCCGAGGCGCGGGAGGTGCTGGCGCTCGGCGCCGATGTTCCCGTCTGCCTCGCGGGCAGGCCGACGCGGATGTCGGGGATCGGCGAGATCCTCAGCCCCGTATCGCTGCCCGGCTTCGCGATGGTGCTGGTCAATCCGGGCGTGGCCGTGCCGACCGGCGCGGTATTCGCGCGGCTTGCCCGGCGGGACAATCCGCCGCTGCCGGATGTGGAAGGGTTCGCGACGGCGGACGACCTTTTCGCCTGGCTGCTGGGGCGGCGGAACGATCTCGAAGCGCCGGCGGCTGAGGTCGCGCCGGTGATAGGCAGGGTCGTCTCGGCGCTCGCCTCTCGGCCGGGTTGCGCGCTGGCGCGCATGTCCGGGTCGGGTGCGACCGTCTTCGGGCTGTTCGAGCGGTTGGCGGAAGCCGAGGCGGCGGCGGCTGTGCTCCGGCGGGCGGAGCCGGGCTGGTGGGTTGTCGCGACCGGGGTCGCGGCTTCTCAGGTGGAGACCGGTCAGGTGGAGACCGGCTCGCCGACCTCATAGAGGCGCAGGTCGCGGTGGCCGATCCCGAGTTCGCTCCAGCTCGCCCGCCAGTCCCGCAGGTGATCGGAGGCGAAATGCCGGTTGAGCGCGGCGCGGTCGCACCAGAGTTCCCGCACATGGATCAGGCCGGGCGCGAAAAGGTCCTCGGCGTAAACGTAGTCCACGCAGCCGTCTTCCTCCCGGCTCGCCGCGACCATCCGCGACATGACCGGCCTTGCCGCGTCGAGCCGGTGGGCCGGTAGCCGGAAGGTGCCGACGAGCAGAAGCATGGTCCAGGAGATCCGTGTCAGGACATGCGCGTCACGACAGGCGCGTCACGACGGGCGCGTCATGACAGGCGGGCCACGACGAAATCGGCGAGGTCGTTCAGAATGTCCCGCAAACGCCCGGCCGGGACCGCCTCGAGCGCCGCGCGGGCACGGGCGGCGTAATCGTAGGCTGTCGCCCGCGTGCTCTCGAGCGTACCGTGGCGGCGCATGAGGTCGAGCGCGGTGTCGAGGTCGCCCTCGCGCTGGTCGCCCTTCTCGATGACCCGGACCCAGAAGGCGCGTTCCTCCGCGGCGGCGTTGGCATCGGCGGCGGCGATCGCGCGGATGACCGGCATCGTCATCTTCCGTTCGCGGAAGTCGTCGCCAGTGTTCTTGCCGAGCGCGGCGCTCGCCCCGCCGTAATCGAGGAGATCGTCGGCGATCTGGAAACTGATGCCGAGCGCGTCGCCATAGGCGCGCATCGCCGCGGCGACGGCGTCGTCGGCGCCCGCGATCACCGGCCCGACCTCGCTCGCGGCGGCGAAGAGCGCGGCGGTCTTGCCGCGGATCACCTGCAGATAGACGGGCTCGGTCGTGGCCAGGCTCTCGGCGCTCGCAAGCTGCAACACCTCACCCTCGGCGATCACCGCCGCCGCGTCGGAGAGGATGTGGAGCGCGCGGAGCGACCCGGTCTCCACCATGAGCTGGAACGAGCGGGCGAAGAGATAATCGCCGACCAGCACGCTCGACTTGTTGTCCCAGAGCAGATTGGCGGTCGGCCGGCCGCGGCGGCGGTCGCTCTCGTCCACGACGTCGTCATGCAGGAGCGTCGCGGTATGGATGAACTCGACCGTCGCGGCGAGCTTCACGTGATCGACACCCTCGTAGCCGCAGAGCCGCGCGGCGGCGAGCGTGAGCAGCGGCCGCAACCGCTTGCCGCCCGCCTCGACGAGATGCGCGGTGACCTCGGGAATGCGCGGCGCATGCTCGCTCGCCATCCGCTCACGGATCAGGGCGTTCACCGCCGTCATGTCGTCGGCCAGCGCGACCTGAAGTCGTTCGACCGGGTTCAGGATGGTACCGGGAGTATTCATGCCGGCATCCTCTCGACCGGGAGGCGCGCGCGCTCTAATCTCCGGTCGATGAAGGAAATCCTGCGCACGACAGACCCCACGATCATAGCTTTTTCCACCGCCTTGCTGCGCGCGGAGGATATAGACTGCTTTGTTCTGGACGTCCATATGAGCGTGCTGGAAGGCGGCATCGGTCTCTTTCCCAGGCGGCTGGTCGTGGCGGACCGCGATGCCTTTCGTGCGCGCGCGATCCTCGGCGACAACGAGGTGGAGGGGCTGGTCAGGCAATGACCGCGGGCCGCGACGGCGATCCCGGGGGCGATCTCGGGGGCGATTGCGAAGGGGAGCGCGAGACCGGAGCCCGATCGGGGAACGGGTCCGGCCGCGGGTCTGACATCGAGGCCCATACCGAGATCGAGTCCCCGCCCGAGTTCGATGCGGGGTCGAGCCTCGGACCGCTCAGCGAGGACGGCTTCCTCGGGGGGCGGTTGCGCATCCGGCAGCCCGTCTCGGGCTATCGCGCCGCGACCGATCCGGTGTTTCTCGCCGCCTTCACCCCGGCGGCGGCCGGCGAGCGCGTTCTGGAACTCGGCTGCGGCGCCGGCGTGGCGATCCTCTGCCTGGGCGCCCGGGTGCCGGGGCTCGTCCTGCACGGGCTGGAGCCGCAACCGGGCTATGCCGCGCTGGCGCGGGCAAACGCTGCGATGAACGCGGTCGCGCTCACCGTCCACGAGGGCGACCTGCGCCGCCCGCCCGCCGCGCTGACCGCGCTTCGCTTCGACCACGTGATCGCCAATCCGCCGTTCTACCCCGGCGGCGCTGTCACGGCGCCGCGCGATCCGGGGCGGCGGCGGGCGCATGTCGAGGAAGCCGGTCTCGGCGACTGGATCGGCGCGGGGTTGCGCCGCCTGCGCGACGGAGGCTGGCTCACGCTGATCCACCGGGCCGAGCGGCTCGGCGCCATCCTCGCGGCGCTGGAGGGGCGGGCGGGCTCGGCCCTCGTGCTTCCGCTCGCTCCACGCGCGGGACGGGTGGCCGGCCGGGTGCTGGTGCGGGCGCGCAAGGGCGCGGCCGGTCCGCTGGTGCTGGCCCCGCCGCTTGTGGTGCACCGCGGCGAATCGCATGGCGCGGACGCCGGCGGATACGGGCCCGAGGCCGAACGCGTACTTCGCGACGGCGCCGGATTGACGCCGACGGAAGTGGCGAAATCTCGCTAAATGTACGCGTCTCGGTGTAGAACGGGCATGGGACGCGCCCCGGAGCCTGAAGTCACGCGGCTCGCACCTGCGAAACATTGGTGCCATGCGCGGCCAAGTATCCGTCATGAAAGTGTCTTGGTCTTGTTGCGACGCAAAATTCTCAACTCGCAAACACCCGGCGGTCATCTCGGCGTGAAACACGAACTCGCTATGTTCGGTTCGCGTGACAGACGAGGAAATCGGTGTTCTACTGATCGGGTTGGAAACAAGCTGACGAGGAGGCAACTCACATGAGCCTGAGTTCTCACCTGACGGAACTGCGCAAGAAGCACCAGGCCCTGTCGGATGTGATCGAGACCGAGCAGCGTCATCCCGGTTCGGACGATCTGAGCATCAAACAGCTCAAGCTCAGGAAACTGCATCTCAAGGAGGAAATCCAACGACTCGAGGCGGCTCAGGCCTAGACCTGAACCGTCTTGATCTCAGGAAGAGATCCCGGCGCCCGCGTGTGGTTCGACCCGCGCGGGCGCCCGCATTCCGAGGCCCGCGCGGGTCGCGGCGGGCGTCGGAGCGCGGCGTCGGGCGGGCGCCTTCAGCCCGCGATCCCGGCGATGGTCCCGACGATCAGGTCGAGATTGTCCGGCTCGCTGAAGCGATGATCCGCGCCCTTGACGAGCGTCAGCCGCATGTCCGCGCAATCGGCGTGATCGAGCAGCCGCAGCGCGACCGAGGGATCGACATCGGTATCCGCCGTGCCCTGCAGCAGCCGCGTCGGGAACGGCAGCGGCAGTGGATCGCGAAGCACGAGATTGCCGCGTCCGTCCTCGATCAGCCTTCGGGTGATCACATAGGGCTCGTCCGAATAGTCCGAGGGCAGCTCGACCCGGCCGTCGCGGGCGAGGGCGGCGCGCTGCGCGGCGTCGAACCCCTCCCACATCGAATCCTCGGTGAAATCCGGCGCCGCGGCGATGCCGACCAGCGCGTGAATGCGCTCAGGCACGCGCCTGGCGAGCAGGAGCGCGATCCAGCCGCCCATGCTGGAACCGACGAGCACCTGCGGCCCATCGCTCAGCCGCGTGACGGCGTCGAAGGCGTCCTCGGCCCAGTCGCCGATCGCGCCATCGAGGAAGTCGCCCGAGGAGGCGCCATGCCCGGTGTAATCGAAGCGCAGGAAGGCCCGGCCCTCCGCCGCGCACCAGGCTGCCAGATGCTCGGCCTTGGTCCCGGTCATGTCGGAGCGGAAGCCGCCCAGAAAGACGATGCCGGGGCCCCGGCCGTCCTGCCGGCGATAGGCGAGGGAGCGGCCGTCGGGCAGGTCCAGGCGGGTCTCGGTCATCTGTCTCGCGCTCCCCATGTCGTGTTCGCCCCGGTTTGGACCGGGGACCCCCCGGCGCGCAAGCGGGGGCGGCCCAGCCGAGCCCGCCTTTTCCGCTGGCCCGCCCCTTGTCCCGTCCCGTCGGCCGCGCCCGCTGATCTCGCCCCGCCCCCGCGTCGCTTGACACGGCGCGCGGGTGACACTACCGCGGAACTTCCCTGAGACCCGGGCGCGCGGTAGGCGCCAAATCCAAAGGAGACGATCATGAGCGACGCGGCCGAGGATATTCGCGAGGTTCAGATCACCCTGCCCGACGGGGCAGTCCGCGGATACCCCAGCGGAGTGACCGGCGCCGGCATCGCCGAGAGCCTGTCGAAATCGCTCTCCAAGGCCGCGATCGCCGCGACGGTCAACGGCCGGCTCACCGACCTCAGCCAGCCGATCACCGAGGATTCCTCCGTCGCGATCCACACCGTCAAGGACGAGGCGATCGCGCTCGAACTCATCCGGCACGACGCGGCGCATATCATGGCGCGCGCGGTGCAGGAGATCTGGCCCGATGTGAAGGTCACCATCGGCCCGGTGATCGAGAACGGCTGGTACTACGATTTCGACCGCGCCGAACCCTTCACGACCGAGGATCTCGCCGCGATCGAGAAGAAGATGCGCGAGATCATCGCGCTCCGCGATCCGGTGACCACCGAGGTCTGGGAGCGCGACCGCGCGATCCGGCATTACGAGGCGCTGAACGAGCCCTACAAGGTCGAACTCGTCGGCATGATCCCGGAAGGCCAGAATATCCGCATGTACTGGCACGGTCCCTGGCAGGATCTCTGCCGCGGGCCGCATCTCGCCCATACCGGGCAGGTGCCGGCGGATGCCTTCAAGCTCATGAGCGTCGCCGGCGCCTATTGGCGCGGCGATTCCTCGCGGCCGATGCTGCAGCGGATCTACGGCACCGCCTTCCGGAGCAAGGACGACCTCAAGCAGCATCTCTACCGGCTCGAAGAGGCGGCGAAGCGCGATCACCGCAAGCTCGGCCGCGAGATGAAGCTCTTCCACATGCAGGAAGAGGCGCCGGGCATGGTGTTCTGGCATCCCGACGGCTGGACGCTCTACCGCACGCTCGAGGACTACATGCGCCGGAGGCTGCGGCAGGCGGATTACAAGGAGATCCGTACGCCGCAGGTGGTGGACCGCAAGCTCTGGGAAGCCTCCGGCCACTGGGAAGCCTATCAGGAGCACATGTTCCTCGTCGAAGTGGAGGAGGAGCACGCGCGGGAGAAGCGGATCAACGCGCTGAAGCCGATGAACTGCCCCTGCCACGTCCAAGTCTACAACCAGGGCCTGAAATCCTACCGCGACCTGCCGCTGCGCCTCGCGGAATTCGGCGCCTGCCACCGCTACGAGCCGTCGGGGTCGATGCACGGGCTGATGCGCGTGCGCGGCTTCACGCAGGACGACGCGCATATCTTCTGCACCGAGGACCAGATCGAGTCGGAATGCGCGGGCTTCATCAGCCTGCTTTCGAGCGTCTATGCCGATCTCGGCTTCGCGAAATTCGATATCAAGCTCTCGACCCGGCCCGAGGTGCGCATCGGCTCCGACGAGACCTGGGACAAGGTCGAGGGCGCGCTGGAGAATGCGATCCTGCAGGTCGGTGTGCCCTATCAGGTCGATCCGGGCGAGGGCGCCTTCTACGGGCCCAAGCTCGACTTCAAGCTGACCGACGCCATCGGGCGCGAGTGGCAATGCGGCACCTTCCAGGTGGACGCGCAGCTTCCCGACCGGCTCGGCGCCGAATATGTCGGCGAGGATGGCGACAAGCATCGGCCCTACATGCTCCACCGGGCGATCCTCGGCTCGTTCGAGCGCTTCACCGGCGTCCTGATCGAGCATTTCGCCGGCAGGTTCCCGCTCTGGCTCGCTCCCCGGCAGGTCGTGGTCGCACCGATCGTCTCGGGTGCCAATGACTACGCGGAGCAGATCATGATGGCACTCCGGGCGAAGGGTGTCCGGGCGGAGGCGGATCTCAGGAACGAGAAGATCAACTACAAGGTCCGCGAGCACAGCCTCGCCAAGGTGCCGGTGATCCTCGCCGTCGGCGCGCGCGAGGTCGCGGACCGTACCGTCTCGATCCGCCGTCTCGGCGAGCAGCGGACCGAGGAACGGCCCGTCGACCTCACGATGGCGCGGCTCGTCACCGAGGCGATGCCGCCCGATCTGGCACGCGCGGACTGATCCGCGCGGGGCTTGACCCGGCCGGATTGATCTGGATCAAGCTTCGGCGGAAAGCCGCTGGCGGGGTTGAGCGGTCAGCGTCGGATGCCCATATTGACATCATCGAAACGATTTCGAAGGAGGACCGAGGAATGGCAGGACAGCGTGGCCCCGAGTGGATTGACCGGGTGATCGCCTGGCTCTCCGATGTCCTCCTCGGTCCCCGGCCCGTGCCGCGACCGGTTCGGGTCGAACGCGATCGGCGACCGCGTCGCTGAGGTATCCGGGAGAACGATCCCGAGATGACGCGTTCCGAAGGGGGCGCGTTTCTTCTTCCGAGCGTGCCTCTTCCGGAACCGTCCTCCGGACAGGCATCGGCGCTGGATCAGGCCTCGGGCAAGGGCGTCGGCCCGAAGACGCGCTCGAAGGCGCGGGCGAGGGCGAGGTCGAGGTCGGCCATGGTCACGGGCAGGCCGAGATCGACGAGGCTGGTGACGCCGTAGCCCCGGATGCCGCAGGGAACGATTCCCGAGAAATGGCTGAGATCCGGCTCCACATTGATCGCGATGCCGTGAAACGTCACCCAGCGCCGGATCCGCACGCCGATCGCCGCGACCTTGTCCTCCGCCGGTGAGCCGTCGGGCATGGGCGGCCGGTCGGGCCGGACGACCCAGACGCCGACACGGCCTGCCCGCCGCTCGGCCCGGACATTGAACTCGGCGAGCGCCTGGATCACCCATTCCTCGAGCTTCCAGACATAGGCGCGGACATCGCGCCCGCGGCGGTTCAGGTCCAGCATCGCATAGGCCACCCGCTGACCCGGCCCGTGGTAGGTGTATTCGCCGCCACGCCGCGCCGGATAGACCGGAAAACGGTCGGGCATGAGCAGATCTTCGCGGCGCGCCGAGGTGCCGGCGGTATAGAGCGGCGGATGTTCCAGCAACCAGACTAGCTCGCCCGCGCGCCCGGCCAAGATGTCGCCCACCCGTTCTTCCATCACTGCGAGCGCGTCGGGATAGGAAACGAGCCCATCGGAGATGGTCCACTCCGGGCCTGTCACTTCGGTGTCGGACGACATCGCGTCCCTTGTTGGAATCCCATCCATTGCTGATGACATCTGCCGATCCCCGCGAGGAAGTCTCATGTTCAGGCATCGGTTCTAAATCAGCTTCGTCGCCCAGCGCCATACTCCCGGCCTTCCTGACCGGGCGCACGCCGCCTGGCCGGGAGGTCGGAAAGAATGAAGGTTCGCCGCGCTGGCGACGCGTGGTTGCCTCATCCGGTGAACCGGACGAGGCGGCGGGCCGAGGTGTTCGGGGCCAATTCCGGACGTGCATGGACGCCGCGAAACCGGGGAACCGGCCGGGGCGAAATCCTTGGCGAAAAAAGCGGTTTCGCCCTTCACAAGCCCGCGGGGCTTTGCTAGAAGCCCCGCCACGCGGTCGTGGCGGAATTGGTAGACGCGCAGCGTTGAGGTCGCTGTGGGCTAACCCCCGTGGAAGTTCGAGTCTTCTCGACCGCACCATGCGCTCCATTTTGAGCGTCGAAGAAACCCGGTGGGAGCCATCCCGCCGGGTTTTCTCGTTGGGTCGCTCAGGTCCCGTGCCAAGGCGGTCGCAGGGCGGGAGACGATCGGATCAGGCGACCGATTCGACCAGACGCTCCGCGGCGGCGAGGTCGACGGAGACGAGCTGGCTCACCCCCTGTTCCTGCATCGTGACGCCGAAGAGCCGGTCCATTCGCGCCATCGTCACCGCGTGGTGGGTGATGACGAGGAACCGTGTCTCGGTACGCTCGATCATCTCGTCGAGCAGGTCGCAGAAGCGCGTCACATTCGCATCGTCGAGCGGCGCGTCCACCTCGTCGAGCACGCAGATCGGCGAGGGATTGGCGAGAAAGACCGCGAAGATCAGGCTGAGCGCGGTCAGCGTCTGCTCGCCGCCCGAGAGCAGCGAGAGCGTCGCGAGCTTCTTGCCGGGCGGCTGCGCCATGATCTCGAGCCCGGCTTCGAGCGGATCATCGCTTTCCACCAGCACCAGATTCGCCTCGCCGCCGCCGAAGAGATGCCTGAACAGGACCGAGAAATTCCGGTTCACCTCGTCGAAGGCCGCGAGGAGCCGCCCGCGGCCTTCGCGGTTCAACCCGGCGATTCCGACGCGGAGCTTCTTGATCGCTTCTTCCAGATCGGTGCGCTCGCCGATCAGCGTGTCGAATTCGCCGCGAAGCTCGCGCGCGTCCTCCTCGGCGCGCAGGTTGACGGCGCCGAGTCCGTCGCGGGCGCGGCGGAGGCGCGTGACCTCGGCGTCGAGTTCGCCGGCTTTCGGCATCGTGGCGGGATCGCTGTCGAGCCCCGCGAGCAGATCGGCGGGCGCCTGACCGGTCTCGGCCGTCAGCCGCTCAGCCTCGGCCGCGGCGCGCGCGCGGGCGGCCTCGGCGCGGGCCTCGGCGCCGGCGCGGGTCTCGCGGGCCTCGCTCGCGGCACGTTCGGCGGCGCGCGAGGCGGCGTCGGCGTCCCGAAACGCGGCCTCGGCGCGGGCCGCGGCGCCGGCGCGGGTCTCGCGGGCCTCGCTCGCGGCACGTTCGGCAGCGCGCGAGGCGGCGTCGGCGTCCCGAAGCGCGGCCTCGGCGCGGGCGAGCGTGTCCGCCGCGCGGTTCCGGCGGTCCTCGGCCTCCTCGATCCGCCGCGCCAGTTCCTCGCCGCGCGCCTCCAGTTCGGCAGGGCGGTCGCGGGCATCCTCGAGCGCGGCCTCGGCCGTCTCGACGCGGGCGTCGAGCCCGGCCAGCCGGTCGGACGCCGAGGCGCGGCGGGCTGTCCAGCTTTCGCGCTCCCGCCCGATTTCCGCGAGGCGCCGCTCGCGCGCATTGCCCGCGCGTTCCAGCTCATCGGCCTCCGCGCGGCGTGTCAGCATCGTGAGCCGCGCGGCCTCGACCCGGAGACGCTCGGCCTCGACTTCTTCCTTGGCGGCACCCGGATCGGCCAGGGTCGCGAGCGTCCGCGCGGCGGCTTCCTCGGCCTCGCGTGCCTCGGCGAGTTCCGTCGCGCGACGAGCATGCGCTGCGTGGAGGGTGGCGACGCGGGCCGCGAACGCCTCCGCCGCGGTCCCGGCGCGCCCGAGTGCCCGCTCCGCCTCCGCTGCGGCGGTCTCTGCCGCCTTTCGGGTGGCGCGGGCGGCGGTCTCGGCGGCGGCGGCGGTCGCGAAGGAGGCGGCGGCGTGGTCCTCCGCCGCGCGCGCCTCCTCGGCGCGATCCTCCGCGGCGGCTTCCTGCGCTTCAAGCTCGGCCAGCCGGTTGCGCTGCCGGAGCCGCTCGGCGGCGGCGGAGGGCGCGGAACCGGCGGCGGTGCGGAACCCGTCCCAGCGCCAGAGATCGCCTTCGAGGCTGACGAGACGCTGGCCCGGAGCGAGCCGGGCCTGCAGCGCATCCCCCCTCTCGCGCGGAGCGACACCGACCGCGGCGAGGCGGCGGGAGAGTTCGGCCGGTCCTTCGACGCGAGGCGCCAGCGGTTCGGTTCCCTCGGGCAGTGGCGCCGGCGCGTCATAGGGCGGCAGGCCGAGCCATCCCGAGGCCTTCTCGCCGGCACTGAGCGGCGGCAGGCTCAGATCCTCGCCGAGCGCGGCGCCGAAGGCTGCTTCGAAGCCGGCCATGACCGTGACGAGATCGACGATGCCATTCGCATCGCCCGAGGATCGCTCGATCAGCTTGCGCAGGCTCGCCGCTTCCGAGCCGAGCGCGCGGGCGGCGCCGTCCGCTTCCGAGCGCGCGGCGCGTGCGCGTGCTTCCACCTGGCGAAGCTCCGCGGCGCGCGCCTCGGCCCCGGCCAGCGCCTCCTCGGCCTCCATGGCCCGGGCCTCGGTCAGAGCGGCGGCTTCCTCCGCGGCTTCCTGGGTGGCCGCGGCGCGCTCCTGCTCGGTCTCGGCCGCGGCCTGGGCTTCCTCGGCCTCCGCGAGCCCGCGCGCGAGCGTTTCGGCGCGGCGGCGGGCATCGGTCGCGGCCCGGGTCGCCGCCTCATGCTCGGCGATCAGGCGCGCGGCCGCTTCGGCGCGGGCGGCGAAGGCGGCCTCGGCGACACCGAGGGCGCCCCCGGTCTGCGCGGCGGCGTCGCGGGCGGCGGCGAGGCGGGGACCATGCGCCTCGGCTTCCGCGGCGAGGTCGGCCGCCTCGGCGGCCAGCCGCTCCATCATCCCGCCCGCGTCGGCGTCGAGCGCGGCCTCGCGGTCGCGGTCCTGCGCCAGTTGCCGGATCTGCGCCTCCAGCGTCTGGATCGCCCGCGCCGCGGCGCGAACCTCTCCCTCGTGCCGGTCACGCTCCAGAACGATGCGCTGGGCGACGGCGGCCGCGATCGCGTCTTCCTCGCGCAGCCCGGGCAGGCCCTCCTCGGCGCTGGCACGCGCGCGCGCTGTCTCGCCCGCCCGTCCTTCCGCCTGGGCGGCGGCCCGGATCGCATCGGTGAGCGCGATGGTCGTCGCAATCCGCTCCTCCTCCGCGTCGCGCCAGAGCCGGCAGAGGAGCAAGGCCTCGGCCCGCCGCAGCGACTCGGCGATCTCGCGGTAACGCGCCGCCTGCCGCGCCTGGCGCGACAGTTGCGCGAGCTGCGTTTCCAGCGCCTCCAGCACGTCGCCGACGCGGGCGAGATTGGCCTCCGTCGCGCGCAGCTTCAGCTCGGCCTCGTGACGGCGCTGGTAGAGGCCGGAGATGCCGGCCGCCTCTTCGAGAACGCGGCGCCGCGCGCGGGGCTTCGCGTTGACGAGGTCGGAAATCTGCCCCTGACGGACCAGCGACGGCGACTGCGCCCCGGTCGAGGCGTCGGCGAAGAGCATCTGCACATCGCGCGCCCGCGCTTCCTTGCCGTTGGCGCGATAGGCCGACCCGGCGTCGCGGGTGATCCGGCGCACGACTTCGAGCGTGTCGGCGTCGTTGAAACCCGCGGGCGCGGTCCGGTCGCGGTTGTCGAGCGTGAGCGTGACTTCCGCGTGGTTGCGCGCCGGCCGCCGGGCCGCGCCCGCGAAGATCACGTCTTCCATGCCGTCGCCGCGCATGACGCTGGCGCGGGTCTCGCCCATCACCCAGCGCAGCGCTTCGAGGAGGTTCGATTTGCCACAGCCGTTCGGACCGATCACCCCGGTGAGGCCGGGCGCGATCGTGAGCTCGGTCGGGTCGACGAAACTCTTGAAGCCGAGAAGGCGCAGCCGGGTGAATTGCAAGGGGCCTGTCCTGCTCCGACGGTCCGTTATGTTATGGGCGCGAATCATCCCGGGACCGGGGGCAAGTGTCAATCGGTTTCCCGCCGGCGCGGCTGGCGTGGCCGTTGCGCCGCGAATCGCTCCATGTGCTCGGCGATGGTGAAACCGGGAGGGATCGGCTCGGCGCCGCCCGTGATCAGCGATGCGAGGATGCGACCGACGAGCGGCGCCATGCCGAAGCCGGTGCGGAAGGCGCCGGCTGCGAGGAACAGCGTCCCGGTCCCGGGCAGCCGGCCCAGCATCGGCTCGGGCCGGGGGCCGCGCGGCCTGAGCCCGGCCCAGCGCCGCTCGACGGTGGCGCCTGCGAGACCGGGGAGCAGCGCCTCGGCGCGGGCGAGGAGTGTGTCGAGTTGGGCGTCGGTGGTGAGGGGATCGGCGTAGCCGTTCTCGCTGGTCGCGCCGATCCCGACCGTCCCGTCGGCATGCGGCACGACGTAGAGCCCGTCGGCGTAGACGAGCGGGGCGGGCAGCGGCTTCCGCGGCCTCACCCGCGCGGCCTGGCCCTTCACCGTTTGAAACGGGCCCGCGCCAAGGAAGGGCGCGGCGAGCGGACCTGCCCCGGCGCCCGGCGCGAGCAGGATCGCGCGGGCGGCGATCGGGCCATCCTCGGTCTCGGCGCGATCCTCGGTCACGGCGTGGACGGCGCGGTTGGGCAGGATCGTCCCGCCGCGTGCCGCGAGGGCGGCGGCGAGCGCCTCGATGGCGCGCGGCGGGTCGATCCGGGCCGAAAGCGTCTCGAAGACCGCGCCATGCGGCGCCGCGAAGGGCAGGGCGTCGCCCGGCTCAAGGCTCCAGCGGAAGGGCGCCGGCCAGAACCTTTCCGCGTCGCGCGCCTGCTCCTCGGCCCGCGCCCGCGCCGCCTCCGAGGTGAGGGGGATGTAGCGGCCGACCCTCGCATAGCCCGGATCGCGTCCCGCGAGCGCGGCGATCCGGCACCACCAAGCCTCGGCCTCCGCGAGCACCCGGACCTGCGCCGCCTTCTTCTCGTTCCACTTCTCGGGAAGATGCGGCGAGAGCGCCCCGACCGGCCCGCCGCTCGCCCCGCCACCGGGCAGGCCCGCGTCGATCAGCGTCACCCGCCGCCCGCGATCGAGGCAGGCATGGGCGCAGGCGAGGCCGAAGATTCCACCGCCCACGACGAGAATATCGGCGGTCTCGGTCTTTCCCATGTACTCGCGCGGCCCTATGAGTGCCTCTGATTAAGGACCGAGGATGGATCATGCAATGCCGGCCGCCACGGATGGCTGAGCTGTCGTGGCGGGACGGGGCGACCCCGGTCTCGGCCGCGTTCGGCGAAGGCTATTTCGGCGCTTCCGATAGTCTCGGCGAGGCGCGGCACGTGTTTCTCGGCGGCAACGACCTGCCCGCCCGGTTCCGCGACGGCTTCCATATCGCCGAACTCGGTTTCGGCACGGGATTGAACGCGGTCGCGGCCGCGCACGCCTGGCGCGAATCGGGGACAGCGGGAACGCTGCGGATCACCTCCTTCGAGGCCTGGCCGATGGCGGCGGAGGACATGGCGCGGGCGCTCGCGCCCTGGCCGGACCTCGAGCCGCACGCCCGCGCGCTGGTCGCGGCGTGGGCGGCGGGGGCGCGGCGCTGCGAGCTCCCGGGTGCCGATGCCGGTGGCGCGGTCGTGATCGAGGTGATCGAGGGGGACGCGCGGCTGACGCTGCCGCGCTGGCCCGGGCGGGCCGACGCCTGGTTTCTCGACGGATTCAGTCCCGCGCGGAACCCGGAACTCTGGGAGCCCGGGCTGATAGCGGAAGTCGCCGCGCGCTCCGCGCCGGGGGCGACCTTCGCGACCTACAGCGCGGCCGGCGCGGTGCGATCCGCCCTCACCGCCGCCGGGTTCACCGTGGAGCGGGTCCGGGGCTTCGCGAACAAGAAGCACATGACGCGGGGCCGGCTGATACCAGGCTCCGGAGTAACCGGGGAACCGGGAGTGGAAGGAGCAAGCCCATGAGCCGGGGAAACATGAGCCGGGACAATCAGAGGCTCGGTATCCTGCTGATGATCCTCGTGTCGCTGATCTTCGCGACCCAGGACGCGCTCTCGCGGCATCTGGCGGGAAAGTACCATGTCATCACCGTCGTCACGATCCGGTTCTGGTTCTTCGCCCTCGTCACGGTGATCTGGTCGGCGTCGCGGGCGGGCGGGGTCAGGAAGGTCGCGCGCTCGGCGCATCCCTGGTGGCAGATCGCGCGCAGCGCGCTCCTGATCGTCGAGATCTGGGTGACGGTCATCGCCTTCGTGAAGCTCGGCCTGATCGCGACGCATTCGATCTTCGCGATCTATCCGTTGCTGGTCGCTGGCCTCGCGGGGCCGTTCCTCGGCGAATATGTCGGCTGGCGGCGCGGGAGCGCCATCCTCGTCGGGCTCGTCGGGGTTCTCATCATCCTGAGGCCGGGCATCGCGGTGTTCGATCCGGCGGCGATCTATCCGCTGACGGGCGCGCTCATGTTCGCCGTTTACGCGCTTATGACACGCCGGGTCTCCTGGGAGGATTCGGCGGATACGACCTTCTTCTACACCGGGGTCGTGGGCGCGGCGGTCTCGACCGTGGCGGTCGTCTTCTTCTGGACGCCGATCGAGGGCGCGGACTGGATCTGGATGGCGATCCTCTGCGTGATGGCCGCGGGAAGCCATTTCCTGCTCATCAAGGTATACGAACTCGCCGAGGCGAGCGTCGTGCAGCCCTTCTCCTATTTCCAGCTCGTCTTCGCCTGCGCGCTTGGATTGATGTTCTTCGGGGAACGGCTGGACATCTACACCGTGCTCGGGACCGCGCTCATTCTCGCGGCGGGCCTCTATACCCTCCTGCGGCAGAAGCGGCTCGGCATCCAGCCGCCGGAGAGCGAAGCGGCGGCGTCGGTCGGCGACTGAGGGCTTGCATCGCCCGCGCGTTTGGCGCTCCATTCATCGCGTGGCGATGATGGAGGAGCGGTTGCGCTGGTGGGTGGCAGGAGGATGTCTCGCGCTCGCGGCCTGTTCGCGCGGCGACCTGCCCCTGCCGCCGATGCCCGGCCTCTCGCTGGGCGGGGCCGAGGAGGTCGAGATCGCGGACCGCGTCTGGCTCGACCGGACGTCCGGCGCTCCGGAGGGCGCCTTCATCGCCTTCCTGTCCGACGGCACGATGATTCACGACAGCTGCGGCGAGGTCTGGCGGCTGTCGCCCTGGCGTCGCGTCGACGAGACGACCCTGGTCTGGGAAGAGGATGGTGCGACGATCCGCGCGGAGATCGCCGTGGCGGGCGAGGACGAACTGGCGCTCGCGTTCGACCCCGGGGATTCCGATAGCGGGGCCGCCCGCGTGACCCGGCAGTATCGCGCCGCGGACGCGCCGATGGTCTGCCCCGAGCGCCGCTGACGGCCTGCCTGCCGCCAGCGGCCGGCCGCGAGATCATCGGTCAGAGAACGAGATCGATGCTCCAGAACCGCTGGATCTGCTCCTCGCAGGCGGCGCGGGCCTCCTCGGAATCGCCGCTGACCCGCTCGACCCGGAAGCCGAAACGTTCGAAGCCGGAGCGGTCGACATCGGACATCACCACCACTTCCACGTCGCGCTCCAGCGCGAAGGCGGTAACGCGCATCGCCCGGTCCGCGGCGTCGGCCGGCGGCTCCGTCACGCGCAGGCCGATCGCCACGCCATCGGCGCGCCGGAAGGCGGCGCGGGGCAGGAGGCAGCCCTCGACCTCGGGAAAGATGTCCCGGCCCGGCACCTCGGCGCGCGGCTCGACCATGGCGGCGAGATCATCGATGTCGACCGCGTCCCGTGAGTCGATCCGTGACAGGATCGTGGTCCAGCGCGTGTGATCCATCGGTGAACTCCTCGATCAGCCGGGCGGCCTCGGCCGCGCCCGGAGCAGGCAGGTCGAGCTCGGAAAGCCGGGCCCGGAAGGTCTCGCCGAGCCCTTCGTCCAGAATCCGGGCCACTTCGCGGTCGAGCGTCATCAGCGCGTGCGGCTCGACCATCGCCGCGACCTCGCGGTCCCGCGCGGCCCGGGCGCGGGCGCGCTGGTCGTCCATGAAGGCCGCCGTCTGCGGCACGAAGATCGTCGGCACGCGGTTATAGAGCGTCTCGTGAAACGAATTGTAGCCGGCGGCGCTGACGCAGAGATCGGCGGCCGCCGCGATCACCCCGGCGCGGTCCGTGCGAACGACGCGCGAGTTTCGCCAGGAGAACCAGGACGGGCAGGTCACGCCGGTCGGCCAGACGATGATGAGGTGCAGCGTGTCCGCGCGGCGTTCCATCATGCCGCAGAGCGCCTGGATCTGCGCCCCCCGGTCCGCCGCGACGCCGCCGCCGAGAAGCGATACGACGAGCCGCTCGAAGGAGACGCCGAACCGTTCGGCCAGGCGCGCGCGCAAGGCCGAACGGGCCGCGGGATCAGGCGGGCGCGGGCGGACGATGGGTCCGACCTCGCGCACATGGTCGCCATGCGAATAGGAGGCGTTCAGCTCGGCGAAGGCTTCCGCCGGAACGATCACGCGGTCGAAGATCTTCTCGCGATCGAGCGCGATCGAATTGTCCTGCCCGCTCTGCCAGAGCCCGCGGCGAATCCAGATCCCGTTCAGCCGGTTCTCGAGAATCGTCCGATAGACCGAATCGAAGACATAGCCGCCATCGAACACCACGGTGCCCGCCCCGGCGGTCAGCGCGCGCAGCCTCAGGTAGTTCGCGAGGTCGTTCTCATGCGTCTGGGCATGGACGTCGCTGCGCCCGATCAGCGGCATCACGTCGAAACCGTAGCTTTTTATGAGCCGCAGGCAGCTCGGGAAGGCGGCGAAGACCGGGCGGGTGGCGGTCATCTCGGACCCGATCAGACCGCAGCGCTGGGCGTGGCCGAGGCCGACGCCATTCGTCGGCATGAAGGCTGTCACCGGCTTGCCGGGATCGCGGGGGCGCCGGGTCAGGCCGAGCATGCGCAGCATCGGCTCCGGATCGGCCTGGACCGCGAGGCGCGAGGCGCGGGTGGCTTCGCCGAGCGTCTCGCGCCGGGGCAGGATGGTCTCGGCGAGGAAGGCATGAAGCGCGGGGGTGCGGACGGGCGCGCGGACGAAGGCGGGCTCGCGGGCGGCGAGCACATGGCCTTCCGTCGCATCGATGAGCACACCGCCCGTGACGGCGAGATTGGCGACCAGGCTCCGCAGCCGGTAATTGCCGCTGAGCGGCGCGCGGAGCACGCAGATGTCGGCGATCGCCGCGAGATCGAGCGGCAGGGCCTCGCCATAGTGATAGACCTTGAGTTCCGCGCCGCGGCTCGCGCGCCATTCCTCCTTGCTCTTGCCGTCGGTCAGGATCGCGGTCTCGAACCGCCGGGACATGGCGAGGTCGGCGAGGTCGCGCGCATCCGCCGGGTCGGCGAGGTCGGGCGCGACGATCAGGAGCCGGGGCCGGCCAATATCGGCGGCGGGCCGGGGCGCGACGCCGATCACCGGGCAGCCGGCCTCCCAGCCCGGATCGCCGGGGTCGGCGAGGTTGATGATCTTGGGTTCCGCGCCCAGCACGTAGCCGAGTTTCGCCCGCGCGGCGACCCGGGCCTGCCGGTCACGGAAGGCGCCGCAGGCATGTGCCAGGCATTCCTCGGTCCCGACCAGCCGGCGGAGCCCCGCGAGCCCCGCGTCGGTCGCCCGTTGCGCGGCGGTGACGAGGAACTGGTCCGATGGTGCCGGCCGCGTGTCGGTCAGATACGGGGCGAGGTCGAACTGCACGTTCCGGGCGAGACCCTGGGGGATGCCGCGCGCGTCGATGCGCGCTTCGATCCCGAGCGCGGCGAGCTGGCTGACCAGGACCGCCAGATCCTCGATGTCGCGCGGCGCGGCGCTCGCGGTCTCACAGCGCAGCATGCGTGACCTCCCCGGAGGTTTCGAGCAGGGACATCGTCTGGCGGGCGAAGGCGTCCGGCCGGAACCGGGCAAGCCGGGCCTGCGCGTCGCGGACAAAGGCCTGATAGCCGGCGGGGTCGGCGATGAAGCCCTCGATGACTCGCGCAAGATTGCCGCTCTGGCCGTTCTCGGCGTCGGCGACCACGGCCGGGCCGAAGGCCGAGGCGGTAACGGGGTCTGTGATGACGACCTTGCCCGCCGCGATCGCCTCGGCGATCACCCGGCCGAAGCTCTCCTGCCAGAGCGGATTGGTGAAATAGACGAAGAAATCGATTTCGGCGAGGAAGTGCGCCGGCTCCATCGCGCCGAAGGGCAGCAGGCGCCAGTGGCGCGGCGATTCGGGATCGGCGATCAGATTGTCGGCGCCGAGAATGACGCAGGCCTCCGCCTCGGCCGGGAACTGCGCCCGAAGCCGGTCGAGCGGCGGGAACTTCTCGAACCCCGGACGGGAGTGGCGGCCGCGCCGGTCGCGCGGCGTGCCGCTGGGCGCGCGGACGGGCAGATCGATGACGTTGAACCAGTCCACCGGCGTCACGGGCCAGTCCGCCCCCGGCGCCCCGTCCGCGCGCGCCTGCCAGGCGAGCACGCCGTCGCGGTTCCAGGGCGAGATCGGCGCCAGCAGCGGCAGGCCGCAGGCGAGCGCCGCGTCGATCAGACCGAGGCAATGGCCAACGTCGAACCCTTCCGAGCCGCCGGGCCGCAGGAAGTTCTCATGGCAGACGACGAAGGCCCGGGCACAGCTCAGCCGCTGGTGAAGCGCGCTGTCGCGCTTGAGGCACGATGGGTTGTGCAGGACGATCGTCTCGGCGCGGATCACCGGCGCGTCCTCGATGAGTGTCAGGCCATGCGCCTCGATCGCCGCCGCGAGCTTCGCGTTGGTGCCGCGTTCGCGGAACATCCGGGTCCTGAGCGCATGGACCTCGATCGCGGCATGTGGCGCCAGCGCGGCGATCTCCGCCGCGACCGCGCCCGCCGTGCCGCCGGGAAAGCGCGGATCGACCAGAATCGCGATTTCGGCCCGCCGCCGCCGGCGCGAGGACCGGAGGGCGGGGCCGGGGACATTCGCCGCCAGGCCGACCGTTCCGCCCGCGGCCTCGAAGGCGCGGTCAGCGGGAAGCTCGATCGGCGCGTCCGGTGGCATCAGTATTGGCTCGCTCCTCCGCCATCGTTGGAATTCTGGGCGCTGAACCGATTCAGCGCGTCGCTGAGGTCAGTGTCGAGTCCCCGCGCAGCGGAGTTCGAGCCCTCCAGGAACTCACGCAGCAGCCCCGAAAGCCGCGTGTCCTCGACCAGCAGGTCAGGATGCGCGCGCAGATAGATCCTGAGCCCGTTGTAGTCGTCGGAGGAAAGCAGCGAGGCGATCTCGCGCAGTTGGGTCGTCGACGGTTGCTCCGCCCCGGCGGGGCTGCCCAGCTGTGCGCCGAGGATCATCGCGGAAACCAGAATGCCAATTTGTCGGTGCATCGTTCTCTTGGCCCTCATCGGCCGATACTGGTGACTGGTGACCCTCCCGAATCTTACGGGAGGTGGTGGCGGGAGGGAAGCGCCTCGGTATGCGAGTAGCCGAGGCGCCAGCCGCTAAGGTGTCCCGCCCTGCTGGCGCAGCAGGCGTTCGACCTCCCGGCTGAGCAGCATCCGCTCGACTTCCTCGGCTTCGAGGTCCCGCGCGGAAGCGGTTGGTGCCGGGGGCCGCGCGGTGGTCCGCGTCGTCGTGACCGGCGTCCGGACGGTGGCGGTTGCGCCGCCGGACGATCCAGCGCCGCTCAGCCAGATCTCGACGATCCCCGGAAGGGGCTGCGGACGGAAGTTCGTGAAATCGCGGGTCTCCACGGGTCCGGCCCCGCTGGCGAGTTCCGCCAGCGCCTCGGCCGCCGGGCGGTCCTGGGCGTGGTAATAGCGCACGTTGGTTGAACTCACGGAGAAGCCGACCGGCACGGCATTGGCCGCGCCCGCTCCGGCCGCGCGCAGCGCGGCGGCGATCTCGTTGGCGATACCCGCGGCCGACGCCGGGTAGTTGACCGAGATACGCGCTGTTGCGAGCGCCGGGGCGGCGGGCATGACCACCGCCATTCCCTCCGCCGTTTCCTCTGGCGCCCCGGTGCTGGCGGCCTCGGTCTCCGCAGGCGCGGCGGCCGGAGCCGGCTGCTCGATCGCGGCGGTCTGGGTGGGTGCTTCCACCGGAGTATCTCCGGCCGCGGGCGGCAGCGGAAGCGCCGCCACCGCCTCGTCGGCCTGTTGATCCGGCGCGAGTTCGGGGAGACGCAACGGCCCGATCGCAGCTGGTGCCTCGGGTGCGACGAGCTCGCCGAACGGATCGGCGGCGGCCAGGGTCGTCGGCTCGGCGGCGCGCGGCACCGACAGGCTGGAGGCGGAAAGACCGGGCGTCGAGAGACCGGGCGCGGCTGGCTGATCCTGCCCGATCCACGGTGCGCCGGACGTGTCGGTCATCGCATCCGGTGGCGTTCCGGACGCCGCGCCGTTCTGGAGCGCGGCGCTCTGGCGCGAGGGCGGCGCCGGTACCGGCCGGGCGGAGATCGTGCCGTCCCCCGCGTTGGTCCCGGGGTTGGTCCCGGTGTTGCTGCCCGCCTCGTCCGTCCCGCCACCCGACGGGGCGATCATCTCGGCGATCCGCGCGCGAAACGACGCGGGCGCGAAAAGCACGGCGGCGCCGCCACCGAGCAGGCCGATCAGGAAAATCGCGAGCAGTATCGCCGAGAACCCTCTCATGCCGCGCGAGCGCGCCTGAGCCTGCCCGGGCTCGAACAGCGGTACCGGCGGCTCAAGGCTGACGGGGCGGATCGGTTTCGCAGGCGCCGGCGCGGGTGTCTCGTCGGAGTTCGGCTCGATTTCCGGAACGCGCGCCTCCGATTTGGCCGACGCCGCGGTCTCGCGCTCCGGAGCCGGCGTCGGTGCCGGGCGCGGTGGCATCCATCCGCTGCGCGCCGGCGGGCGTGGCCGGGACTCGGGATCGATCGCCTCGCGCGTCGCGGGGGGCGCGCGGTCGGGGAGCTGGCCAGCCGGAGGAGTGGTCGCGGCGGGCCGGGGCCAGCCCGGACGCGAGGAAGGTGCGTCGGCGCCTGGCTCGCCGCGCGGCATCCCTCGGCCCGACGTTAAGGTCGACTCGGCGGCGGCCTGTCGCGCCGCGAGCGCGGCGGCGGGGGGAAACCCACGCGAAGCGGGCGGCGCGGGCCGTTCGGCCTCGCCCTCGCCAGCGGCTGGCGGCGGCGTCGATCCGGGACGGCTGGAGGGTGTCGGAGCCAACGGCCCAGCGCCGGGTCCCAGCGATTCGCGTCCCAGCGATTCGGGGCGACCAGGGCGGCTCGGTGGATCGCTTTCGCCGCCGGGCACGACCACGGCGCGCGGCGCGGGTCGGGGCGGCACCGGCGCCGCGTTTCCGTCGCCCTCGGCGGTCGGCTGTTCGGCGCGCTCCTTGCGGGCGCGAATCGCTTCCGCCCGGCGTTCCCGGGCATCGCGCAGGCGGCGTTCCAGCGCCGCCGGGTCGAGAAGCTCGGCCCAGCTCGGCTCTGACTCCGCCGAACGATCCGATGACCGCTCCGGATGGGCGGAATTCGACATGCATCAACTCCCGAGCGGTTCCACGGGCACGAGGCGGCCCGACACACCCATAGGGCCCGGCGCGGCGCGCGGACCCTTCCTCATCAGGGCGTTTCTATCGGGAAACGCCGCCGCATGCCAGCGCGGCGTCCCGCGGAAACGGCGCCCGGGCCGGCACGGGCGAAGTTCCGCCGGTCTCTCGGAGGCAAAAATCCCTGTCGAACAAGGCGCTGGCCCTGAACCCCACGGCGAGGGGCCACGCGAATGTGAGCGGGTGATTCAGGCGAGCCCGCCTTTCGCGAAATAGTCGGTGAGAATCCTCCGGTAGATCGCGGTCAGGGCCCGGATATGATCGAGTGCTACCCGCTCGTCCACCTTGTGCATCGTCTGGCCGACGAGGCCGAACTCGACGACCGGGCAAAGGTCCTTGATGAACCGCGCATCCGAGGTGCCGCCCGTGGTCGAGGCTTCGGGCCGGCGGCCGGTCTCGGCCTCGACGGCGGTGGCGACAAGCTCCGAGAACGGGCCGGGCAGCGTCAGGAAGCTCTCGCCGGAGACCTGAAACCGCGCGGCGATGCCGACGCCGAACTCCTGCGCGATCAGATCCGCCTCCTCCTCGATCCAGGACGACAGCGAGGCCGAGGAATGCGCGTCGTTGAACCGGATGTTGACCACGGCCCGCGCCTCGGCCGGGATGACGTTGGTCGCGGTATTGCCAGTGTCGATCGTGGTGATCGCGAGCGTCGACGGATCGAAATGCCGCGTGCCGCCGTCGAGCCTGTGCCCGGCGAGCCGGTCCAGGAGACGGACCAGTCCGGGGAGGGGATTCTTCGCCCGATCCGGATAGGCGGCGTGGCCCTGCACGCCATAGGCGGTGAAATACGCGGTCATCGACCCGCGGCGGCCGACCTTCATCATCTCGCCCATTTCTTCCGGGCAGGTCGGCTCGCCGACGAGGCAGTGGTCCATGCCCTGGCCGTTCTCCGCCATCCAGTCGAGGATCGCGCGCGTGCCGTCGATGCTCTCGCCCTCCTCGTCACCGGTCAACGTGATGACCACGCTGCCTTCGGGCGGCGTCTCGGTGACGAAACCGATCGCCGCCGCGACGAAGGCCGCGACGCCCGATTTCATGTCGCAGGCACCGCGCCCGTAGAGGAAGCCGTCCTCCTCCTCGGCGGCGAAGGGCGGATGCCGCCAGGCATGCGCTTCGCCCGGGGGCACGACATCGGTATGTCCGTTGAACCCGAAGACCGGGCTCCCCTCGCCCCAGCGTGCGTGGATGTTCCGAACGCCGCCCCGGTCGATCCAGATGACGGCGAAGCCAGCGTCCCGCAGAAGCGCGGCGAGATGTTCGAGCGCGCCCGCGTCCTCTGGCGTGACGGACGGGCGGCGGATCAGCTCGGCTGTCAGGGCGACGGGATCGATCATCGGGTCTTCCTTCTCGCGGAGGCCAGCCGGGTCCGGGCCCCGGCCAGCCGTTCAACCTCAGCGGCCCGACCGCGGCCGCGTCGCGGATAGTATCTTGTATCCGCCTTCCTCGGACAGACGTTCCCAATGCTTGAAACGCGCGTCCAGCGTCGACTCGTAGGGCAGCTGGCGATTGGCGACCATCAGGAACTGCCCCGAGGGCTTCAGGATGCGCGCGGCCGCGTCGATGAAGGCGGCGCCGAGCTCGGGCTCCGCCGCGCGTCCGCGGTGGAAAGGCGGATTGGCGATCACCGCGTCGTAGGGCGGGACGCCGCGGCCCAGACTGGCCACATCGGACCAGTGGAAACCGGCGCGCGGATCGGTCACGTTCAATCGCGCCATCTCGAGCGCGCGGGCCTCGGCCTCGTAGAGATCGACCCGCTCGACGCGCGGATCGGCCTTGAGCGCGCTCAGCGACAGCCAGCCCCAGCCCGCGCCGAGATCGGCGACCCGGCCCTTGAGCCTGCCGGGGAGGATATCGGCGAGGCGGAGGCTGCCAGGATCGATACCCTCGGCGGAGAAGATGCCGGGCTCGGTGAAGAAGCCGTCCGCGTTTCGCGCGGGCCGAGCCGCTTCGCGCCAGCGGTCCACCGCCTCGGGCAGGCTCGCCGGGCGGCGAAGCCAGAAGACGCGGCCATGCGCCTTGGTCAACTGACCCTCCAGGGGCAGCACGGCCCCGACCTGCTTTGCGAGGCTGTCGACGCCCTCGGTCTTGGCGCCGTTGACGACGATCAGGCCAGCCTCGGGCAGGAGCGCAAGCGCCCGCGCGATATTGCCGAAGTTCTCCGCCCGCGAGCGGGTCAGCGCGACGATCGCGGCCGCCACCGGCGCCTCCGCGCGCGGCGTCACCTCGAAGCCCTGTTCGCCCAGCAGATCATGCGCGAATCGGAGGCTCTGCTCGCACAGGAGCCGGCCGGGCCCGATGAGGCCGAGCGCCGGGCCCGATGTCGCGCGGATGAACAGGATCGGTCCCGTCACGGGCAGGTCGAAGGCCTGCGACGCGATCGCCGTCGCGAGGCGGTCTGACTGGGGCATGGGGTCCGGGCCGGGGCCCTATTCCTTTTCCATCGTGCACTGCAGGGGGTGCTGGTTGCGCCGCGCGTAATCCATCACCTGGGTGACCTTGGTCTCGGCGATCTCGAAGGAGAACACGCCGACGACGGCGAGGCCCTTGCGGTGCACGGTCAGCATGATCTCGATGGCCTGCTGGTGATTCGTGCCGAAAAACCGTTCGAGCACGTGCACGACGAATTCCATCGGCGTGTAGTCGTCGTTCAGGAGCAGGACCTTGTAGAGCGGGGGGCGCTGCGTCTTGGTCCGCGTCTCCGTCAGGAGACCGGATTCGCCTTCCGGGGTTTTCTTGTCCGACCCTGTCATCGCGGTGGTGCTTCGGTTCTCGTCAGCCTCAAGACCTGAAGCCAAGAATATATGCGTTTGGCCGCGATTGGAAAGGGTTGCCGCGCGTGCTTTCGCCGCGCCGGCCCCCGCGTCCCGGTGCGATGATCCGGCCCGGATGATCGTGGTCAGGCCGGGTTCATTCCCCGAACGATGGCCGAAATGATGGCCCAGACGACAAAGGACCCGACGGTTTCCCGCCGGGTCCAAAACTCGTTACTCACGGCGCGCGACGTGGCGCGCCTTGTACCAATCAGTAAACTTAGAGCGAGAACGACTTCAGCTGCTCGGTCGCGGCGGTCACACGGGCGCCGATCGGAGCGGAGATGTCCTTGGCGGCGGCCGAGTAGATCTCGTTCATCTTGGTGGTCTGCTGCATCAGGCCCTCGAGGGTGCTCTGCGCATAGGCGGTCTGCTTCTCGAAGAGCTCGGTCATCGTCTTCGCGGAGGCGAATTCCTGCGCGGCGGCGACGCCATCCTCGAAGACCTTCTTCGAGTAGGCGGAGAGCTCGGAGCCGATGCCCTCGGCGGCCTTCGCGGCGATCTCGGAGGACTTCACGAACGCGTCGACATTCTCCTGCGAGAAGGCGGTCAGGCCTTCGATGCCCTTCGAGAACTTCTCGATCTGCTCGGAGACGTTCTTCTGGGCCTCGGCGGTCAGCGCCTCGACCTTCTCGGCGGCCTTCGCGGTCGCATTCTCAACGGTGTTCGCGACGTCCTTGGCGGTCGCCTCGGCAGCTTCGGTCGCGTCCTTGGCGGTACGGGTCGTCGTAGCCATCATGTATCTCCTATGGTTTGCCGTCTTGAGGGTTTGATACGCCTCTCGCTGCGCCGCGTCAAGGATTATATTGCACTGCAACACAAACGTCATCGGCACGCGCGCCATATCAACGCAGGACTGCCACGCCTTGAAACAAAAGTGTTTTCCCGCTGGGGGACTCGTGCTAGCGTTAAGCGAAAATAAACGTGGCGCGGCTTAGCGTCGCGGTGAGGCAGAGGCGCGAATCCGCGCCGGAGGGCAGTGATGGTCAGCACCGAGGTCCGCGGGGCAATCCTCGCGTTCGTCCTGTCGCTATGCGCGGGCATGGCGCATGCGCAGCAATTCGCATCCTATGTGATGGACGCACGCACCGGGAAGGTGATTCAGGCGACCAACGCGGAGACCAAGGTGCATCCCGCCTCGCTGACGAAGATGATGACGCTCTACATCGCCTTCGATCAGATCCAGCGCGGCCGGATCTCGCTCGACCAGAAAGTCAGGATCAGCGACAACGCCGCCGCCGAGCCGCCATCCAAGCTCGGGCTGAAATCGGGGCAGCGCATCGAGATGCGCTACCTGATCAGGGCCGCGGCCATCAAGTCGGCGAACGACGCCGCGACCGCGATCGGCGAGGCGATCGGCGGGTCCGAAGCCGGTTTCGCGAAGATGATGAATCAATATGCGACGGCGATGGGGCTGCGGAACACCACCTTCAAGAACGCGAACGGCCTCACGCGATCCGGGCATATGTCGACCGCCCGCGACATGGCCGAGCTCGGCCGGCGCGTCTACTATGACTTTCCGCAGTACTACAACATCTTCAGCCGCGAGGCGACATCAGCCGGGCTGAAGACCGTCAAGAACACCAATCGCCGTCTGCTCGACGCCTATCGCGGGGCGGATGGGATCAAGACCGGGTACACTCGCGCGGCGGGCTTCAACCTCGTCTCCTCGGCGCAGCGTGGCGATGAGCGCGTGATCGTCGCGGTGCTGGGCGCGCGCTCCAGCGCCGCGCGCAACGCCGAGGTGGCGCGGCTGATGGATGTCGGCTTCGCGAAGATGCCGAGCCGGGCGCGGATCGCGATGCCCGCGCCGCTCAACCTCGGCGGAAGGAGCACGGCGGTCGCGAGCCTCGGCGCGACGCCTCCCTCGGCGGGTCGGCCCGGCGCCGTTCAGTCGAGCGCGAGTCTGGCGGCCGCGCCATCCGTGGTCGCCGCGCTGGCAGCGGAAGATCCCGGCCTCGCCGCCGCCCGGCCGCTTCCCCGGGTGATGAGCGCCGACGCCGCGATCACGCGCAACAGCGCCAGCATCGCCGCCGCGATCGCGGAGGTGAACAGCGAACTGAAGGCGAGCCGCGCCGCCGATATCGTCGCGCTGACCGATGCCGGTCGCCCGGCGCCCCGGCCGGGCGGTGCCCGCCTGGCCGATGCGGCGCCCGCCGCGCCCGGAGCCGGCGTCGAGTCGGCGTCCACCTTCGCCGCGATGGCTCCCGCGGCGCCGTCGGCCGCGGCCGGGCCGGAGGGCACGATGGTCGCGAGCAATGACGCGGGCGTGCTGTCCGACGCCGGCGCGCTCGGCGGCGACCGGGACTGGGGCATCCAGATCGGCGCTTTCCGATCCAGGGGCGACGCCGAGCGGCAACTCCTGACCACGGCGCTTCAGGATGTGCCGGAACTCAACGGCGGCCTCCGCCGGGTCGAGGCGGCGAAGGTGCAGGGCGTGACGGTGTTCCGCGCGCAGTTCGTCGGCCTGACGCGCCGCGGCGCTATGGGCGCCTGCGAGACGCTGAGCCGCCGCACCACCGACTGCCTGCCGCTGGCTCCCGGGATCTGACCCGGATCTGAGACGCGGATCTCGGGCCGACTGGCGGCTGACTCTGGCCGGAGATCGGGTCCGGGGACCCGGCGACCCGTCGCTCCGCCGGGTTTCCTCCACACGCGAGAAACGAAAAACGGCCAGCGACGTGTCGCTGGCCGTTCCGAGTTGCGCCGCGCGGCGGCGGCGCGGGGGGCTCGTGCTCAGAAGCCGAGGCCCTCGTACTTCTTCTTGAACTTCGACACGCGGCCGCCGGTGTCGAGCAGACGGGCCGAGCCGCCGGTCCAGGCCGGATGCGCCGAGGGATCGATCTCGAGCGTCAGCGTCGCGCCCTCCGCGCCATAGGTCGAGCGCGTCTGATAGGTGCTGCCGTCGGTCAGCTTCACCTCGATCATGTGATAGTCGGGATGGACGTTCTTCTTCATCGCGGCGGTCCTCAGGCGTTCGCGTCGGCCGGGGCGGCCTTCTTTTCGCGGTAATTGGTCTTCTCGACGATACGGGCGGATTTGCCGCGACGCTCGCGCAGGTAGTAGAGCTTCGCCCGGCGGACCTTGCCGCGGCGGACGACCGTGATCGAGTCGATGTTCGGCGAGTGGAGCGGGAAGACGCGCTCGACGCCCTCGCCGAAGGAAATCTTGCGGACCGTGAAGCTCGCGCCGATTCCGGCGCCGCCGTTGCGGGCGATGCAGACGCCCTCATAGGCCTGGACGCGGGAGCGGGTGCCCTCGGTCACCTTGAAGCCGACGCGCACGGTGTCGCCGGCGGCGAAGTCGGGAATGCTCTTCCCGAGTTCCTTGATCTGCTCGGCTTCGAGCTGCTGCAGCAGGTTCATCTCAGTCGTCCTTCTCAGGCTCGCCTTTGGCGGCGATGGTCTGCGCGTCCGAGAGCTCTGCTTCTCCCGCCGGGTCCGCGCATGTCCTTTCGACATGGGCCCGCCAGAGATCGGGACGACGTTCCTTGGTCAGCCTCTCCGCCTGGGTGCGTCGCCACTCGGCGATCCGTCCGTGGTGCCCCGAGAGGAGAACCTCGGGTATCCGCAGACCTTCCCATTCGGTCGGGCGTGTGTAGTGCGGGTACTCCAAAAGGCCGTTCGAGAACGATTCCTCGACCGACGACTCGGCATTGCCCAGAACGCGGGGTATAAGGCGGACGCAGGCGTCGATCAAGGCCATGGCGGCGATTTCACCCCCCGAGAGGACGAAATCCCCGAGCGAGACCTCGGCGATGCCCCGCGCGTCGAGCACACGCTGGTCGATCCCCTCGAACCGGCCGCAGATGAGCGTGACGCCGGGGCCGCTGGCGAGACTCCGGGCCATCATCTGGTCGAATCGCGGCCCCCGGGGCGAGAGATAGAGCGTCGGGCCGGTCGCGCTGGCTTCGCGGGTGGCTTCGCAGGTGGCGGCGTCGAGCGCGGCGGCGATGATATCGGCGCGGAGCACCATGCCGGCGCCGCCGCCGGCGGGGCTGTCATCGACGGTACGGTGCCTGTCCGCCGCGACGGAGCGGATGTCGAAGGGCGCGAGCGTCCAGAGTCCGTCCCGGAGCGCCCGGCCGGTGAGGGAGGCGCCGAGGGGGCCGGGGAACATCTCCGGAAAGAGGGTGAGGACCCGCGCGGTCCACGGTGGTGTCCGGGGCGGGGTCATGTACGTGTTCCGGGCGCGGCTTCGCCGCGTGGCCGCCATAGCGGCCATTCGGAGCGCGCGGGTGCGCGCGAGTCCTTTCGCTGGAGCCGAGCCTGTTGGCCCGGCTCTCGACTGCTCTCCAAATCAGCAAACCTGTATGAGACCGTTTGGGACATGGCCCGGCGCTCCGCTCGTGGTTCGCGGGATCAATCGTCGGCGGGGGCGTCGAGCCCTTCCGGCGGGTCGGCGATGATCCTGCCGCCGGCGAGATCGACGGTCGGAACCGCCGCGCGGGTGAAGGGCAGCAGCAGGTCGGGCCGGCCTGGCCGCGCGATCTCGAGGATGTCGCCGGCGCCGTGGTCGAGCACCGCCCTGACCTTGCCGAGCGCCGCCCCGCCGGTGTCGAGCACCGCGAGGCCGATCAGGTCGGCGTGATAGAACTCGTCCTCGCCCGGGTTGGGCAGCCGGTCGCGCGGTACGTAGAGCCGCGTGCCCTTCATCGCCTCCGCCTGTTCGCGCGTTGAGACCCCGGTCAGCCGCGCCGCGAAGGCGCCGGAGAGCGTCCGGGTGATGCGCAGACCAAAGCCCCGCCCGTCCTCGGTGACGAGCGGTGCGTAGTCGGCGATCGCGGCGGGGTCGGCGCAGAAGGACTTGAGGCGCACCTCGCCCTGAACGCCGAAACCGCCGGCGATCGCCCCGACGCAGACGAGACCTCGCGGATCAGCCATGACCGTTTCCCGAGCGCGGGCGCGTTCCCGAGGGAGGCGCCGGGCGCCGCTTATTCGGCGGCGGTTCCCTCGGCGGCGGCGGCCTTGTCGGCGCGTTCCTTGGCGCGGGCGACGGCGGCCTTGCCCGGCTCACCCTGCTTCGGGTTGCTGCGGGCCTTCTTCTCGACGACGCCGGCCGCTTCGAGGAAGCGCGACACACGGTCGGTCGCCTGGGCGCCTTCGCCGAGCCAGTACTTCACCCGCTCGAGGTCCATCTTGACGCGGTTCTCGTTGTCCTTCGGCAGCAGCGGGTCGTAGGTGCCGAGCTTCTCGAGGAAGCGGCCGTCGCGGGCATAGCGCGAGTCGGCGGCGACGATCGCATAATGGGGACGCTTCTTGGACCCGCCGCGGGCGAGCCGGATCTTCATGGCCATGCTGTCAACTCCTGTTCATGGTCTGGTCTTGGGCTCCTTGCGAGCCCCCGTTTTCGAGATGCTTCTCGTGATGCCTGATGACTTCGGAGATGATGAAGTTCAGGAATTTCGTTGCGAAGACGGGATCGAGATCCGCCTCCTTCGCCAGCCCTTCCAGCCGGGCGATCTGGTTCGATTCCCGGGCCGGATCGGAGGGCGGCAGGTCGTGGGCCGCCTTGAGCACGCCGACCGCCTGGGTGTGCTTGAACCGCTCGGCGAGCGCGAAGACGAGGATCGCATCCAGCCGGTCGATCGACTCGCGATGCCCGCGCAGCAGTTCTGCGGCCCGGCGGACATCATCCGGGTTGGTCGCGACTCGCCAGTCGCTCCCCCCATCGGGGTCGCTGTCGCGTGTGTCGTCGGGTGTTTCGGCGATCATTTCTTCTTCCCCAGCCCCGACAGCCCGGGCGGAAGCGTCATGCCCGGCGGCAGGCCGCCCGGCCCGCCGGGCAGTCCGCCCGGCATCGGCGGCAGCCCGCCCGGCATTCCGCCCATCCCGGGCGGCATGCCGCCGCCCTTGCCGAGCAGCGCGCCGAGGCCGCCGCGCAAGAGGCCCTTCTTGCCCATTCCGCCCATCTTCTTCATCACATCGGCCATCTGCCGGTGCATCTTCAGGAGCTTGTTCAGGTCCGAAACCTCGAGCCCCGCGCCGGCGGCGATCCGCTTCTTGCGGCTCGCCTGCAAAAGAACCGGGTCGCGGCGTTCCTTCTTCGTCATCGAATCGATGAGCGCGATCTGGCGGCGGAGCATCCGGTCGTCGAGCCCGGCCTCGTCCATCTGCTTCGTCATCTTCTGCATGCCGGGCATCATGCCCATCAGGCCGGACATGCCGCCCATCTTGATCATCTGTTCGAGCTGGCCCTTCAGGTCGTTCATGTTGAACTGACCCTTCTGGAAGCGCTTGACCATCCGCTCGGCGGCTTCGGCCTCCAGCGTCTCCTGCGCCTTCTCCACGAGGCTGACAATGTCGCCCATGCCGAGGATGCGGCCCGCGATCCGCTCGGGGTGGAATTCCTCGATCGCGTCCATCTTCTCGCCGAGGCCGACGAAGCGGATCGGCTTGCCGGTGACGGCGCGCATCGAGAGCGCGGCGCCGCCGCGGCCGTCGCCGTCCATCCGGGTGAGCACGACGCCCGAGATGCCGACGCGGCCGTCGAACTGCTCGGCGACGTTGACCGCGTCCTGGCCGGTCAGGCCATCGACGACGAGCAGCGTCTCGCGCGGTTTCGCCGCGTCGCGGACCGCCTCGACCTCGCTCATCAGTTCATCGTCGACATGGAGCCGGCCGGCGGTGTCGAGCATCACCACGTCGTAGCCGCCGAGCGTTGCCTGCTGCTTCGCGCGGCCCGCGATCTGGACCGCCGTCTGGCCGGGCACGATCGGCAGCGTATCGACGCCGACCTGGGTGCCGAGAACCGCCAGCTGCTCCATCGCCGCGGGGCGCCGCGTGTCGAGCGAGGCCATGAGGACGCGCTTGCCCTCGCGATCCTTGAGCCGTTTCGCCAGTTTCGCCGTGGTCGTCGTCTTGCCCGACCCCTGCAGACCCACCATCAGGATCGGCGCGGGCGGGTTGTCGATGCGCAGTTCCGGGCTCTTGCCTTCGCCGGCGAGCACGCGGACCAGCTCGTCATGTACGATCTTCACCACCTGCTGGCCGGGGGTCACGGATTTGGTGACGGCCTGGCCCTTGGCCTTCTCGGTGACGGACTTGACGAAGTTCCGCGCGACGGGCAGCGAGACATCCGCCTCGAGCAATGCGACGCGGACCTCGCGGAGCGCGGTCGCGATATCGTCGTCGGAGAGCGCGCCCTGACGGGTGAGCTTGCCGAAGACTCCGCCGAGGCGGTCGGACAGATTCTCGAACATGGCCTCTCCAACGCTGATCGCGCCGGTGGGCGCGACGCGCTGACCGACGGCGATCCTGGGACGACACACAGGACCGGAGTGCTTTCACGCTCCGGAGATTGGCCATGGGCCTTACGGGAAACGCGGGGCGGGGTCAAGGCGATCGGTGGGGGCGATCAGTGGAGGGGGGAGCGGTGAAGGGCGAATGGTCAGGGCCGGCCGCTCAGGGCATGGCCCCACTTCGGCCGAGACTTCGGGCCCCGGCCGGCGGGCGATCGGCCCTAGCGAACTGACGCGAGGCCGGCGCATGGTGTCAGCGCATCCGCTGACACCATGCGCCGGATGGCCCGGTCAGGCGTGGGTCGCCGAGCCGGCGTGCGTGGTCGCCGGCTCCGCCGGCGGCGGCGCCGCGGGATGTACGAGACGCGGCCGCGTTCCGTCCTCCGACAGGCGACGGCGGCGCAACTCTGCGAGGCGCGTCTCCAGACCGACGCTGGCGGGAAGGCCCATGATGCCGAGGATCTCGGCCCAGCGATGCGCCCAGTCATGCCGCTCCAGGCTATCGAGACGGTTCGACCTGCCGATCTCGGCGAAATGGGCCGCCTCCGCGTCGAGACGGTCGAGGAAGGCGTGCACCAGCGCAGGGTCCTCCGGCATCTCGATCACGGGCTCCGGCGTGCTGAACAGCCCCTCGAACTCCGGCACCTTCGGAGCGGCGCCGATCATCACCGCCCCGCTCCTCGCACCCTCGAAATAGCGGGTCGAGATCGCGGTCTCGAACCTGCCGCCCGGAAGCGGCCTGAATGGCGGCCAGACGAAGAAGTGCTTGGCCCGGGAACCCATGTCCGCGTTCTGCCGCCGGGCGGCGCCCCATTCCTTCACCTCTTTCACCTTCCAGAGATCGAAGAGATAGAACCGATCGTTCCGGCAGGCGTAGTCGTACATGGCCGCGTGCACCGGTGCGTGCCGGCGGCCGATGCAGAGATAGTCCACGGTGCGCTCGCGCGCATAGGCGCGCTCGGGCAGCATGAGCGTGTCGGTGGCGGTCGGCAGATAGGTGACGGGCGCCTTCGTGTAACGCTGGATCAGCGGCGCGCTCGCCTGGCAGAAGACGAAGACATGGTCGAAGGCATCGAGGTGCCGGTAGAACTCCTTCTGCTCCTCCACCGCGGTCGACCATGTCTCCAGGACGAAGACGCAGGCCTTCCGCGACCGCTCCCGCCACCCGGGGACGGAATTGATCTCGGGGATCTGACGCGGGAACTGGCAGGCGAAGAACGCCAGATCGAACTCGCCTTCCACCTGGGTCGGCGGCGCGGTCACGGCGCAGGACTTGCCGAGACGGATCATCGCCCGCTGGCGGAGCTTCCTGTACCCCTCCCAGCGCGACCATTGCTCGCCGCCCGGCCTGGGTGCGACGAATGTGGCATTCTCGATCTGTTTCAGGACCTCGAAGAGTTCATAGAACACGCCGTTCCACGCGGCGGGAACGAGGTTCTGCAGCGAAAACAGAAGTGTACGACGATCGGCAACAGCACTCATGGGCGCTGAAACGCGCGTTTCCATTACAATTGGCCCCCCTACAATGCGCATGAAGAATGAACTCCGTCGGTTTGCGAGACAAGAGAATTCTACACGAGGGGCCGGTCTTTCCCGTTACTTAACTGCAGGTTGAGTAAACACGTTTTACCATGACTTAAGGGATATAGCCGATGAGTTCCGGTGCTGCTCGCAGCGTCGCGCCACTGCCGGGTGCCCGGGTCATGGAGACATGTGCCCGACGGTCTGGGCGCATCGGTCAGCTCTGCCTCGGGGTGCGGCTTGCCCGACCCCGGCCCAACCCTAGGAATCGTGCGCGCGGAGCGGTGGCTCAGCCGAACCGGCCGCCCTTCTGGATCACCTCGATCTGGTAGCCGTCCGGGTCCGCCACGAAGAAGAACCGTGCCAGCGTCGCGCCACCATGCTGGAAATCGACGAGCTTGCGCGGGTTCAGCCCGGCCTCGGTGAAGCGGGCGTGTTCGGCGTCCAGGTCGTCGACCACCAGCGCGAGGTGCCCGTAGCCGTCGCCGAGATCGTAGGCTTTGGTCCGGTCCTTGTTCACGGTGAGTTCCAGTTCGAACGCGGTCTCCGGGTTCGACAGGTAGATCAGCGTGAACGTGTCGAAATCGAGCCGGTCGGCGATGCCGAGCCCGAAGGCCTCGCGGTAGAACGCCAGCGAGCGCGCCTCATCGCGCACGCGGATCATCGAATGCACCATCCTGGCCATGAGCCCCCCCTTCGCAGTGGTGTCAGCATGCCGCCCGGCCGGGTGGAAAGGCAAGCACGCGGCGATGCCCTCGCGGGGCCCATGAAGTCGCAGGTCGCACGGATCGGCGTCCCGCCCTCCGCTCCAGCCGCGGATGGTCCTGGGCGCCGGGGGCCACAGGCTTGGCGACCCTCGGCTGGAAGGCGCGGCGCGCGGCGCCCTCAGGCGGGCAGCGCCGCGGGCCGTTCGCGGATCGGCAGGTGGACGATCGCCGAGAAGGCGCCGACGCCGATCCCGATCCACCAGACCAGCGTGTAGTCGCCGAAGGTGTCGTAGAGCTGCCCGCCGAGCCAGACGCCGAGGAAGGCGCCGATCTGGTGGCTGAGGAAGACGATGCCATAGAGCGTGCCCATGTAGCGCAGCCCCCAGATCTGCGCCACGAGCCCCGAGGTCAGCGGCACGGTCGCGAGCCAGAGCGCGCCCATGAGGACGGAGAAGATCAGCACCGAGGCGGGGGTCATCGGCGCGAGGATGAAGGCCGCCGAGACCACGGTTCGCGCGACATAGATCTGCGCGAGCAGGTATTTCTTGCGGAAATGATTGCCGAGCGCGCCCGCGAGCAGCGTGCCGCCGATATTGGCCAGCCCGATCACGGCGATTGAGAAGGCGCCGAGCGCCGAGGTCGTGGTGATGCCGAGGCTCGCGAGCAGGCTGCCCGAGGCGATCGGCGCGCAGACCTCGGTGATGAAGGCGGGGAAATGCGCCGTGATGAAGCCGAGTTGATAGCCGCAGGAGAAGAAGCCGAGGAAGATCAGGACGAAGCTCGGATCGCGAACCGCGCGGCCGACGATGGCCGACATCTTCTCCTCGGTCAGCGTCGGTGCCGGAGCGTGCTCCTTGGGGCCGATGAACGGCAGGAGCACCAGCACGGCGAGGATCAATACGGCGAAGACGATGAAGACCGAGGTCCAGGGCATGACGCCGAGCATGATCTCGGCGAAGGGCGGTCCGAGCACCTGTCCAGCCGAGCCCGCCGCCGTCGCGATGCCGAGCGAGAGCGAGCGGGTCTCGGGCGAGGCGGCGCGGCCGACGATGGCGAGCAGCACGCCGAATCCGGTCCCCGCGATGCCGAAGCCGATCAGCACGTTGAGCGTCTGATGGCCGATCGGCGTCACCGACTGCGAGGACAGGACCAGCCCCGCCGCGTAGAAGATCGCCCCGAGGATGATCGCGCGCCGATCGCCGAATCGCTCGGCTATGGCGCCGAAGATCGGCTGGCCGATGCCCCAGGCGAGGTTCTGGATCGCGATCGCGAGGGAGAATTCGGCGCGCGGCCAGTCGAACTCGATCGCGATCGGGATCTGGAACAGGCCGAAGCTGGCCCGGATGCCGAAGTTCACGAGCAGGATGATGCAACTCGCGACGAGAATCGGCGTGACGATCCCGGAGGCGGGCTTGGACGGGGAAGGCGCCATGGACGAGTCTCCGCTGGAGGGCCGCTCCTCTTCTACCGCGTCGCGCGCCGCGTCAAAGCACTTTCCGTGATGGCGTCCATCACACCCGATGAACCGCACGGGTTTCCCCACGTCGGTCGATCGGCGCCTGGGCGGCGGCGCGGGCGGGAGCGGGGGGCGCCGCCGTTGACCTGTCCGGCCGAGATGGTAGGGAGAAGATCCCGCGCCCCGGACCGCGCTGAGAGGCCCAATGACCGACAGTCCCGCCCGCGACATCCGCCGCCCTCGCGCCCTCGCGCGTCCTGTTTCTCCACCGGAGGTCTGAGGCATGGCGGAGACGCTCGGGCCGATGGCGGCCTATCGCGCCCGGGTGGCGGCGGGTGAACTCAATCCCGACCCGGCGCAGCGGTTCGCGATGGAGAAGCTGCAACTCCTTCACATGCGGCTGCGCGACTACAACCCGACGAAGCCGAAGCGGGTCGGGCTCGGGCTCTTCGGCTGGGGCCGGGAGCGGATCGAGGAGAAGAACGTGCCGGGCCTCTACCTCTACGGGGGCGTGGGCCGCGGCAAGTCGATGCTGATGGATGTCTTCTTCGAGACGGCGCCGGTCAGTCCGAAGCGGCGCGTGCATTTCCATGCCTTCATGCAGGAGATCCACGCCGCCGTGCACAAGGAGCGGCAGAAGGGCGTCAAGGACCCGCTCCGCGTCGTCGCCGACCAGGTGGCGGATGGCGCGACGCTGCTCTGTTTCGACGAGATGCAGATCACCGACATCACCGATGCGATGCTGGTCGGCCGCCTCTTCGAACGGCTCTTCGAGCGCGGCGTGGTGATCGTCACGACCTCGAACCGCGAACCGGACGACCTCTACAAGAACGGGCTGAACCGGCAGCTCTTCCTGCCGTTCATCGCGCTCATCAAGGACAAGCTCGACGTCCACGAGCTCGAGAGCCTCACCGACCACCGGCAGGAGCGGACGCGGGGCCAGCAGGTCTATTTCTCGCCGCTGGGGCCCGGGGCGCGGGAGGGGGTCGAGGCGAACTGGAAGCGGCTGACGAATGGATCGGCCGAACCGCTGGTGCTCGACGTGCAGGGGCGCAAGGTGCGGCTGCCCGCGCATGACGGACGCGTGGCGCGGGCGAGTTTCGCCGATCTCTGCGGCAAGCCGCTCGGCCCGGCCGATTATCTCGCCATCGCCGAGGCGCTCGACTGGCTTCTGCTCGAGGATGTGCCGACGCTGTCGCCGGCGAGGAATAACGAGGCGAAACGCTTCGTGACGCTCATCGACGCGCTCTACGAGGCGAAGACCCGGCTCGTCGTCTCGGCGGAGGCGGAGCCGGATGATCTCTATGTCGAGGGCGCCGGCGCCTTCGAATTCGAGCGCACCGCCTCGCGCCTGCAGGAAATGCGCGGCGAAGCCTGGCTCGGCGGCGCGTAGGGGCCGACATCTGTCTGCCCTGCCCGTCAGAGCCCCCCGCGGCAGGTCACGCAACGGAGGGCATGGGGACGGCGGACGGATCTCCGCCTTACCGGAGCCTTTCGAGCAGGATCGAGCTCGGATAGCCGTCGGGCGTCATGCCCTGCGCGAGCTGGAAGCCGCGGATCGCGGTCGACGTGTCCGGGCCGATCACGCCATCGGTGGAGCCCGGATCGTAGCCCGCCGCGATCAGGCGGCGCTGCAGCTCGATCTTCTCCGTCCGGCTGAGTTCGCGCTCGTCGCGCGGCCAGGCGGCGGCGAAATCCCCCGCGCCCGCGATCCGGTCGCCGAGATGGCCGACGCCCATCGCATAGGAGGTGGCGTTGTTGTAGCGCTTGATGACCTGGAAGTTGCGGTAGACGATGAAGGTCGGACCGCGCGCGCCGGCGGGGGCGATGATCGCCGCTTCGCCGTGGTCGGGCAGGGACCGGCCGTCCATCAGTGTGATCCCCTGATCGCGCCAGTAAGAGACCGGCCGCCGGTTCTTCTGGTCGGCCTTGGTGTAATCGAACCCGGCCGGCATGTGGACTTCGAGCCCCCAGGGCGCGCCGCGCACCCAGCCGGAGCGGGCGAGATAGTTGGCGGCGGAGGCGAGCGCGTCGGTCGGGTCCTCCGCCCAGACATCCCGCCGCCCGTCGTCGGTGAAATCGACGGCGTAGGAGAGATAGCTCGACGGGATGAACTGCGTATGCCCCATCGCACCGGCCCATGACCCGACCATCCGTTCCGGCGTCGTGTCGCCCGATTGCAGGATGCGGAGCGCGCCGATGAGCTGTTCCTCCGCGAAGGACCTCCGGCGGCCGTCATAGGCGAGGGTAGCGAGGCTCTCGATCACCGGGATGTCGCCCCGGTTCTTGCCGTAGTTCGTCTCCATGCCCCAGATCGCCAGCACGACCTGGCTGTCCACGCCGTAGCGCGCCTCGATGGCGTCGAGCGTGGCGGAGAGCCGCGCGGCCTGCGCCCGTCCGGTCTCGATCCGCGTCGGCGAGGCGGCGCTGTCGAGATATTCCCAGATCGGCTTGGTGAACTCGGCCTGCCTGCCATCGAGTCGGACGACCTCCGGGTTGACGCCGACGCCCGCGAAGGCGCGGTCGAAGACCGCCGGCTCGATGCCGCTCGCGACCGCCGTGCGCCGGAAGTCGCTGCGCCATGCGACGAAATCGGAAGGTTGCGGGCTGTCTTTGGCGCGCGATGCCACGGGACCCGTTTCCACCCGCGTCGCCGTCGTCCCGCCGGCGCAACCCGCCGCGCCGAGCACGACCACGAGCGCGGCCAAGGATAGATGTTTCAAGGTGCCTGCCTCCGGCTCGATGTTTTTTGCGAAGGCTACCGCGGGCGCCGCCGCGGGGGAATGCACTTTCCGCGTGGAGCAGGCTTCGGCGGGCGATTATATCGGTCGCCTGCCGCGTGCATGGCGCGGTTTGTCCCGGACCGGGGCGGGGGCCGTGCGAGGCGAGAAGTCTTTCCGCCCATCCGGGGTGGAGGCCGGCTCGAACCGGCCTTCACCGGTCTCAGATGCCGGCGGCGCGGCGCTGCCCGAGCAGCCGTTCGGCGGCGATGCCGAAGCCGATGCCGAGCACGGTCCAGATGACGGCCTGCAGAGCGAAGGTCGAGGCGCGGAACTCCCAGAGCAGTTGCGCCGGGAAACCCGAGCCCGTGACCTCGTCGAGCCTCGGCAGCGCGAGGCCCACGATGCTGACCAGCACGAGATAGGCGGCGGCGCCATAGAGCGTCGCGTTCCAGGCGCCATGCCGGGCGGAGAGGTTGCGGGCAAGGATGACCGAGAGCACCATCGCCGCGACCGAGAAACCCAGCATGACGAAATACATCGCCGTGCGGATGCCGATCGTCTCGCCGCTGCCGACCGCGGGCGGGTTGGCCGGATATTTGAGCCCCGGCACCAGCACCAGCGCGACATAGCCTCCGAATGCCACGAGCGCGATGGTGGCCTGCGGCCGCAGATGGCTGACGCGGCCCTGAACGCCGGCGAAGACCAGCGCGAGGATGCCGCCGATCGCCATGCCATAGGCGGTGGTCCCGGTCAGCAGACCGACGCCGGCCTGCGTGCCCCGGCTGAGGCCCTCGCCACCGTCCTCGCTCGCGGCCTCGCCATGGTCATGCGCGGCGGTGCCTGGCGCATGTTCGTGATCCGAGGCGGGGTCCGGGGTGGCCGGCGCGCCATGCGAGTGCCCGCCTTCGCCTTCGAGGGCGATGGCCTGGGCGACCTGCGGCTCGCCGTAGATGTGGGCGAAGCCGAACGCGACGAGGCCCGCGAGGATGCCGATCAGCATCCCGCGCAACAGAAGCTTGCTCATCATGGTGTCAGTGGCAGGGGAAGCCGAGGAGGTGGCGCGCGTCGTGGACGAACTCATGCACGCCCGTGCCGGCGAAGACCGCCGTCGCGCCCTGTTCCGCGCCCACGAAATAGAGCGTCATCAGGCAGATGAGCCCGACGAACACCGCCCAGGGAAGGATCTCGCCGAGCGGAATCGGCCTCGGCTCGGCGATTGTCTGGTAGGCGATGTCTGCCATCTCGGTCTCCTCGGGTATGCGCGCCCGTCAAATGTTGATCTCCGACGGACAAGGTCTGACTTCCATGCCGGGCATTTCCCGCCCCGGGATGGTCACAGCGGCGCGACCGTGCCAGACTCGCACTGGCTTCCTACCCGTCCGGCTCACGGTAGGACGCGGCCGCGCTGGCGTCAACGAGCCTTTGACCCCGGACCATGCGACTCATTCTCGTCTCACACTGCCCGACCTCGGCCACCCGCGTCGCCGCCTTCCCGGAGGACGAGCCGCCGGAACCGGATTCGCTCGCGCGCGCCGCCGCGCTCGGCGCGCGGCTCGGCCGGGTCGATACGCTCTGGCACGGGCCGGAGACGCGCTGCCGCGAGACGGCGGCGGCGCTGGGGCCGCGGCCTGAGCCGGTCGCGGTCGAGGCGCTGCGCGACATGGCCGTCGGGCCCTGGGCGGGGCGAAGCCTCGGGCAGGTGCAGCGCGACGCGCCCGAGGCGCTGCTGGCCTGGCTGACCGACCCGGAGGCGGCGGCGCCGGAAGGCGAGAGCGTCGCGGCGGTGATCGCCCGCGTCGCGGCATGGCTCGGCGCGGTCCCGGAGCGGCGGCGCGCCGTCGCGGTCGTGCCGCCCGCCGTCTTCCGTGCCGTCGTCGTGACAATTCTGGAGACGCCTCCCGCCACCTTCTGGCGAATCGACGTGCCGCCGCTCGCCGAGGCGGCGCTCAGCCGCCGCGAGGGGCGCTGGTCGCTCCGGTTCTGAGGTCGTTGCCTGAGGTCAACACCCGAGATCAGCGCCTGAGGTCAGCGCCTGAGGTCAGCGCCTGAGGTCAGCGCCTGAGGTCAGCGCCTGAGGTCAGCGCCTGAGGTCAGCGCCTCGGAACCACCGCCCCGGAAATCACCGCCGCCCGGTCTTGCCCTTCTTGCGCGCGAAACTTCGGCTCCGCGACAGTTTCGCCCGCGGGCCCGGCCCCCTGGTGGTCCGCCCCGTGCGCGGCATCGCCCGGCCTTCGATGGCGAGCAGCTCGAAGAGCAGCCCGCCCGTCACCGGCGCCGCTTCGGAAAGCCGCACCGTCACCCGGTCGCCGAGCCCGATCCGCCGCCGGCTCTTCTCGCCGGTCAGTGTCTGGCTATCGGGATCGTAGGTGAAATACTCGCGCCCAAGCATCGAGATCGGGATGAGCCCGTCCGCCCCGGTCTCGTCGAGCTTCACGAAGAGGCCGAACCGCGCGACGCCCGAGACGCGGCCGTCGAATTCCGATCCCACCCGGTCGGCGAGATAGGCGGCCAGGTAGCGGTCGATCGTGTCGCGCTCCGCCATCATCGAACGCCGCTCGGTCATCGAGATATGCTCGCCGATCTCCGGCAGATCGACCTCCGTCTCGCGGCTCAGCCCGTCCTTCTTCGGATCGGGCGGCCAGCCATGCGCGCGTATGAGCGCGCGATGCACGATGAGATCGGCGTAGCGGCGGATCGGCGAGGTGAAATGGCCGTAGCGCGGCAGGTTGAGGCCGAAATGCCCGAAATTCTCCGGCGCGTAATAGGCCTGCGTCATCGAGCGCAGCACGGAGATGTTGATCATCTCCGCGTGCTCGGTCCCCGCGACACCATCGAGGAGGCGGTTCAGATGCGCGGTCTTCAGGACCTGCCCCTTGGCGAGCGTCTGGCCGACGCTCTCCGCCGTCTCGCGCAGGGCGTCGAGCTTCTCGGGCGAGGGTTCCTCATGGACCCGGTAGAGCAGGCGGGTCCGCTGGCTCTCCAGCGTCTCGGCGGCGGCGACATTGGCGAGGATCATGAAATCCTCCACCACCTTGTGCGCGTCGAACCGGTCGCAAAAATTGACCGAGACGACCTTGCCTTCATCCGAGAGCACGATTTTGCGTTCCGGCAGGTCGAGATTGAGTGGCGCGCGCCGGTCCCGCGCGCCATGCGCCGCGCGCCAGGCGGCCCAGAGCGGCGCGATCACCGTCTCCACGAGCGGCGCGGTCGCCTTGTCGGGCCTGCCATCGGCGGCGGCCTGCGCCTGTTCGTAGGAAAGCGAGGCCGGGGAGCGCATGAGGCCGCGGGTAAAGCGGTGCGAGATCTTCTCGCCATCCGCGTTCAGGACCAGCCGGACGGCGACACAGGGCCGATTCTTGCCCGCGACGAGCGAGCAGAGATCGGCCGAGAGCGCCTCGGGCAGCATCGGCACCACGCGGTCAGGGAAATAGGTCGAATTCCCGCGCCGAAGCGCCTCGCGGTCGAGCGCGGAGCCGGGCGTGACGTAATGCGCGACATCGGCGATCGCGACCCAGACCACATGGCCACCGGGGTTCTCGGGATCATCGTCGGGCGCGGCGCAGATCGCGTCGTCATGGTCGCGCGCGTCCTCGGGGTCGATGGTGACGAGCGGCAGGTCGCGCAGATCCTCGCGCCTGCCGATCCGCACCGGCTTCGCCGCCTCGGCCTCGGCGAGCGCGGCGTCGGGGAAATCGTCGGGGATGCCGTGTTCGTGGATGGCGATCAGCGAGACCGACTTCGGCGCGGTCGGATCGCCGAGGCGCGCGATCACCCGCGCGCGGGGCAGGCCGTGACCGCGCGCCGAGCCGATCTGCTCCGCCTCGACCAGTTCGCCCTCGCGCGCGCCGGCGCGGTCGCCGGGCTCGACGCGCCAGTCGCGGTCGGTCTTCTTGTCGATCGCCGCGATCCGCCCGCCGGATTCGGTCTCGTGATAGATGCCGATCACCCGGCTCGGCCCCATGCCGATCCGCCGGATCACCCGGACCGCGAGTGGCGCCTCGGGCGTGTCGAGCGTGATCCGCCGCCCGAGCAGCCGGTCGCCCTGGCCGAGCGCCGGATCGTCGCGGCGGGTCTGGACGAGAAACCGCGGCCGCTCGCCCTCCGTCTCCCAGTCCTCGGGCTCGGCCCAAAGCTCGCCCTCGGCATCGACCGAGACGACGCGGAGCACCAGCACCGGCGGCAGGTCGCCCGCCGGCCGCGCCCGGCGCCCGCGCTTCTCGATCTTCCCCTCGCGCGCGAGCCGGGCGAGCATCTGCTTCAATTCGACCTTGGCCGCGCCCTTGAGCCCGAAGGCGCGGGAGATGTCGCGCTTCGTCGTGGTCGTCGGATTGTCGCGCAGCCATTCGAGCAGTTGCGCCTCGGAGGGGAGTTCTCTCATGCGCCCGCGTTATCACGCGCCGGAGCGGTCGGCACGGGGAAATCGCCGGCGGCCCGCGGACGGGCGCCAGCCCCTCGCAAACGCCGGCCTTGCCTCAACTCGCGGGATACCAGCCGCCCCGCGCGATCTCGGTGGCCGCGCCGCTCTCGCCGAGCTGGCGCGCGAATTCGTCGATGTCGCTCTCCCCGTAGTGATAGGGGTAGACGATCCCCGGCGCGAATTCGGCGACCGCCGAGGCGGCCTGGGTCACATCCATCGTATAGGGCAGGTTCATCGGCACGAAGGCGATGTCGATCGCCTCGAGCGCGCGCATCTCGGGGATGTCCTCGGTATCGCCCGCGATATAGATCCGCCTGCCGCCGATGGTGAGCACATAGCCGTTGTCGCGGCCCTTCGGATGATATTTCAGCCGATCCTCGGTCAGGTTGTAGGCCGGGATCGCGTCGAGCCCGATCTCGCCCGCCGTCGTGGTCTCGCCATTCGCGATCGCCGTGGCCTTCGCCTGGAGCGCGGCGGGCAGCTTCTCATGGACCGAAGGGTTGGTGATGAGCGCCGTGCCATCGCCGACGATCGCCTCCAGCGTGCCGGGGTCGAAATGGTCCTGATGCTCGTGCGTGATCAGGATGAGGCCCGGCGGCGGCAGCCCCTCATAGAGCGCGGCGCCGCCCACCGGATCGTTGTAGATCACGAGCCCCGGCGTCGTCAGGACGAAGGAGGCGTGTTCGACCGGGTGGATGACGATCTCGCCCGCGTCCGTCTCGTGGGCATGGCCTTCGGCCGCGCCCTGGGCCCGCGCGGCCCGGAGACCGACGGCGGTTCCCATGAGCGTCGCGCCCGTGATCGTCGCACCGGTCATCGTCGTCAGGCGTATCGCTTCGCGTCGTGAATAGGACATCATTCGGTTCCCCCTGTCGCGTTTCCCAGAGAGCTAGCGCGGGGGGCGGGAGTTCAAGGGCTGGCGGCGGGGTGAGGCCGGTTAGCCGGGGCTTAACCGCTCGCGGCGCATCTCCGGGCGAGGAGGAGCGCATGCCCGAAAAGCCGAAGCCCGAGAATCCAGACCCCGAGAAGCCATACCCCAACAGACCGGACGCGCCCGGCCCGAGCGCCGGAGGTCCGAGATCCGACGATCCGAGCTCCGGCGATTCGGGCGTTCCCCTCGGTTTCGAGGCGCCCCGGTCGCGGGCGGATCTCGTCGACTGGCTGCGCCTGGCGCGGTCGCATCGGGTCGGTCCGGCGACGTTCCTGCGGCTGATGCGCGAGCACGGCCAGCCCGCGCGGGCGCTCGCCGCCTTGCCGGCGCTCGCATCCGGCGCGGGGCTGCGCGGCTACGCCGCCTTTCCGCGCGGCGCGGCGGAGGCGGAACTCGACGCGGGCGCGGCGCTCGGCGCCCGGCTGCTGGCGCTCGGCGCGCCCGGCTATCCGCCGCGGCTCGCGGCGATCTCCGACCCGCCGCCGGTGCTCTGGGCACTGGGCAATCCGGCGCTCGCGGCCCGGCCCGCCGTGGCACTCGTCGGCGCGCGCAACGCCTCGGCGCTCGGCTGCCGCATGGCCGCGCGGCTGGCGCGAGATCTCGGGGCGGCGGGCTTGGTCGTCGCCTCGGGCCTCGCGCGCGGCATCGACGCGGCCGCGCATCGCGCCGCGCTCGACACGGGCACGGTGGCGATCCAGGCAGGGGGCATCGACGAGATCTACCCGCCCGAGAACACCGATCTCGCCGTCGCCATCGCGGCCGGAGGGCTCCGGCTCTCCGAGATGCCGGTCGGGCATCCGCCGCGCACCCGGGATTTCCCGCGCCGTAACCGGATCATTTCCGGGCTCGCGCTCGGGGTCGTCGTGGTGGAGGGCGCGCTCCGTTCCGGCAGTCTCATCACCGCCCGGGCGGCGCTCGACCAGGGGCGTGAGGTGATGGCCGTCCCGGGCAGCCCGCTCGACCCGCGGGCCGCCGGCTGCAACGAACTGATCCGCGAAGGCGCGACGCTGGTGCGCGACGCGGCGGATGTGACCGAGGCGCTCGCCGCCATGCTCGCCGCCATGCTCGCCGTCGAGCGCGGGCCCGTCCTCAGGCCGCGGCCCACGCCCGATCCGATGATGACCGGCCCGGCATGCGCCGCCGACGGCGACGCCGGCAGCCTCGAGGCGCGCCTGCTCGCGCTCCTCGGGCCGGTTCCGGTCACGGAGGATACGCTGACGCGCGCGCTCGGCGGGACGGCCCCGGCCATCGCGGCGGCGCTTCTCGACCTCGAACTCGGGGGCAGGATCACCCGGTCTCCGGGCGGCGGGATCAGCCTCGCGATCCCGTGACCCCGATGAAACCCGGCCGGCGCGCTCATGCCCCTGTGACGAGCGGCGGCGCGGCGCGATGTTGACAAGATGGCGGCTTCGACACATGTAAGCCGCCGTCGCGGCTCCGGCGGACGGTCCGCGCGGAGGGGTACCCGTATGGCCGTCGTCGTAGTCGAGTCGCCCGCCAAGGCGAAAACCATCAACAAATACCTCGGTTCGGATTACACCGTCCTCGCCTCCTACGGGCATGTGCGCGACCTGCCGCCCAAGGACGGCTCGGTCGATCCCGATCATGAATTCGAGATGAAGTGGGAGATCGCCTCCGACAGCCAGAAGCATGTCCGCGCGATCGCCGAGGCGCTGAAGGATGACCAGAAGCTCATTCTCGCGACCGACCCCGACCGCGAGGGCGAGGCGATCTCCTGGCATCTGCTCGAAGCCCTGACCAAGCGGCGCGCGATCAAAAAGGACACCGAGGTCGAGCGCGTCGTCTTCAACGCGATCACCAAGAACGCGGTCACGACGGCGATGCAGCAGCCGCGCCAGATCGACATGGAACTGGTCGAGGCCTATCTCGCGCGGCGCGCGCTCGACTATCTCGTGGGCTTCCGCCTCTCGCCGGTGCTCTGGCGCAAGCTGCCGGGCGCGAAATCGGCGGGGCGCGTGCAGTCCGTGGCACTCCGCCTCATCGTCGAGCGCGAGATGGAGATCGAGGCCTTCAAGGCCCGCGAATACTGGACGGTGAAGGCGCTGCTCGCCACGCCCCGCGGCGATACCTTCGAGGCACGCCTCGTCACGCTCGACGCGAAGAAGCTCGACAAGTTCGACCTCGGCGACGAGGCGGCGGCGACGCGGGCGGTCGGAGAGATCAACCGGCGCGACCTGAAGGTGGCGGCGGTCGAGTCGAAACCCGCCTCGCGCAATCCGGCGGCGCCCTTCATGACCTCGACGCTGCAGCAGGAGGCGAGCCGCAAGTTCGGCTTCGGCGCGCGCCAGACGATGAACGCGGCGCAACGGCTCTACGAGGCCGGGCATATCACCTACATGCGGACGGACGGCATCGACATGGCGCCCGAGGCGGTGATGGCGGCGCGCGACGTGATCAAGGCGCGCTACGGCGAGAATTACGTGCCGAAAAGCCCGCGCATGTACAAGAACAAGGCCAAGAACGCCCAGGAAGCGCATGAGTGCATCCGGCCGACCGACATGGGAACGAGCCCGGAGCGGCTCAAGCTCGAAGCCGATCAGGCGCGGCTCTACGACCTGATCTGGAAGCGCTCGCTCGCGAGCCAGATGGAGGCCGCGCGGTTCGAGCGGACGGTGATCACCGTCGCCTCCGCCGATCAGGCGGTGGAGCTTCGTGCGAACGGGCAGATCGTGACCTTCGACGGCTTCCTCAAGGTCTATACCGAGGGCCGCGACGAGGACGTGGATCTCTCCGATGACGAGGAAGGCGGCCGACTGCCCCAGATCATCGAAGGAGACGCCGCCGAGAAGCGCCAGGTCACCCCGGAGCAGCATTTCACCCAGCCGCCGCCGCGCTATACCGAGGCGACGCTGGTGAAGCGGATGGAGGAACTCGGCATCGGCCGGCCCTCGACCTATGCCTCGATCGTCTCGACGATCCAGGAGCGCGACTACGTCTTCAAGGACAAGAACCGGCTTCTGCCGCGCGACAAGGGGCGGCTCGTCACGGCCTTCCTCGAAAGCTATTTCGGGCGCTATCTCGACTACAATTTCACCGCCGATCTGGAAGAGGATCTCGACAGGGTCACGACCGGCGAGGAGAACTGGAAGGCGCTCCTGGCGCGGTTCTGGACGGATTTCTCCGCCGCGCTGGGCGAGACGGCGGAACTCCGCATCACCGATGTGCTCGAGAAGATCAACGAGGTGCTGGAGCCGCATCTCTTCCCGGTGACGCCGGAAGATCCCGAGCCGCGGCGCTGCAAGGCCTGCGGCGTGGGCCGGTTGTCGCTCCGGACGGCCCGCTCGGGCGGGGCGTTCATCGGCTGCTCGAACTACCCCGAATGCCGCTACACCCGTCCGCTCGCCGGCGAGGTCGAGGGCGGCGACGCGGCGGGGCCGGACGGCAAGCTCCTCGGCTATGACGACAACGGCACGCCGGTCAGCATGCGGGTCGGACCTTACGGGCTCTATGTCCAGCTCGGCGAGGTGACGGAGGAGACGCCGAAGCCGAAACGCGCCTCGATCCCCAAGGGCATGGACCCGTCCGCGATCGACCTCCAGCGCGCGCTCGACATGCTGTCGCTGCCCCGGCTGATCGGGATGCATCCCGACGATGGCGAGAAGGTCGAGGCCTCGATCGGCCGCTTCGGGCCTTATGTGAAGCATGGCAAGGTCTATGCGAACATCAAGGACGCGGAGGAGGTGCTCACGATCGGCATGAACCGCGCGATGGAGCTTCTGGCGCAGAAGCTCGCGCGGGGCGGCGGCCGGGCGGCGGTGAAGCCGCTGCGCGTGGTCGGCGAGCATCCCGAGGGCGGCGAGATCGGGCTCTACGAGGGCCGCTACGGGCCTTACGTGAAATGGGAGAAGGTCAACGCGACCATCCCGAAGGAGACCGCGCCCGAGGCCGTGACGCTCGAACAGGCGCTGGAACTCATCGCGGCGAAACGGCCGGCGAAGAAGGCGGGTGCGAGGAAGGCGCCCGCGAAGAAGGCCACGGCGAAAGCGGGGTCGAAGAAGGCCCCGGCGAAAAAGGCCGCGCCGAAGGCCGCCGCCGCGAAGAAGGCCGCCTCCGGCGAGTGACCGCTCGCAGCGCCGCTCAGGCGCTGCCGCCTACCGTCAGCCCGCCGATGAGCAGCGTCGGCTGGCCGACGCCGACCGGCACCCACTGGCCGTTCTTGCCGCAATTCCCCATGCCCGGATCGAGTGCCATGTCGTTGCCGATGCCCCGGATCTTCCCGAGCGCCGTCGCGCCGTCGCCGATCAGCGTGGCGCCCTTGACCGGCGCGCCGACGCGGCCGTCCTTCACGCGGTAGGCCTCGGTGCAGGAGAAGACGAACTTGCCGTTGGTGATGTCGACCTGCCCGCCGCCGAAGCCGACGGCGTAGATCCCGTCCCTCAGCCCGGCGAGCAGGTCGGCGGGGTCGGTCTCCCCGCCCAGCATGATCGTATTGGTCATCCTGGGCATCGGCACATGGGCGTAGCTCTCGCGCCGCCCGTTGCCGGTCGCCGCCACCCCCATGAGCCGGGCGTTCTGCCGGTCCTGCATGTAGCCGACGAGAATCCCGTCCTCGATCAGCACGGTGCGGTTCGAGGGCGTGCCCTCGTCGTCGAAGCTTATAGAACCGCGGCGGTCGGGGATCGTTCCGTCATCGACCACGGTGACGCCGGGCGCCGCGATGCGTTGCCCCATCAGCCCGGCGAAGGCCGAGGTCCGCTTGCGGTTGAAGTCGCCTTCGAGCCCGTGGCCGATCGCCTCGTGGAGCAGGATGCCGGGCCAGCCGGGGCCGAGCACGACATCCATCACGCCGGCGGGCGCGGGCTCCGCGCGGAGATTGACCTTGGCGATCCGGAGCGCCTCGCGCGCCACGGATTGCCAATGGTCGGTTCCCATCAGCGGCGACAGCCCGTAGCGGCCGCCACCGCCCGCGCTGCCCGATTCGCGCCGCCCGTTCTCCTCGACGATGACGGAGATGTTGAGCCGCGCCATGGGCCGCGCATCGGCGAGCCGGGTGCCTTCGGGGCGGAGAATCTCGATCTCCTGCATCGAGGCGGCGAGGCTCGCCGTGACCTGGGCGACGCTCGGGTCGAGGTCGCGGACATAGGCGTCGATCTCGCGCAGCATCTCGACCTTGACCGCGAAGGCGGCGTCGTCGAACGGGTCGTGATCGGTATAGAGGCGCTGGTTCGTGGCCTTGGGCGGCGCGGCGAGCGTACCACCGCCCGCGCCGACCGCGAGCCGGGCGGTTTCGCCCGCCCGCGCGAGCGCGGCCTCTGAAATCTCTGTCGAATGCGCGTAGCCGACGGTTTCGCCGCGCACGGCGCGGAGGCCGAATCCCTCGGCCGCGTCGTAGCTCGCGTTCCTGAGACGCCCGTCGTCGAAGACCAGCGCTTCGCCCCGCCGCCGCTCGAGGTAGAGTTCGCCATCATCGGCGCCCGCGACGGACAGGCGCAGTTCGGCGAGGGCGAGACCCTCGTCGAGATGGGTCTCGAAAGGTCTGAAACGGGGTGTCGCCGACATGTCGCGCCTCCTCTGGGAAATGGCCGGAGCAAGCACGGCAGGCCCGACGGTCCCTCGGGGACCAAAGGCGCGTCTTGTTCTCGCCGCCTTAATATGGTTCATCTGCACTCGGTTACAACACGGCGCGCAGCGGTCCCGATTGCGAGGATGCCACGGCCGTAAGGGACGGGACAGGCAATGAAGCAGATACGGATCGCCCTATGGCTCGGCCTCGTAACGCTGATGTCCGGAGGCGCGGTCTTCGCACAACCCGCGGGCGAGCCAACCGGTCTGCCGGTCATCGGCGCTCCGGTTCCGAACGGGGTGAACTATCAGCCCGCGGTCACGCCCATCGCCCATGACATGCACTGGCTCTCGGGCATGATCCACTGGATCATGCTGCTGATCGTCCTCTTCGTGACCGCTCTGCTCGCGATCGTCGTGCTCAAGTTCAACCGGAAGGCCAATCCGGAGCCCGCGTCCTTCACGCATAACACCAAGATCGAGATCGCCTGGACGCTCATTCCCGTCCTGATCCTGATCATCATCGGCTCGTTCTCGCTGCCGATCCTCTTCAAGCAGCTCGAGGTTCCGGAGCCCGATCTGACCATCAAGGCGACCGGGAACCAGTGGTACTGGACCTACGACTATCCGGAGAACGAACTCACCTTCGACAGCCTCATGCTCGCGCGCGAGGACCTCGAAGCCTATGGCTACACGCCCGACCTTTACCTGCTCGCGACGGATACCGCGGTGGTCGTCCCGGTCAATGCGAACGTGCGCCTGCTCACGACCGGCGCCGACGTGATCCATGCCTGGGCGATGCCGGCCTTCGGCGTGAAGATGGACGCGGTGCCGGGCCGTCTGAACGAGACCTGGTTCCGGGCGGAGCAGGAGGGCGTCTATTTCGGTCAGTGCTCCGAACTCTGCGGCAAGGACCACACCTACATGCCGATCACCGTCAAGGTGGTGAGCGAGGAGCAGTACCAGACCTGGCTCGCCTGGGCGATCGAGGAATACGGCGGCACGCCGACGCCCGTCGCGCAGGCCGAATAAGCCGGACGGGGCCGACGAGGCGCGGCCAGACGAGACGCGACCAGACGAGGCGCGGCCAGACGAGACGGGCCAAGTGAGCGGCCGAACGACGCCGACCGAACCGGCGATTGCCAGGCCGGCGGGCCAAGCGGGGAGAAGATGAGCGAGACCGGCTGGATCGACAATGCTCCGCCAAGGGAAGCGCAGTTCGGCGATTACGTCGAACTGCTGAAGCCCCGTGTGATGCGGCTCGTGATCTTCACCGCCGCGGTCGGCCTGATCTGCGCCCCCGCCACGGTGCATCCGGTGGTGGCGCTCGCCGCGATCATCTGCGTCGCGGTCGGCGCGGGCGCCTCGGGCGCGCTCAACATGTGGTGGGATTCCGACATCGACGCGGTGATGCGCCGCACGATCAGCCGGCCGATCCCCTCGGGCCGCGTCACCCGCGACGAGGCGCTGGCGATCGGCCTCACGCTCTCGGGTTTCTCCGTGGTGATGCTCGGGCTTTTCGCCAATCATTTCGCCGCCGGGCTGCTCGCCTTCACGATCTTCTTCTATGTCGTCATCTATTCGATGTGGCTGAAGCGCTCCACGCCGCAGAACATCGTGATCGGCGGCGCGGCCGGGGCCTTCCCGCCGATGATCGGCTGGGCGGTCGCGACCGGCGGCGTCTCGGTCGAGAGCGTCCTCATGTTCCTGCTGATCTTCCTCTGGACGCCGCCGCATTTCTGGGCGCTGGCGCTGTTCAGGAACGACGACTACGCGCGGGCCGGCGTGCCGATGCTGCCGGTGACCGCGGGCGCCCGCGCCACGCGCGACCAGATCCTGATCTATTCGCTGATCCTCGCCCCCGTCGCGATCCTGCCCGCCTTCACCACCATCGGCGGCCCGGTCTATCTCGCGGGATCGCTCATCCTGAACGCGCTCCTGCTGCGGGGCGCCTGGAGGATCCGGCGGCGGGACGAGGAAACCGCCGCGGCCGACCGGCACATCGTCGAGAAGCGCTTCTTCGGCCTCTCGATCGTCTATCTCTTCCTGCACTTCTGCCTGTTTCTCGCCGAGGCGGCGCTGCGCGCGCTTGGCGTCATGCCCGGCCTCGGCTGGCCGGTTCTGTTCTGAGGAGTGAGGGATGCGCCCGGACAGCCATGAGATCTACGGACGGCGGAAGAGCCGCAACGTCGGCGTCGGGCTGGTGCTGGCGGCCTTCGTCGCGCTTGTATTCGCGGTGACCGTCGTCAAACTCAGCGAAGGCGCCGCGCTCGGCCATGTCGACTCCGGGTCGTCGCGCTCGCAGATGCTGACAGACGATGAGAACTGAGCCATGAAGCGGAATCCGAACGCCAACCTCCGCGTCGCCCTCGGCCTCGCCGCCGTGATCCCGGCCATGGTCGGCCTCAGCTTCGCGGCCGTTCCGCTCTACAACTGGTTTTGCCGGACGACTGGCTATGGCGGCACGACCTCGGTCGCGGACCAGGCGCCGGACGAGGTACTGGAGCGCGAGATCACCGTGACCTTCGACGCCAATCTCGCGAAGGGCATGCCGTGGGAATTCCGCCCGACGCAACGCGAGATGAAGATCCGGATCGGCGAAAGCGGGCTTGCCTTCTTCGAGGCCTACAATCCGACCGACGAGGTGACCGCGGGCCAGGCGGGTTACAACGTGACGCCCGACAGCGCGGGCCGGTTCTTCGACAAGGTCGACTGCTTCTGCTTCAACCTGCAGGTCCTGAAGCCGGGCGAGCGGGTCGAGATGCCGGTCAGCTTCTTCGTCGACCCCGAACTCGTGAAGGACAGCGAGGCGACCTACATCAAGGCGATCACGCTCTCCTATACGATGTTCTCGATCGAGGTGCCGGAGGAATACCGATCCGCCGGGGACGATCAGGCCGAAGCCGCCGACGCGTCGCCGGCGACCGAACTCGCAGCCGGGCCGAGCGCGGCCCCCGACCAGACGCTCGAACAGTAGAAGGACGCCCGAGATGGCCGGCCACAAGAACCACGACTACCATATCCTGCCTCCGAGCATCTGGCCCGTGACCCTGGCCGGCGGCGCCTTCGTGATGCTGCTGGGCTCGGTGCTCTATTTCCACGAATACGGTCCTTGGGTCGCGCTGCTCGGCCTGCTGACGGTCCTCTACTCGATGTATGCCTGGTGGGGCGACGTCATCAACGAGGGCGAGGTCGGCGACCACACGCCCGTCGTACGCATCGGGCTGCGCTACGGGATGGTGCTCTTCATCATCTCGGAGGTGATGTTCTTCTCGGCCTGGTTCTGGTCCTTCTTCAAGCACGCGCTCTATCCGATGGGCGTGATCGAGGGGGTGGAGATCACGCCGGGCCAATGGCCGCCGGCGGGGATCGAGACCTTCGATCCGTGGCACCTGCCGCTCATCAACACGCTGATCCTGCTCTGCTCCGGCTGCGCGGCGACCTGGGCGCACCATGCGATCGCCGAGGAGAACGACCGGGAACAGCTGAAGTGGGGCCTCTGGCTCGCCATAGCGCTCGGCGTCCTGTTCACGATCTTCCAGGCCTATGAGTACAGCCACGCCGCCTTCGAGTTCTCGGGCAACATCTACGGCGCGAACTTCTTCATGGCGACGGGCTTCCACGGCTTCCATGTGATCGTCGGGACGATCTTCCTCGCCGTCTGCCTCGCCCGCGTCTATGCCGGTCATTTCACGCAGGAACAGCATGTCGGCTTCGAGGCGGCGGCCTGGTACTGGCACTTCGTCGACGTGGTCTGGCTGTTCCTCTTCGCGGCGGTCTACATCTGGGGCGGCGGCACGGCGGCGCACTGACCCGATTTCGACTTCCTCGCCCGCGTCTCCGCGGGTCTGCCGGGCGCGGCGCCTTCGGGCTCCGCGCCCTTCGCTTGGGACGACACCGATGATCCGACGCATGATCCCGGCCCTTCTGCTCGGCATCGCCGGCTGCGCGGTGCTGATCTGGCTCGGCGTCTGGCAGGTGCAGCGGCTCGGCTGGAAGACCGGGATCATTGACCGGATCGAGGCGACGCTCGCCGCCGAACCCGTCGCGGTGCCGGCCGAACCCGATCCGGAGCGTGACGAATATCTGCGCGTCCTGGTTTCCGGCGTGATCGAACCGGGTGAGGCGCACGTCTATACCTCGGTGCCCGAACGCGGGGTCGGCTACCGCGTGATCGTCCCGCTCCTGCTGGACGACGGGAGGCGGGTCCTCCTCGACCGCGGGTTCGTCCCGATCGCGGAAAAGGACGCGGCGCGGCACGCGGGTCCGATCCGCGTGCGCGGTTCGCTGCTCTGGCCCGACGAGACCGACGGGTTCACCGACCCGCCGGATCTCGCGAAGAACATCTGGTTCGCCCGCGATGTCGCGCGGATGAGCGCGGCGCTCGACACGGTGCCGGTCATGGTGGTGACCGAGGCGAGCGACGACGCGGCCGCGCCGCTGGCGCTGCCGGTCACCGTCGACATCCCGAACGACCACCTGGGCTATGCGATCACCTGGTTCGGGCTTGCGGTCGGCTGGGCGGGCATGACAGTTTACTGGCTCTGGCGCATCAGAAGCCGGACCGATTGAACGGGCAGAATCCAACGATGCGATATATCTCGACGCGCGGCACCGCGCCGGAACTGGGTTTCGAGGATGCGATGCTGGCGGGTCTGGCGCGCGACGGTGGGCTCTACCTGCCGCCGAGCTGGCCCCAACTCTCGCCCGAGGAGATCGCGGGTTTCGCGGGTCTCCCGTATGAGGAGGTCGCCTTCCGGGTGATGTGGCCCTTCGTCGGCGACGCGTTCTCCGAGGCCGAGTTCCGCGACATCATCGCTCGCGCCTACGCGGATTTCGACCATGCCGCCCGCTGCCCGATGAGCCAGATCGGCCCGAACGACTGGCTGCTCGAACTGTTCCACGGCCCGACGCTCGCCTTCAAGGATGTGGCGATGCAGCTGATCGGCCAGCTCTTCGAGGCGAGCCTGAAACGCTCCGGCAAGCGGATCACCATCGTCGGCGCGACCAGCGGCGACACCGGCTCCGCCGCCATCGAGGCTTTCCGGGGGCGCGAGGGCGTCGAGGTCTTCATCCTTTTCCCCGATGGCCGGGTCTCGGACGTGCAGCGGCGGCAGATGACGACGCCCGACGATGCCAATGTCCATGCGCTCGCCATCGCCGGCGATTTCGACGACGCGCAGGCGCGCGTGAAGGACATGTTCAACGATCATGACTTCCGCGACGCGACGGGGCTCGCCGGGGTCAATTCGATCAACTGGGCGCGGGTGCTGGCGCAGGCGGTCTACTACTTCACCGCCGCCGTGGCGCTCGGCGCGCCGCATCGCAAGGTGAGCTTCACCGTCCCGACCGGCAATTTCGGCGATGTCTTCGCCGGCTATGTCGCGAAGCGCATGGGGCTTCCGATCGACCGCCTGGTGATCGCGACCAACCAGAACGACATCCTGCACCGCACGCTCGAATCCGGCGCCTATGTGAAGGGCCAGGTCGAGCCGTCGATCAGTCCCTCGATGGATATTCAGGTGAGTTCCAACTTCGAGCGGCTGCTCTTCGAACTCTACGACCGCGAGGGACCGGCGGTGACGCAGCTCATGGGGGACCTCTCCACGCTCGGCGAATTCGCGCTGTCGCAGGGCGCGGTGGACCGGCTCCGGGCCGAATTCGACAGTGCCCGCGTCTCCGAGGACGAGACGCGCGCGACGATCCGCGACACGCTGACGGGGACGGGCAAGGTGATCTGCCCGCATACCGCCGTCGCGGTTCACGCGGCGAAGGCGCGCCGCGGCGATCCGGCGGTGCCGATGGTGGTGCTCGCCACCGCGCACGCCGCGAAATTTCCCGACGCGGTGGAAGCCGCCTGCGGCGTCCGCCCGGCGCTGCCGCCGTCGATGGCCGATCTTTTCGACCGGCCCGAGCGGGTGACGGCGGTGCCGAACGACCTCGCCGCGATCGAGGCGATTGTCGCCGGAGAGACGGAGAAGACCGCGTGACGGCCGCGATCCACCGCCTGTCGAACGGCCTCCGCGTCGTGACCGAGCCGATGCCAGGGCTGCATTCCGCCGCCGTCGGCATCTGGGTGACGGCGGGCGGCCGGCACGAGCGGGTCGAGCAGAACGGCATCGCGCATTTCCTCGAACACATGGCCTTCAAGGGCACGCCGACGCGGACCGCGCTCCGCATCGCCGAGGAGATCGAGGATGTCGGCGGCTATATCAACGCCTATACCGGCAAGGAGATGACCGCCTATTACGCGCGCGTCCTGAAGGACGACGTGGATCTGGCGATGAACCTCCTCGGCGACATCGTTCTGAACCCGATCTTCGACAGCGGCGACATCGAGGTCGAGCGCAACGTCATCCTGCAGGAGATCGGCCAGGCGCTCGACACGCCCGACGACATCATCTTCGACTGGTTGCACGAGGCGGCCTTCCCGAACCAGCCGTTCGGGCGCACCATCCTCGGACCCTCCGAACGGGTCTCCGCCTTCGGCCGCTCCGATCTCTCGGGCTTCATCCGCGAGCATTACGGGCCAAGCCAGATGATCGTCTCGGCGGCGGGCGGGATCGACCCCGACGCGGTGGTGCGCGCGGCCGAGCGGCTCTTCGGCGACCTGCCGGCGCGGCCGGGGCTCGCGGTCATGCCGGCGCGGTTCCGCGGCACCGAGTATCGTGAGGAGCGGGACCTCGAACAGGCGCATGTCGCGCTCGCCTTCGAGGGGCCCAATGTCCGCGCCTCCAATGCCTATGCCGCGCAGCTCTATGCCTCGGCGCTCGGCGGCGGCATGTCCTCGCGGCTCTTCCAGGAGATCCGCGAGCGCCGCGGTCTCTGCTACACGATCTTCGCCCAGGCGGGCGCCTATGACGACACCGGCATGATCACGCTTTACGCCGGCACCGGCGGCGAGCAGGTCGGCAATCTATCGCTGCTGATCGTGGACGAGCTTCGGCGCGCCGCCGACGGGTTCAGCGCGGCGGAACTCGAGCGCGCGCGGGCTCAGATGAAGGCCGGGCTGCTGATGGGTCTCGAAAGCCCGACCGCGCGGGCGGAACGACTGGCGCGGATGGTCGGCATCTGGGACCGGGTGCCGAGCCTGGGGGAGACGATCGCCCGGATCGACGCGGTCGATCTCGCCGGGCTCCGCGGCTTCGCCGAGCGGGTCGCGCAACACTCCGAGCCCGCGCTCGCGCTGCTCGGGCCAGTCAGTCGGGCGCCCGACCGGGCGGAACTCGCCCGGCGCCTCGCCGCCTGAGGGTCCTGGGGGTGCTTCCCTTTCGGCGCGCGACGCCCCTCACCATCGACACACCGCGGATGGTGCTGCGGCTGCCGGAAATGGGCGACCACCTGGTCTGGACCCGGCTGCGCCAGGACGGCGCGGATTTCCTGCGCCGCTGGGAGCCGAGCTGGTCTTCCGACCATTTCTCCCGCCGCGCCTTCCGCAACCGGGTCTACTGGGCGCAGCGGGCGCGGGAGGATGGAAGGGCGATCGCGCTTTTCCTGGTGCGCCGTGAGGATCGCCGGCTCATGGGTGCGATCACCCTCGACAACATCCGCCGGGGTCCGGCGCAGACGGCGCAGGTCGGCTACTGGATCGGTCCGGAATTCGCGCGCGCCGGCTACATGACCGAGGCGCTGGAGGCGACGGTCCGCTACGCCTTCTCGATCCTGGATCTCAGCCGGATCGAGGCGGCCTGCCTGCCGGAGAACGCGCCCTCCCGCGGGCTTCTGGAGCGGGCCGGTTTCCGGACCGAGGGGATCGCCGAGAAATATCTGCGGATCGACGGACGCTGGCGCGACCATGTGCTCTACGCGACGCTGCGGATCGACCGGCGGGACAGCGAGGAGCCGGCGAGTTGAGCGTTTCACCCGAACTTCGCGACGCGGATGCCGCGTTCCTCGCCCGGATCGAGGCGATGCTCGGCAAGGGCGGTGTCGCGCCGGCCGAGCCGCGTTATCTCGAAGAGCCGCGCGGGCGCTACATCGGCCGCGCCGCCGCCGTGCTGCGTCCATCGGGGACCGCCGAGGTTCAGGAGATCGTTCGGGCCTGCGCCGAGGCGCGGGTCGCGCTCGTTCCCTATTCCGGCGGCACGGGTCTCGTGGGCGGGCAGGTGATGGCCGAGGGGCCGCTCCCGGTGCTGCTCTCGACCGAGCGGATGCATGCGGTCCGAGATATCGACCTGATCGATGATGTGCTGGTCGCCGAGGCGGGGGTGATCCTGGCCGACGCGCAGGCGGCCGCGCGGGAGGCGGGGCGCCTGTTCCCGCTCTCGCTCGCCTCGGAGGGCTCGGCCCGGATCGGCGGGCTGCTCGCGACGAACGCGGGGGGCGTGAACGTGGTCCGCTACGGCAACGCCCGGGCGCTCTGTCTCGGGATCGAGGCGGTGATGGCGGACGGCAGCCTGCTGAGCGACCTCACACGCCTTCACAAGAACAACATGGGCTTCGACCTGCGCGATCTGCTGATCGGCTCGGAAGGCACGCTCGGCATCATCTGCGCGGCGAGCCTCAAGCTCTTCCCGGCCCCGGTGGAGACGGCGACCGGCTGGATCGCGCTCGATACGCCCGCGCGCGCGCTCGAACTCTTCGGGCTGGCGCGGGAACGGCTCGGCTCGGCGATCGAGGCCTTCGAACTCGTCGGCGCCCAGGGGATCGCGTTTCTCGGGGAGAAGCTGCCGGGCGTCACGGTACCGAAGTCGGCCGCGACCCCGTGGTACGTCCTCGCGGAGGTCGCGGACGGCGCCGGATCGGACGTGCCCGCCCGGTTCGAGGCGATGCTCGCCGAGGCGCTGGAGCGCGGGACGATCGAGGATGTGCTGATCGCGCAGAACGTGGCGCAGCGCGCGGCCTTCTGGACGGTGCGCGAACAGATCCCGGAGGCGAACCGGCTGATCGGCTCGATATCGAGCCACGACATCTCGGTGCCGCGCTCCCGGCTCGTCGAATTCATCGAGCGCGGCGGCGCGGCGATCCATGCGATCGACCCAAGCCTCCGGATCAACTGTTTCGGCCATATCGGCGACGGCAATCTGCATTACAACGTCTTCCCGCCGGCCGGGCGGTCGCGAGACGATTTCGAACCGGTTCGCGGGCGGGTGAAGGAGGCGGTGCATGACCTCGCCCATGCGCTCGGCGGTTCGGTCAGCGCCGAGCATGGCATCGGCCGGCTGAAGACCGGCGACATGACGCGCTACGCCGATCCCGGCCGGCTGGCGGCGATGCAGGCGATCAAGCGGGCGCTGGACCCGCGCGGCATCCTCAATCCCGGCGCCGTCCTGCCCTGATCCGGCGAAGCGGTGGCGCGCGGCCTGAACGAAGCGCGCCCCCTTCCCGGGGGGTGGGAAGGGGGCGTCCAATGCAGACTGGAGGTCTGTGGCTTGCAAGCAGCGGCCCGAGTAACCCCGGGCATCCCCAATCTCGCCGCTCAGGGTTACCGAAAGGTTAACGCGGAAAACGAGATTCAATTGAAAGGGGCATCCGACGCTCAGGTCTGCCCGGGCCGGTTGAGCGGGAAGACCTCGCGCACGGCGGCGTAGTCGCGATAGCCGAGCCGGGACAGCGGCTGATAGAGCGTGACGTCGACCAGCCCGTCGCGCAGGATCGCCTCGTTGATGTGAACGCCCACCACCTCGCCGATCGTGAGCACATTGCCCTCGCCCGGCAGGTCGATCGATTGCCAGAGCCTGCATTCGAGCGAGGCGGGGGCGTCGCGCACCCGGGGAGGTGCGACGATCTCGGAGGGCGCCTTCTCGAGATCCGCTATCTCGAATTCGTCCACCCCGCGTGGCAGCGCCGCGGATGAGGCGTTCATCGCGTCGCGCAACGCCATGGAGACGATGTTGACGACGAACTCGCCCGTCGCGCGGATATTGGTGACGGTGTCCTTCGTCGCGCCGGTGCTCGCATAGGCGACCATCGGCGGCACGTCGGCGATCGCGTTGAAGAAGCTGTAGGGCGCCAGATTGGGTAGCCCCTCGGCGCTCAGCGTCGAGATCCATCCGATCGGGCGGGGGGAAACGATGGCCTTGAACGGATTGTGCGGCAGCCCGTGGGGGTCGAGACCGGGACGATAGAACAAGGACACCTCCGGGCGTTTTGCCTTTGCCCCCTACCTAGCCGCGTGGTACGGCGAAGTCGAGCGGGCCAGGGCGCGCCCGACGATCCGTGCCCGGGAACCGTGCGCCCCGGGATCCGTGCCCAGCATTCGTGCCAGGCGATCCATCCTCGCCGACCCATTCTCGCCGACCCGCCCTCCCGATTCTCGTGCCCGCCGACCGATGTTCCGTATCTACAAAGAAACCGACAGCGACCTCACGGAGGTCGAATATCTCTACGATCTGGCCTTCGCTCCCGGGCGGACGGCGCTCTCGTCGTACCGGCTGCGCGACGGCGTCGATCCGGTCGCGGACCTGTGCCTGATGGCGCGGGACGACTACGACGCGGTCTCGGGTGCGATCCGCTACTGGCCGGTCCGGATCGGCGCGGGGGATCATCCGGCGCTGCTGCTCGGGCCGGTGGCGGTGCATCCGACGCGTCAGGGCGAGGGGCTCGGCGCGGTGCTGATCTCGGAGAGCCTGCGTCGGGCGTTCGAACTCGGCTGGACCCGGATCGTGCTGATCGGCGACGAGCCCTATTACAGCCGCTTCGGCTTCCGGCGCGATCTGGCGCGCGACATCGACTACCCGCCGCCCTACAACCCCGACCGGCTGCTGGCCCGCGCGCTCGTCCCCGGCGCGTTCCGGGGGGTGTCGGGGCTGGTCCACAACTGGAACGAACGCTTCGCAGAGGAGAAGGCGGCCTCGGCCTGACCGTTCAGAGCCTGACCCCGTTCAGGACCCGACCGCTCAGAACTGGAAGCCGCGGGCCGCGAGCCATTCCTCGAGCGCGGGGCGGAAGCTCCTGTGACCCTGCGCGCGGGTCGCGTCGAAGACGGCGCGAAGCTCCTCGAAATCGATCTGCCGCAGCAATGCCTTGACCGGACCGATGGAGGCCGGGCGCATCGAGAGGTTGCGGAAACCGACGATCGCGAAGGCGAGCGCCTCGACCGGTCGCCCGGCATCCTCGCCGCAGAAGGACAGCGGCGTGCCATGCGCGGCGCAGCGGCGCACGATGCCTTCGAGGAAGGTCAGGAAGCTGATGCTGAGCGAATCGTAGCGGCGGCGCACCTTCTCGTTCTCGCGGTCGGCGGCGAAGAAGAACTGCTTCAGATCGTTGCCGCCGACGGAGATGAAATCGGTCAGTTCGAAGAACCGGTCCGGCGCATAGGCGAGGCTCGGCGTCTCGAGCATCGCGCCGATCCTGAGGCCCGCGGGCAGCACATTGCCGAGCCCCTTCTCGCGCGCGACCTCGCGCAGCACGATCTCGCGCCCCATCTCGAACTCGGCGCTTTCGGTCACGAAGGGGAACATGACGTTGAGCGGCCGGCCGCGCGCGCCCCGGAGCAGCGCTTGCACCTGCATCCGCATGATCCCCGGCCGGTCTAGCCCGACCCGGATCGCCCGCCAGCCGAGGGCCGGGTTCGGCTCCTCGCCCCGTTTCATGTAGGGCAGGACCTTGTCGGAGCCGATGTCGAGCGTGCGGAACACCACCGGCTTGTCGCCGGCGGAATCGAGGATATGGGCGTAGAGCGCGGCGAGATCCGTCCGTTTCGGCACCGTGGTGCGGATCAGGAACTGCAACTCGGTCCGGAAGAGCCCGACCCCGAGCGCGCCGCATTTCGACAGGCTCGGCAGGTCGGCCATCAGCCCCGCGTTCATGTGCAGGTTGAGCGTGATCCCGTCCCGGCTCGTCGCGGGCTTGTCGCGCAGCGCGGCATAGGCGTGCTGCGCCTCGGCCCGCATCTCGACCTTCTCGCGGAAGGCGCGGGCGATGGTTTCCTCGGGGCGGAGATGCACCATGGCCTGATCGCCATCGACCATGATCACGTCGCCGTTCAGCGCCTCGCGGGTGATGCGCGCGGCCTGGATCACCAGCGGGATCGCGAGGGCGCGGGCGACAATCGCCGCGTGGCTGCCGACCGAGCCCTCTTCGAGCACGACGCCCTTGAGCGTGCGGCCGTAATCCAGCAACTCGCCCGGTCCGATGTTGCGTGCGACGAGGATCGCATTTTCCGGGATGTCGCGCCCGCTGTTCGCATCGACCCCGGCGAGCAGCCGCAGGAGCCGGTTGGACAGGTCGTCGAGATCGTGCAGGCGCTCGCGCAGATAGGGATCGGCGACGCGGCTCATCCGGGTCCGGGTCGCGGATTGCTCCTTCTCGACCGCGACCTCGGCGGCGAGGCCGCTCTCGATCGAATCCTCCATCCGGCGGACCCAGCCCTTGTCATGGGCGAACATCCGGTAGGCCTGGAGCACGTCTCGATGCTCGCCGCTCGCCGTCAGGTAGTCGGCGGCCAGCATCTGGTCGACTTCCGCGCGGAGCGCGACGATGGCGCTCCTGAGCCGCGCGCATTCCCGCGCGGGATCGTCGCTGATCGGATTGTTCACCAAGACCTGAGGCTCATGCAGCAGCACGACGCCCTCGGCCACGCCCTCCTGTCCTACGAGACCCCGGACGAAGAACGGCGTCTTGTGCGGCCGGGCGATCTCCATCGCGCCCGGGCCCACGAAGGCGCCGAGCTCCGCCATCTCGGCGATGACCATCGCGACCACTTCGAGCGCGTAGATCTCGTCGTCGGTATATTCTCGCGCCTCGCGGTTCTGCACGACGAGGACGCCGAGCACTTCGCCGAGGCGCTGGATCGGCACGCCGAGGAAGCTCGAGAACACTTCCTCGCCGGTCTCGGGCATGAAGCGGAAGCCCTTGGTGCGCGGCGCGTCGGGGGTGTTGATCGGCTCGGCGAGCTCGGCGATCCGGCCGACGAGACCCTGGCCCACCCGCATCCGCGTCTGATGCACCGCCTCCGGGTTGAGCCCGCGGGTCGCGCAGAGCTCGAGCATCTGTTCTTCCCGCCGGAGATAGACCGAGCACACCTCGGCCACGAGCCCGTCGGCGATCAGGTTGACGATTCGGTCAAGCCTCTCCTGCCCCTCGCCGGACTCGGCCAGCGCGGCGCGCAAGCGCGTGAGAATGACCCGACTGTCTACCGCGTCGGAAAAGGGCATGGGCCGTCCGTAGGTCAAGGAAACTCAGCTGATCTTTTCCAGCTCGAACGCATCATGCAGTGCCTGAACCGCCAGTTCCAGATATTTGCGGTCCACGAGCACCGAGACTTTGATCTCGGAGGTGGTGATGACCTTGATGTTCACGCTCTCCGAGGCGAGGGCCGCGAACATCTTGTGGGCGACGCCCGCGTGGCTGCGCATCCCGATACCGACGATCGAGACCTTCGCCACTTCCTCGTCCACGTCGAGGCCGCGGTAGTCGATCTGACCCTCCGCCACCGCTTCCTCGAGCGCGCGCCGGGCGCGCGGCACCTCGTCCACGGGGCAGGAGAAGGTGATGTCGGTGCGCGCGTCCGCGCCGATGTTCTGCACGATCATGTCCACGTTCACACCCGCCTCGGCGAGGGGACCGAAGATCGCGGCCGCGATGCCGGGACGGTCGGCGACGCTGATCAGGGTCAGCTTGGCCTCGTCGCGGGAATGGGCGATGCCGCTCACCACTCTGCTTTCCAAGATTTCCTCCTCGTCGCAGACGAGCGTGCCGGGCCCGTCGGAAAAACTGCTGAGCACCCGAAGGCGCACCTTGTAGCGCATCGCAAGCTCGACCGAGCGGGTCTGCAGCACCTTGGCGCCGAGGCTCGCGAGTTCGAGCATCTCCTCGTAGGAGATCTTGTCGAGGCGGCGCGCCTTCTTGGTGATCCTCGGGTCGGTCGTATAAACGCCATCGACATCCGTATAGATGTCGCACCGATCGGCCCCGAGCGCGGCGGCGAAGGCGACGGCGGAAGTGTCGGAGCCGCCCCGGCCCAGCGTCGCGATCCGGCCCTCGGGACTGATCCCTTGGAAGCCGGCGACGACCGCGTGCAGGCCCTCCGAGAACTTCTGGTCGAGCATCGTGGTGTCGATCGATTCGATCCGCGCGCCGCCATGCATGGAGTTGGTGCGGAGCGGCACCTGCCAGCCCTGCCAACTCCGCGCCGGGACGCCCATCTCCTGAAGCGTCAGCGCCATGAGCCCGGCGGTGACGTTCTCGCCCGAGGCGACGACGGCGTCGTATTCGCGCGCGTCGTAGAGCACCGAGGTGTCGCGCACCCAGCCGACGAGTTCGTTGGTCTTGCCCGACATCGCCGAGACGACGACGCAGACCTCGTAACCGTTCTCCACCTCGCGTCTGACACGGGTGGCGGCGTTGCGGATGCGCTCGAGATCGGCGACCGAGGTGCCACCGAACTTCATCACAAGTCTGGGCATTCCCGGCCCCTCGATGCTTTTTCGCGCCCTCTTATCCCGCCCGCTTCCCGGCCGCAAGGCGCCTGCTCGGCCGCTCGCGGAGTGCGCGGCGGCGCGGGCGTTTTCGCCGCCGGGACGAGTGACTTGCGCGAAACGAGCGGGGACGCCATGCTGCGCCCAGCCACGCGCGGGCCGCGCGCGGGGGTGGCTCATGGAGGATCAGCCATGTCGGTACGGCCGTCGCTCGTCGCGCTCGCGACGCTCTTTCTGGGCGCCGGCGCGGCGCAGGCCTTCACGCTCGAGATCCTGCATTTCAACGACTTCCACAGCCGGATCGAGTCGATCAACAAGTTCGATTCGACCTGTTCCGGCGAGGAGGAGAAGGAGGGCGCCTGTTTTGGGGGCGCCGCGCGGCTCCTGACCGCGATCGACACCCGCCGCGACGCGGCCGAGGCCGAAAGCCGGCCGATGCTCGTCCTGAGCGCGGGCGACGTCTTCCAGGGCTCGCTCTTCTTCACCACCTATTCCGGCAAGGCCGAGCTCGATTTCATGAACCGGCTCGGGCTCGATGCGATGGTCGTCGGCAACCATGAGTTCGATCTCGGACCGGGGCCGCTCGCGGAATTCGCACAGGGCGCGAACTTTCCCCTGATCTTCGGCAACGCCGTCATCACCGAGGAGCCGGCGCTCGCGCCGCTCGCGGTCGGCCCCCGGGTCATCGAACTCGGCGGCGAGCGGGTCGGCATCGTCGGCGCGGTGACGCCGGACACCGAGACGATCTCGACGCCGGGGCCGACGGTGACCTTCGAGGCGCCGGCGGTCTCGATCGAACGCGACGTCAAGGCGCTGAGCGATCAGGGCGTGGACCGGATCATCCTGCTGAGCCATCTCGGCGTCCCGGAGGACATACGCGTCGCCCAGTCGGTGGCGGGGATCGACGCGATCATCGGCGGGCACACCCACACGCTCTTCTCGAACACCGATGAGACGGCCGCCTATCCCTATCCGCTCATGGTCGACGGGCCCGAGGGCGTGAAGGTTCCGGTGGTCTCGGCCGGGGCCTATTCGAAATATCTGGGCGATCTGGCGCTCACCTTCGACGACGCGGGCGTGGTGACCGAGGCGACCGGGGATACCGCCCTGCTCGACGCCTCGGTGACGCCCGATCCCACGGCTCTCGATGCCATCGGCGGCTATTCCGGTCGGATCGAGGCCCTGAAGCAGCGGCGGGTCGGCGAGGCCGGCGCCGATATCGACGGGACGCGCGAAAGCTGCCGGACCGGTGAATGCGCGATGGGCGATCTCGTCGCCGATGCGATGCTCGACCGTGTGAAGGGGCAGGGCGTCACCATCGCGCTCACGAACGGCGGCGGGCTGCGCGCTTCGATCGGCGCGGGCGAGGTCAGCATGGGCGACGTGCTCGCGGTGCTGCCGTTCCAGAACACGCTTGCGACCTTCAACATCGCCGGCGCCGGGATCATCGCGGCGCTGGAGAACGGGGTGAGCCAGGTCGAGGAGGGCGGCGGCCGCTTCCCGCAGGTCGCGGGGCTGCGCTTCACCTGGGACCCGAAGGTCGCGCCGAACGAAGGCCGGATCAGGGAGGTGCTCGTCGCCGAGGGCGACGGCTACGTCCCTATCGATCCGGCGAGGATCTACACCGTCGTCACCAACAACTTCCTGCGAAACGGCGGCGATGGCTACGCGGTGCTGCGTGACGAAGGCACCAACGCCTATGACTACGGACCGAACCTCGAGGATGTGGTGGCCGCCTATCTCGGCAAGCGTCAGGGCTTCACGCCGCCGCCCGCCGACCGGATCACGCGCGCCGAGTGAGTGCGCCGGGCGAGCACGCCGGGTGAGCGCGCGGGAGTGAGCCTCAGCACCGGAGGTTGCCGAAACTGTCGCTCCGGCAGACGCGCGGGCGGGGGCGGCCGGTCGTCGTCTCGTCCGCCTTCGGGTAGCTGTCGCCGAAGGTATTGGTCCGCCTGCCGGGGACGCGTGCCTGAGGTGTCGGCGCGGGCGGGATGATCTTCGAGCGCGGCGGAAAGGGCGTGATCGGGTCGAGCCCATGCGTCGGCGTCCCGCGACAGACGACCTGTCCGAGATGGTTCTCCCTGCAGACCTCGATCGCATTGGCCGGGAGCGCGGGCGAGAGCGCGGCGAGAAGAACGACGACCGCGACGAGCCCGCGCATGTTCAGGCCTCCTTGTCGCCCTCGGCGCTTTCCACGGCGAGGATCTCGAGCTCCATCCTCCGGGGGCCGAGCGTCACCGTGACGCTCGATCCGGGCTCGGCGCCCATCAGCGCGCGGGCGATCGGCGCGGTATAGGCGATATGGCCCGAGGCGGGATCGGCCTCGTCCTCGCCCGTGATCTCCACCGTCTTGCGCTCGCCCTCCTCGGTCTCGTACGTGACGCGGCTGCCGAACTGGACGCCCGGCACGTTGGGGTCGGGATGCGTGAGCCGCGCGGTGGCGTGGCGGAGGTTCCAGTAGCGCAGGTCGCGGCGGAGCCGCGCCGCCTGATCGCTCTCGGGCTCGGCCGCGTCCAGAGCCGCGTCCAGCCGCTCGATCTCGGCCGAGATCAGACCAAGGCCGCGCGGCGTGACGAGGTTCGGAGCGGCGCTCACCGGGATCTCCGGCGGCACCTCGGGGCGGGACCCGTCATCTTCGCGGACAAAGGCACGGCTCATGTCAGTCTCCCTCTCAGACGATCAGTGTAGCGCCTAGCGGCTCCGCTGGCCATCGCGGCCGCGCCGCGGCATGCTGGCGAGGTTTGGTTGGACGGGAGGCTCGGATGCCGCATGATCACACCGGGACGGAGCCGCGCTGGAAGCATGACGGGGTGCGGGTGATCAAGGGCGATCAACTCGACCCGAACACGCCGCAGACACCCGGCATGTTCCGGCAGGCGGCGATCAACCACGCCCGCGTCGGCGCCCAGAAGATCTGGGCCGGCACCGTCGCGATCGAGCCGAATGCGAAGACCGGCGTCCATCATCACGGCGCGCTCGAGAGCGTGATCTACGTGGTCCGCGGCCGCGCCCGGATGCGCTGGGGCGAGCGGCTGGAATTCGTGGCGGAGGCAGGTCCCGGAGATTTCATCTTCGTCCCGCCCTACGTGCCGCATCAGGAGATCAACGCCGACCCCGACCAGCCGCTCGAATGCGTGCTGGTCCGGTCGGACAACGAGGCGGTGGTCGTGAACATCACCGATGTCGATCCCGTGGAGCCGCCCGAGGAGGTCTACTGGGTCGATCCGATCCACGCCGCCCCGAAGGACTGATCGCGACTCAGCGATACGTGCCTTCGATCCGCATCGCCGGATGGCCGTCCTCGCTCAGCGCCAGAAGCCGGAAGGCGCCGCCGTCCGCCCGCCCGACGAGATCGAACGGCGCTGGCGTGAAGAGGGGCCGGAGCGCGGTGACCTGAAAGTCCTTCGGCGCGGCCGACGGCAGATTCTCGCCGAGCAGTTCCATCAGCAGCGTCGCCGTCAGCGGCCCGTGGACGACGAGGCCCGGATAGCCCTCCACGCCGTTCGCATAGGGATGGTCGTAGTGGATGCGGTGCGTGTTGAAGGTCGCGGCCGAGTATTGATAGAGCAGCACCGGGTCCGGCGTGACGCGGCGGCGCCACATGGGTTCGAAATCCGCCCCCGGTCCGGGATCGCTGGCGGCGGAGGGCGCGGCCGCCGTCGCCTCGCGATAGGCGATGGTCTGGATCTCGGTCAATCGCGACTCACCGCCGACCGCGAGCGCGTGTTCGACGGTGACGAAGCAGAGGCGCCCGGCACGGCCGGATTTCTCTGCGACCTTGGCGATGGTCGAGTGGCGGGTGACATGATCCCCGACCCGGATCGGCGCCTGGGCGATGATGCGCGATCCCGCCCACATCCGCCGGGGCAGATCGATCGGCGGAAGGAAGCCGCCGCGTGCCGCGTGACCATCCGCTCCGGTCGCATCATGGCGCAGGGCCGGCCAGAACAGCGCCCAGATCCAGCAATGCGGCCAGACCTCCCCCATCTCCGGCGGATCGCGATCGAGGAGGCCGGCCATCCGGCGCGCGAGCAGGGGGGTGGCGTCATCCTCCGCCAGCTCCGAGCGGCCGATCCAGCCGGTGATATCCGCGGGCGCGATTTCGATTTCGGGCACGGTGGTCGTTCTCCCTCGGCTGCGGGCGGGCTGAGAACCAGCATCGCGGCGGGGACGGTGCGGTGCAATGGCACCTTGGTGTCGGCGGCCGGGAGATCCCGGCCGCCTTCCAGATCGCCCGGCCTCAGCCGAGGATGAAGTCGGTTTCCGAGAAATCCGCGATGCTCGCGTTCCGGATGGTCACTTCCGAGGTGGTGTCGAGCGCGAAGACCACGTCGTCGCCCTCCTCGGTCGCGACCGCGAGAGCGGCTGCGAGATCCGCGAACTCGAATTCCTCGAAGTCGATCCGGTCCACGCCGAACTCGAAATCGTCGATCCGGTCGCGGCCGCCGCCGGCGTCGAATTCGAAGACATCCGCGCCGGCGCCGCCGACCAGGACATCGGCTCCGGTGCCGCCGTCGAGCGTGTCGTCGCCTTCGCCGGCCACGAGACGGTCGCCGCCGCCGTCGCCTTCGAGTTCATCGTCGCCGAGACCGCCGAAGAGCGTGTCGAAGCCCCGGCCGCCGTTCAACTCGTCGGTGCCCGAGCCGCCCGAGACACGGTCGCTGCCGTCGCCGCCGGTGATTTCGTCATTGCCGCCGCCGCCGTAGATCGTGTCGTTCCCGGCGCCCGCGTGCGCCGCGTCATGGCCCGTGCCGGCGTTCAGGAGGTCGTCGCCGGCCTGTCCGTCGAGATGGTCGGCGTGCCGGCCACCGAAGATGCGATCGTTGCCGCCAGCGCCGATCAGGTGATCGTTGCCGTTGAAACCGAAGATTTCATCGGCGTCCGCGGTGCCGGTAAGGTTGTTGTTGCTCGAGTTGCCTCGGATGAGCATATTGCGTCTCCTCTCGTTTGACGCTTCCTCTAACTGACGGGGCAAACGCCCGTCTGACGCGAATCGTCACGCGCATGTCAGGAGGAAATCGCCCCCGGTGGCAAGTCCAGACTGACGACAAGGCCCGCGGTTCCGTTATTCAACCGGAGCGATCCTCCCGCCGCCCGGACGATCTCCGAGGCGATCGAGAGCCCGAGTCCGGCCCCTGGACCCGCCATATCGAGCCGAACGCCGCGTGTAGCCAGCGTTTCGAGCTGATCCGGCGGGATTCCCGGCCCGTCATCCTCGACCTCGATCAGGAGCCGGTCCGCGCTGGCGGATACTCGGATTTCGACTGCCTCGCTTGCGTGTCGCGACGCGTTCTCGATGAGCGCGCCGAGCGCCTCGGTCAGATCGTCCGCGTCGATTCGCGCGTGAAGCCCCCGCGGCGCGGTCACGATCCAGTCCAGCCGCGCGCCGTCGGGTGTCCTGCGAAGTACCGCCAGCAGCCGCTCGATCACCCGCCCCGGATCGCAGGTCGCCGAACGCGCCGCGGCGGCGACGCGGGCACGGGCGAGCTCCCGGTCGACGTGGCGGTGCATCGCAAGTGCGATCTCCTCGATTCCGTCCGCGCTCTCCCTGTCCCCCTTGGCACGCAAGCGGTCCGCCTCGCCGATCAGCGCCTGCAGCGGCGTCTTCAGGCCATGGGCCAGATCCGCCGCGCGGCCCCGGGCACGGGCAAGCTCCGTCTCGCGTTCCTCGATGAGCGCGTCCACCTCCGCGGTGAGAGGGCGCACTTCCGCGGGGAAGTCGCGCCCCAGCCGGCGCTCGGCGCCGGAGCGAACGGCGGCGACGCGGGCCCCCACGGCGGCCAGCGGCCGCAGACCCACCGCGACCTGCAGCGCGCCCGCTGCGACGAGGGCGACGCCGAGCAGCGTGAGATAAGGCACGAGATCGCGGAGGAAGGCGCGGGCGGCGTCGCGCAGCTCGCGCCTGTCCATCGCCACGGCGGTTCGTATCCGGTGGCCGTCGGGACCGAAGGCGAGCGTTCGTTCGATCACGAGCAGGCTGGTGTCACCGGGACCGATCGCCGTCGTCTCGCGGGCGACGCCGGGCGGCGCGGGTCGCGGCGGCAGCGTCAGCGCGCTGTCCCAGAGCGAACGCGAACGCAAGGGCCCGGCCGGGGTATCGACCTGCCAGTAATGGCCCGAGAGCGGCTGGCCGTAGCGCGGATCGGTGGGCGGCTGGGCGATCCTGAAGGCCCCGGTGGCATCGCGCGTCATGCCCGCCGCCAGCTGGTCGAGATCGACCAGCATCTCGGCGAAGGCGCGCCGCTCCACATGGCGCTGGAAGAGCAGGTCGAGCCCCACGGCGGCGAGCGCCAGTGCGATGAGCACCGCCACCGTCCCGGCGACGACGAGCCGGAGCCTGACGGAATCGCGGCTCACGCGGCCTGTTCGATGAAATAGCCGAAGCCCCGTCGTGTGCCGATCACCCCCGGTCCGAGCTTGCGCCGCAGCCGGGCGACCAGTGCCTCGAGCGCGTTCGCCTCGCGCGCGTCGTCGTCGCCGTAGAGGTGCTCGAGCAGTTCGGTGGGTGCGACCACCCGCTCGCGATGCAGGGCGAGATAGGCCATGAGCCGGTATTCGAGCGGCGAGAGCGCCAGCGGTACGCCGCGCAGCACCGCGGTCATACGGTTGGCGTCGATCGCCAGCGCGCCGGCGGTGATCATGGGCGCGCCCCGCCCCGCCGCGCGACGCACGAGGCTCCGGGCGCGCGCGACGAGTTCCTCCATGTGGAAGGGCTTCGGCAGATAGTCGTCGGCGCCGGCGTCGATCCCCTCGACGCGCTCGGTCCAGGCGCCCCGCGCGGTCAGGATGATGACCGGCATGTCCCGGCCATTGGCGCGCCAGCGCTTCAGCACGGCCAGCCCGTCCATCACCGGCAGCCCGAGGTCGAGCACGACTAGATCATAATCCTCGGTATCGCCGAGAAACCAGGCCTGCTCGCCATCGGCGGCGGTCTCGACCCGGAACCCGGCGGCCGAGAGCGCGGCGGCAAGGTCGCGTTGGATCCGCGGGTCGTCTTCGACGGCCAGAGCGCGCATCAGTCGTCCTCGTCCGCCTCGACCGAAAGAATCCTGCCGGTCTTCGCATCGACGACCGCCTCCATCAGGTGGCCATCCTGCCCGATGAATTCGAATTCGTACATATAGCCGTCCTCGATGAACTCGAATTCGACCTCCACCACATGGCCTTTGGTCTCGCGCTCGACCATCGGCAGCAGTTCGACCAGCGGTTTCGCCAGTCCAAGCTCCATCGCCTGACGCGCCCGGTCGGGATCGTCGGGGGAGTCGCTGCTCGCGGTCGAGGCGAGGAGCAGGGTGGCTGTCGTGAGCAGGGTTTTCATGCGGCCATCATGCGTCATTTCGCCTGACACGGCGCTGACGGATGTGGCCGCCAGCGCGTGGGCGCACGAAAAAAGGGGCGCCCGGGTAGGGCGCCCCTTCGTGTCGGCCGCGCGGTTGGCCGCGCGGACCGGCGGGTCCTATTCGCCGTCGAAGATCGGCGCCGTCAGCGGCTCGTCGACCGACAGGGCCTCGGCGGCTTCCTCGCGGCGCTCGGCGATGATCTTGTGGTCGCGTTCGGTCGCGATCCGCTTGATCTGATGCGTCGCGCCGCCGGTGCCGGCGGGGATGAGGCGTCCGACGATGACGTTCTCCTTCAGCCCCACGAGACGGTCGCGCTTGCCCTGGGTCGCCGCCTCGGTCAGCACGCGGGTCGTCTCCTGGAACGAGGCCGCCGAGATGAACGACCGCGTCTGCAAGCTCGCCTTGGTGATGCCGAGCAGGATCGGTGCGCCCTTGGCGGGCTCGCGACCCGCGGCGATCGCCTTCTCGTTCTCCTCGTCGAACTCGATCTTGTCGACCTGCTCGCCCTTCAGGAGCGTGGTGCCGCCGGACTCGGCGATCTCCCACTTCTGCAGCATCTGGCGAACGATCACCTCGATGTGCTTGTCGTTGATCTTCACGCCCTGCAGCCGGTAGACCTCCTGCACCTCCTCGATCAGGTAGTCGGCCAGCGCCTCGATGCCCATGATGGCGAGGATGTCATGGGGGGCGGGGTTGCCGTCCATGATGTACTCACCCTTCTGGATGAAGTCGCCTTCCTGCACCGGGATGTGCTTGCCCTTCGGCACCATGTATTCGACGGGCTCGACGCCTTCCTCGCTCGGTACGATCGTGATGCGGCGCTTGTTCTTGAAGTCCTTCCCGAAATGCACGGTACCCGAGACCTCGGCGATGATCGCGTGGTCCTTCGGACGCCGCGCCTCGAAGAGTTCGGCCACCCGCGGCAGACCACCGGTGATGTCCTTCGTCTTCGCGCCTTCACGCGGGATACGCGCGAGCACGTCGCCCGGACGGACTTCCTGGCCATCCTCGACCGAGAGGATCGCGTCCACCGACATGGCATGCACCTCCGGATTGCCGTTCGCGAGGCGGACGGGTTCCCCGGTGAGCGGGTCCATGACGATGATCTCCGGTTTCAACTCGTTGCCCTTCGGGGCCGCGCGCCAGTCGGAGACGATCTTCTGGCTGATGCCGGTCGCGTCGTCGGTCTCCTCGCGGACGGAGAAGCCCGCCACGAGATCGACGAATTTCGCGACACCCGCCTTCTCGGCGATGATCGGCAGCGTGTAGGGGTCCCATTCGGCGAGCTTGTCGCCGCGGGCCACGCGCGTGCCTTCCTTCGCGAGCAGCTTGGAGCCGTAGGTCAGCTTGTGGACCGCCCGCTCGACGCCGTTCTCGTCGGTGATGACGAGCTCCATGTTCCGCGCCATCACGATCTGTTCGCCATCGGCGTTGGTGATCATGTTGGAATTGCGGATCGCAAGCTCGCCCTCCTGGCTCGCTTCGAGGAAGCTCTGCGAGCCGCCCTGGGCGATGCCGCCGATGTGGAAGGTCCGCATCGTGAGCTGCGTGCCCGGCTCGCCGATCGACTGCGCCGCGATGATGCCCACGGCTTCGCCGGGGTTCACCTTGGTGCCGCGGGCGAGGTCGCGCCCGTAGCACTGGGCGCAGATCCCGTCCTCGGCCTCGCAGGTCAGCGGCGAGCGGATCTGGAACTCCAGAACGCCGGCGGCCTCGATCATGTCGGCGGCGCGCTCGTCGATCAGATCGCCCTGGCGGAAGATCACCTCCTGGGTCTTCGGATCGAGCACGTCCTCCGCGGCGACGCGGCCGAGGATGCGTTCGGAGAGCGAGGCCACGACTTCGCCATCCGCGATCGCCGCGCGGGCGGTGATCGAACGGTCGGTGCCGCAATCGTCGATCTTGACGATGCAGTCCTGCGCCACGTCCACGAGACGGCGGGTGAGATAGCCCGAGTTCGCCGTCTTCAGGGCGGTGTCGGAGAGGCCCTTGCGGGCGCCGTGGGTCGAGTTGAAGTACTCGAGCACGGTCAGGCCTTCCTTGAAGTTCGACACGATCGGCGTCTCGATGATTTCGCCCGAGGGCTTGGCCATCAAGCCGCGCATGCCGCCGAGCTGCTTCATCTGCGTGACCGAGCCGCGGGCGCCGGAATGGGCCATCATGTAGACCGAGTTCGGCTCCTGCTCGGCGCCGCCCTCGTCCCGCCGCGTGGCGGAGATGGTCCGCATCATCGCATCCGTGACCTTGTCGTTACACTTCGACCAGGCATCGACGACCTTGTTGTACTTCTCACCCTGGGTGATCAGGCCGTCCATGTACTGCTGTTCGAAGTCCTTGACCTGGCTGCGGGTCTCGCCGACGATTCCCCATTTCTCCTCCGGGATCACCATGTCGTCCTTGCCGAAGGAGATCCCGGCCTTGAACGCCTCGGTGAAGCCGAGCGACATGATCTGGTCGCAGAAGATCACCGATTCCTTCTGGCCGCAGTGGCGGTAGACGGTGTCGATGACCTCGCCGACCTCCTTCTTGCGCAGGAGCCGGTTCACGATGTCGAAGGGCGTGCGGAAGTTCTTCGGGAGCAGCGCGCCGAGCCGGAGTCGGCCGGGCGTGGTCTCGAAGCGCTGCGTCACGCTCTCTCCGTTCTCGTCGATCTGCTCGATCCGGGCGGTGATCTTCGAGTGCAGGTTGACGATGCCGTTCTGCAGCGCGTGATCGACCTCCTCGATCGAGGAGAAGATCATGCCCTCGCCCGGCTGCCCCTCACGCGCGATGGAGAGGTAGTAGAGGCCGAGGATCATGTCCTGCGACGGCACGATGATCGGCTTGCCGTTCGCGGGGCTCAGCACGTTGTTCGTGGACATCATCAGGACGCGCGCTTCCAGCTGCGCCTCCAGCGAGAGAGGCACATGGACGGCCATCTGGTCGCCGTCGAAGTCCGCGTTGAAGGCCGAGCAGACCAGCGGGTGAAGCTGGATCGCCTTGCCCTCGATCAGCACGGGCTCGAAGGCCTGGATGCCGAGACGGTGGAGCGTCGGCGCGCGGTTCAGCAGGACGGGATGCTCGCGGATCACCTCGTCGAGGATGTCCCAGACCTCCGGGCGCTCCTTCTCCACCAGCTTCTTGGCCTGTTTCACGGTGGAGCTGAGGCCCTTGGCGTCAAGCCGCGAGTAGATGAACGGCTTGAACAGTTCGAGCGCCATCTTCTTCGGCAGGCCGCACTGGTGCAGCTTCAGTTCCGGGCCGGTCACGATGACCGAGCGGCCGGAGAAGTCCACGCGCTTGCCAAGCAGGTTCTGGCGGAACCGGCCCTGCTTGCCCTTCAGCATGTCGGAGAGCGACTTCAGCGGGCGCTTGTTGGTGCCCGTGATGACGCGGCCCCGGCGGCCGTTGTCGAAGAGGGCGTCGACCGATTCCTGCAGCATCCGCTTCTCGTTGCGGATGATGATGTCGGGGGCGCGCAGCTCGATCAGCCGCTTCAGGCGGTTGTTGCGGTTGATGACCCGGCGGTAGAGGTCGTTGAGGTCCGAGGTCGCGAAGCGGCCGCCGTCGAGCGGCACCAGAGGGCGCAACTCGGGCGGGATCACCGGGATCACGGTGAGCACCATCCACTCGGGACGGTTGCCGGACTCGCGGAAGGATTCCACGAGCTTCAGCCGCTTGATGATCTTCTTCGGCTTCAGTTCGCCGGTGGCTTCCGCGAGATCGGCGCGCAGCTGCTCGGCCTCGGAATCGAGGTCGATGGCGGCGAGCATCTCCCGGATCGCCTCGGCGCCGATGCCGGCGCGGAACGCGTCCTCGCCGAACCGGTCCTGCGCGTCGAGGTATTCCTCCTCGCCCAGAAGCTGGCCGTGCTTGAGATCGGTCAGGCCCGGCTCGATGACGACATACTGCTCGAAATAGAGGATGCGTTCGAGGTCACGCAGCGTCATGTCGAGCATGAGGCCGATGCGCGAGGGCAGCGACTTCAGGAACCAGATATGCGCGACCGGCGAGGCAAGCTCGATATGGCCCATGCGCTCGCGCCGGACCTTCTGCAGCGTGACTTCCACGCCGCATTTCTCGCAGACGACGCCGCGATACTTCATCCGCTTGTACTTGCCGCACAGGCACTCGTAGTCCTTGATCGGGCCGAAGATCCGGGCGCAGAAGAGCCCGTCCCGCTCCGGCTTGAACGTGCGGTAGTTGATGGTCTCCGGCTTCTTGATCTCGCCGTAGGACCAGGAGAGGATTCGTTCCGGCGAGGCGAGCGAGATCTTGATCTCGTCGAAGGTCCGCATCGGCTGGACCGGGGCGAACGGATTGGTGAGTTCCTGGTTCATCTCAAATCCTTGATCGAGTTCGGGAAAGGGAGGGCGCCGGGCGCCCTCACTCCGCTTCCGAGTCCAGAAGCTCGATATTCAGGCCAAGCGAGCGGATCTCCTTGACGAGAACGTTGAACGATTCCGGCACGCCGGCCTCGAAATTGTCCTCGCCCTTGACGATCGACTCGTAGACCTTGGTGCGGCCGGCGACATCGTCGGACTTGACCGTCAGCATCTCCTGCAGCGTGTAGGCGGCGCCATAGGCTTCCAGCGCCCAGACCTCCATCTCGCCGAAGCGCTGACCGCCGAACTGCGCCTTGCCGCCCAAGGGCTGCTGGGTGACGAGCGAGTACGGCCCCGTCGAGCGCGCGTGGATCTTGTCGTCCACGAGATGGTGCAGCTTCAGCAGGTACTTCACGCCCACGGTGACCGGACGCGCGAACTGCTCGCCGGTGCGGCCGTCATGGACGATCGACTGGCCCGAGGTGTCGAACCCCGCGCGCTGGAGCGCGTCGTTCACGTCCTTCTCCTTGGCGCCGTCGAAGACCGGGGTCGCGATCGGCACGCCGCGGGTGACATTGCCCGCCGCCTCGAGGAAGTCCTCCTCGGGCATCTCGGAGAGCACCTCGTTGTAGAGCTGCTCGCCATAGGCGACCTTCATCGCCTCGCGGGTCGGTGTCATGTCGCCGGTGCGGCGGTACTCGTCGAGGCCCTGGTCGATCGCGCGGCCGAGACCGCGGGCCGCCCAGCCCATGTGGGTTTCGAGGATCTGCCCGACATTCATGCGGCTCGGCACGCCAAGCGGGTTCAGCACGAAATCGACCGGCGTCCCGTCCGCGAGGAAGGGCATGTCGGCTTCGGGCACGACGCGGGAGATGACGCCCTTGTTGCCGTGACGGCCGGCCATCTTGTCGCCCGGCTGAAGCTTGCGCTTCACCGCGATGAAGACCTTGACCATCTTCATCACGCCCGGCGGCAGGTCGTCGCCGCGGCGGACCTTCTCCACCTTGTCCTCGAACCGGCGCTCGAGAGCCTTGCGCTGGATCTCGAACTGCTGGTGCAGGGCTTCCTGCGCCTGCGCGTCCTGGTCGTCGCCGAGGGCGAGCTGCCACCACTGGCCGCGCGAGAGCGTGCCGAGCAGTTCCTCGGTGATCTCCGAGCCGGCCTTGATCCCCTTCGGACCCTTCACCGCGGTCTTGCCGAGGATCAGCGTCCTGAGGCGCGCGTAGATGTTGCGCTCGAGGATCGTGAGCTCGTCGTCGCGGTCACGGGAGAGCCGTTCCACGAGTTCCCGCTCGATCTGCAGCGCGCGCTCGTCCTTGTCGACGCCGTGCCGGTTGAAGACGCGGACCTCGACCACCGTGCCGTAGTTGCCCGGCGGCAGGCGGAGCGAGGTGTCGCGCACGTCCGAGGCCTTCTCGCCGAAGATTGCGCGGAGGAGCTTCTCCTCCGGCGTCATCGGGCTCTCACCCTTGGGGGTGATCTTGCCGACGAGAATGTCGCCCGGGCCCGTCTCGGCGCCGATATAGACGATGCCCGCCTCGTCGAGGTTGCGCAGCGCCTCCTCGCCGACGTTCGGGATGTCGCGCGTGATCTCCTCCGGCCCGAGCTTGGTGTCGCGGGCCGAGACCTCGAATTCCTCGATATGGATCGAGGTGAAGACATCGTCCTTCACGATCCGCTCGGAGATGAGGATCGAGTCCTCGTAGTTGTAGCCGTTCCAGGGCATGAAGGCGACGAGGACGTTCTTGCCGAGCGCGAGCTCGCCCAGATCGGTCGACGGGCCATCGGCGATGAACTCGCCCTTGCGCACGGTGTCACCCACCTTCACCAGCGGCCGCTGGTTGATGCAGGTGTTCTGGTTCGAACGCTGGAACTTCCGGAGCTTGTAGATGTCCACGCCCGGTTCGCCCGGTGCGAGATCCTCCGTCACGCGCACGACGATGCGCATGGCGTCCACCTGGTCGATGACACCCGCCCGGCGCGCGGTGATCGCCGCGCCCGAGTCGCGGGCAACGATCTCCTCGATGCCGGTGCCGACATAGGGCGCCTCGGCGCGCAGAAGCGGCACGGCCTGACGCTGCATGTTCGAGCCCATGAGCGCGCGGTTCGCGTCGTCGTTCTCGAGGAACGGGATCAGCGAGGCGGCGACCGAGACGAGCTGCTTCGGCGAGACGTCGATCAGATCGACGTTCGACGGCGGGTTCAGCATGAAGTCGCCGGCCTTGCGGGTCGAGACGAGATCGTTGACGAAGCGGCCCTCGTCGTCGAGCTGCGCGTTGGCCTGCGCCACCGTGTGCCGCATCTCCTCGGTCGCGGACATGTAGTGCACCTCGTCGGTGACCTGGCTGTCCACCACCTTGCGGTAGGGGGTCTCGATGAAGCCGTACTTGTTCACCCGCGCGAAGGAGGCGAGCGAGTTGATGAGACCGATGTTCGGGCCTTCCGGCGTCTCGATCGGGCACATTCGGCCGTAATGGGTCGGGTGCACGTCGCGGACCTCGAAGCCCGCGCGCTCACGCGTCAGACCGCCCGGGCCAAGCGCCGAGAGACGCCGCTTGTGCGTCACCTCGGAGAGCGGGTTGGTCTGGTCCATGAACTGCGAAAGCTGCGACGAGCCGAAGAACTCGCGCACCGCGGCCGCCGCGGGTTTCGCGTTGATGAGATCCTGCGGCATCACCGTGTCGATCTCGACCGAGGACATGCGCTCGCGGATCGCGCGCTCCATGCGGAGCAGGCCGACGCGGTACTGGTTCTCCATGAGTTCGCCGACCGAGCGCACGCGGCGGTTGCCGAGATGGTCGATGTCGTCGATCTCACCCTTGCCGTCGCGAAGCTCCACCAGCGCCTTGATGACGGCGATGATGTCCTCCTCGCGGAGCGTGCGCGTCGTGTCGGGCGCGTCGAGGTCGAGGCGCATGTTCATCTTCACGCGGCCGACGGCCGAGAGGTCGTAGCGCTCGGGATCGAAGAACAGGCCTGCGAAGAGCACGCTCGCCGCTTCCACGGTCGGCGGCTCGCCCGGACGCATGACGCGATAGATGTCCATCAGCGCCTGGTCGCGGTTCATGTTCTTGTCGACCGCCATCGTGTTGCGGATATACGCGCCCACGTTGACGTTATCGATGTCGAGCGTCGGGATCTCGGTCACGCCGCTGTCGAGCAGCGTCTTGAGCGTGCCGCCGACGAGATCGCCGGTCTTGGCATCGACTTCCCAGGTCAGCTCGTCGCCGGCCTCGACCCAGATGCGGCCGTTGGACTCGTCGATGATATCCTTGGCCGAGAAGCGGCCGATCACCGTCTCGAAGGGCACGAGGATCTCGTTGATGTCGCCCCGGTCGAGCCATTCCTTGACCATGCGCGGGGTGATCTTCTTGCCAGCGGGCGCCACGGTCTCGCCGGTCGCCGCGTCGATCAGATCATGCGCGGGCTTGGTGCCGCGCAGCCGCTCCGGGAAGAAGCGCGTCGCCCACATGTCGCCTTCCTTGCGGTAGGTGACGGTGTCGTAATAGGCGTCGCAGATGCCCTCCTGGTCGAGCCCGAGCGCGTAGAGCAGCGTCGTCACCGGAAGCTTCCGGCGCCGGTCGATGCGCGCGTAGACGATGTCCTTGGCGTCGAACTCGAAATCGAGCCAGGAGCCGCGGTAGGGGATGATGCGGCTCGTGAACAGGAGCTTGCCCGAGGAATGGGTCTTGCCCCGGTCATGGTCGAAGAAGACGCCGGGCGAGCGGTGCATCTGGGAAACGATTACGCGCTCGGTCCCGTTCACCACGAAGGTGCCGGTCTGGGTCATGAGCGGCATGTCGCCCATGTAGACGTCCTGCTCCTTGATGTCCTTCACGGAGCGCGAGCCGGTCTCCTCGTCCACCTCGAAGACGATGAGGCGCAGCGTGACCTTCAGCGGCGCGGCATAGGTCATGTCGCGCTGCATGCATTCCTGAACGTCGTATTTCGGCGCCTCGAGCTCGTATTTCACGAATTCGAGAACGGCGGTGTCGTTGAAGTCCCGGATCGGGAAGACCGACTGGAACACCCCCTTCAGGCCCTCGCCGTCCTGGGGAATCTCCTGGTCGCCCGATTGCAGGAACAGGTCGTAGCTCGACTTCTGGATCTCGATGAGATTGGGCATCTGCGCGACTTCGCGGATGTGCCCGTAGAATTTCCGAATGCGCTTGTGACCTGAATGCGTCTGAGCCATGCTCTTCTGGTACCCTCTGCCGCGAGCGGCCCGGCGGGGAACGGGGCGCTCGACCATGCTCGACGATCCGATCCCATGCTTGCGCGGCGTCCCAAGGCCACGCACCCGGATCGAGATGCGTCTGTCAGGAGGCCCGTGCGCCCATGCGTCGGGCGAGTCGGGCGTCCTGAGAGAGGCATCGACAGCGTCAGGGGATCAGCAAACCCTTGACGTCATTGAGAAACCTACAGGGGACCGGGCCCGCGTCTCCGCGGGTCCAGCCCCCATTTTCAAAATCGCTCCCGCACCATATAGGCGCCCGGGAGGATTACTTCAACTCGACTTCGGCGCCGGCGTCGGTGAGCTTCTTCTGGATCTCCTCGGCCTCGGCCTTGGAGACGCCTTCCTTCACGGCCTTGCCGCCGGCCTCGACGAGGTCCTTGGCTTCCTTGAGGCCGAGGCCGGTGATCGCGCGGACTTCCTTGATCACGTTGATCTTCTGCGCGCCGGCCGCCTTCAGGATGACGTCGAACTCGGTCTGCTCCTCGGCGGCGGCGGCGCCGGCGTCGCCACCGGCGGCCGGGCCGGCCATCATGACCGCGCCACCGGCGGCGGGTTCGATGCCGTATTCGTCCTTCAGGATCTTCTTCAGCTCGGCGGCCTCGAGCAGGGTCAGGCCCACGATCTCTTCGGCGAGTTTCTTCAGGTCAGCCATTTTATCCGTTTCCAATCAGGTTCGTTCTGTCCGGTATCGGCGGGTTCGCCTCTCCGGCCCTTCGGGTTGCTTCGCTCAGGCCGCCTCACGCTCTTCGAGCGTGGTGAGGATACCTGCGATGTCGCTCGCGGGCGCGCCAATGGCCGCGACCAGGTTGCCGGCCGGGGCACCGATGCAGGCGACGACGGAAGCGATGAGCTCCTCGCGCGACGGCATCTGGGCCACGGCTTTCACACCGGCCTCGTCGAGCGGCGTCGCCCCCATGGCACCCCCGAGGACAACAAGCTTCTTGTTGGCCTTCGCATAGTCGTCCACCACTTTCGCGGCGGCGACGGGGTCCTCGGAATAGGCGAGCACCGTCATGCCCTTCAGCAGATCGCCCATCTTTTCGACGGCCGATCCCTTGAGGGCGATCTTGGCGAGCTTGTTCTTGGCGACACGGACCGATCCGCCGGCGTTTTTCATACGCAGGCGGAAATCGGTCATCTCGGCAACCGTGAGGCCTTCGTAGTGCGCGACCACGACGACACCAGAGTCCGCGAAGATCTGGCCGAGCTCGCCGACCACGACTTCTTTCTGGGCTCTATCCACAGTGTTGCTCCAAGTTCATGGCGAGGGAGACCCCCGCCGGCTCAGTTTCGCCGGGACATCTCCCGGCGTCTCGGGTCCGTATCCGGGTCCCGCCAAAACCGCCCCGGAGCCGCGCGGGCCCCAATTCGATCCTGATCGTTTCCCGTCTCGGGCAGGACTTAGCGCCTTTCGGCCGCCCACCGTCTCGGACAGAAGGGAAGCCGCCCCGGAGGTCGGCCGCCCTGATCCCGCCGGGGTCGCCCCCGACGGAGATTCCTTATTCGGCGACCGCGGTCGCGATGTCGACGCTGACGCCCGGCCCCATGGTCGAGGAGAGCG